>JACVJF010000088.1 GCA_015711855.1 Candidatus Solincola quzhuomuensis | reverse complement strand
AAGTGGGTAGCCCCGCACCCCGCCATCCGACCAGGACGCCGTATCGCGACTCTCCAAATCCCTCGGCCTTCCGACCTTCGATCCTTCGAGGTTCGGGAAAGCCATACGGTCGGGGGCTCCAGGGCATCCTCGGTCTCCTGCCGGATCGCCCCGCACCCCGCCATCCGACCAGGACGCCGTATCGCGACTCTCCAAATCCCTCGGCCTTCCGACCTTCGATCCTTCGAGGTTCGGGAAAGCCGCTCGGGGGGCGGGCGGGTTTATCCGTACAATTGTGACGAACTTGTATAAATTTTCCCGATAAGTTATCTTCTTGTGTTGGGGTCAATGGTTTTGGGGGCGGGGTTTAAGGCTCGGCTGTCAGCCCTGTGGAGGCCCGTACGATCTCCGACTACCTTATGGGCAGCTGGTAAACTCTTCCAAATCACGGCTCCGGTGAGGACACGGTTTCGCTCGGAAGAGTTTTTGAGCGTCCGGAGTCGTGAAGAGGTGGTTGCATTGACGAGGGGGTGTATTCACCATGGTTATGGATTCCTCTTCCCACTATGACAGGATTACCGATGCCTGGAAAGAATTTATGGGGGCGCACTTTCATTTCGGTTATTTTCCGAACGAGAACACCCCGCTGGAACGCGCCACGGAGATCATGATCGAGAAGATGGCGGAGCTAGGCGACATCACGCCGGAAACAAGGGTCTTGGACGTGGGATGCGGTATCGGAGCGCCTGCCTTCTATCTCCATGAGAAGTACGGGTGTTCCATAGAGGGCATCTCCACCAGCGAGTGCGGGATTCGACATGCCAATCGCCAGGCGCAGGAAAGGGGCTACGAACGCGTGCGCTTCAAATTAGCCGACGGCATGGACAACGGCTTTCCCGACCACTCCTTCGACCTGGTGTGGATAATGGAGGCGGCCCATCCCATCCCCGACAAAAAAAGGCTTTTCGCCGAGTGCCACCGGGTGCTCAGACCGGGCGGAACCCTGCTCATGTGCGACGTAATGCAGCGCATGCTCCTAGCGCCCCATAAGGGAGTCCTGTTCTTCCTGTCTCACCTCCGGAAATACTACCGGCTCATGAAGGCCTGGGGACCCGCCCAGGTGCCCACCATGGGCGCTTACGCCGACCGCCTGGTGGAAGCGGGTTTCACCCCCGTTACCATAATGGACATAACGGAATGGACCAAACCCACCCTAAAACGATGGCGCGAGAACGCCCTCCGCTTCCTTGGGGAAAATAAGGGAGAGTTGCCCGAGAGAGAGGTGCAGGATTTCGTCGCCGGATGCGAGATAACCGATTCCTTCTTCCGCATGGGGCTTTTCGGTTACGCCATAATAAAAGCGGACAAGCCTCCCTCTTGAGCGCTTCTACCCGTAGGCTCGCTTCAACCGCCTTGCCCTTCGTGAGCTCGATTTAAGTGGCGAAAACCTCCGGCCCTAAACGATCCTTCCCGCCTCGGAAAGTTCGTGTAATGGGAGCTCGCCTTTCCCGGACGCATCTCTTTTCGTCGGCCTACCTGCCTTGGAAATAGAGACGGGTATACAAGCGTATGATCTCTCCTGTCTCCAAGGCGGCCGCCAGACGTCGGCATTCTTAGGGGTTGGCCTGCGCAAAGGCAGGAAAGGTGCCATGGGGGTATAATGGTTAGAATGTTCAAGACGGTGACCGAAAGGAGAAGGATATGTTCTGCAAACATTGCGGGCGGGAGGTCGACGAGGGCGGCGCCTTCTGTGGGCACTGCGGCGCTCCTCTTAGGGCGATTCCGCCGCCCGGGCCGGCATCGCCAACCTCGACGGTTAGAACCTCTTCCGGCGTCCCTCATTACGAACCCCTGCAATCGGAAGCCTCTCAACCTCCCAAGAAGAGATCGCCTCTTCCCTGGATCCTCGGAGGCTTGGGATTGCTCGTCGTCGCTGCGGCGGTCCTGATAATGGTCTTCGTGGTCTTCGCGGGCGACAAAGCCGGCGACACCGGTCCCGAGGAAGCGGTGAGGACCTTCTTCCGGTCGCTGGAGAGGGAAGACGCGGACATGCTCCTCGGGGTCATGGAGCCCTCCTTCCGCGAGGAACTCGAGGATATCCTGGGCGACACCCGCGACCGCTTCTTCGAGCTCTTCTTCATGAACGTCCCGGACGACCTCAAGGTCGACATCCGGAAGACGGCCGTCGACATACAGGGCGATGAGGCCACGGTCACCGTCATCGAGGGGACCATGAGTTATACGGACGAAAACGGCGAGAAGGTGAGAGAAGAGGCTTCCGCGGGCGACGACAACTCCTTCGAGTTGGCTAAGGTGGGGGGGAAATGGTATCTGGGGAGCGAAACCCTGGTGGAGTTGGGGTTCGACCTCGAGGAGCTCAAGGACCTCGAACTCGGCGAGCTGGGCGACGAGGATATGCCCGACGACAACGCCGATCCGTCCCAGCAGGAGATGGCCGAGTTGGAGAGAGCCATGCTCGGATACGTGTACGAGAACGCCGAGGCGGGATTGGAGTTCGCCGTCACCGGGCTGCTCATAAACGACGACGAGGCGGTGGGCATCGCCGTCTGTCTCAACCAGGAACTGGAAAACATACCCGTGGTCATGGTCAAAGACTCTTCCGGTTGGCACGGCGTGGACATGGGATCAGGTATCGAGCTTCCAACCTGGTTTCTGGCGGAGATGGCCGATGTGGAAGAGGTAATGCTGGACCATGCCTACCGGAACTCCGTGGGGGAGATGGAACTGGAGATATTAAACCTGGCCGTACGGGGAAACCAAGCGGTGGCCATGGTGACGACCTCCGACCGCGAGGTGGAGACCGCGGCCATCACGGCGGAAAAGGGGCCGGGGGGCTGGTACGTTGCGGATTTCGGTACCGGGATCGAGCTTCCCAAGTGGTACTGGCCTCAGGCCTACTGGTAAGATTTAACATCTCCTACCCGAAAGGGCGCCGCGCCCGGAAGGCCGCTTCTATGCGTTTCAGCCAGGCATTCCGGGCCTTGACCCGCTTCTTCAGCCCCGGCGGGCACTCGGTAGGGGGGACTCGGTAGCCGGCAACGCCGAGAAGCCCTTCACGTCTCGCTCTCGACAGCGAACTCGCAACGTGGCGCACCGGCGGCAGCGCAACGAGTCTCCCGCGCCGTGTATCTCTTCCCCGCGATATGGCTCACGAAGGCGGCCAGGGATCCCGCCATGGCATAGCACACCGGTTCCGCGGAAGGACGTATCCACACGGACTCCACCGATTTATACACCGTCACCTTGCCCGGGACGGGAGTGGAATCGAACTCCGGCCTTCCCCATCCGGACTCACTGAAGAGCAGCCTCAGGAGCATGCGTTCCATCTCGCCGTAGAGCCGCGACAGCGATGGGTCGCTCTCCAGAAGCCCTTGATCGACGGGCTCACGAAAGAGAGGGGCTAGATGCCTGGGGAAAATCTCCTCATAATGGAGTTTTTTCATCTGCTCCTCCATGATCCGGAAATGCATTTCGTACATGATCCTCTGCGCCCTCTCCTTCCCCAAGAACTGCGCGAGATTCCGAAAGACGACCTCGGGGAACTCCGCGCCCACGATCTGCCTGTCCACTCCGGCAAAGCTTATCTCGCCTCTCTCCCTATCCAGGCGATAGGATTCCAGGATCCTTCCGCCCATGTAGATCCTCGTGGATACGGGCAGAGCCCTTTTTAGCGGAGGAACCCGGTAGGCTAACCGGAGCACCGTCCGGGACAGGCGGGGATGCTCCCCGGTGAACTCGATGAACTTCAGATAGCCCTCTATCCTCTCACGCTGAACGCCCGCTTTCATTCACATCCTCCTCATCATTTCCGAACCCGGTATCCGGAGACCCCATCCAGGTCAGGATGCGGTCGCCTCCCTCAGCTCGAAGACGCAGCGTGGAGCCCCCATGGCGGCACATTCGACCTCCTCGGCGCGGAAGTCCCTACCGAGCATGTAACTCATGGCGCCTTCCATCATCCCGCAACTCGCCGCGCACACCGGTCTTGCGGAGCGACCCGCCAGCCTGGCGGAGAGGGAATTGTCTATGGTCATCCTTATGGGGTCGGCCGTAAGATCCACCCTGATACAACCGTACCCGCCCTCATCGTGTATGAACCGGTTGGTAAGGGCCAGGCCCTTGGATACCAGGCGGAGGAGGTCGGGGTCGGACCTCATGGCCTCCAATGCGGAGGGATCGCCGGCGAAGGCGAGAAAACGTTTAGGAAACCAGCGGCCCTCCATGCCGAACTTGATCTCCATATGCACCGCCTCCCGGGCGATCCTCCTGATGACCTCCTCCGCCTTCTCCTCGCCGAACTCCCGCACCAGGGTGTCCCTCATCACCATGGTGAGGCACGAGGGATAGAAGGTCTCCTTCACCCCTCCGAAGTCCACCTCTCCCTCCGCGGCGTCGATGACGTGGCAGTCGAAGGCCGAAGCCCCCATGAACCCCCTGATGCCCACCCAGAGGTATCTGCGCAGCAAGGGTGCATTGGCCATGGGCCGTAGAAAGATGCGGACCAGGCGCCGGTGTCGGTCCAGGAAATCCGTCACCAACAGAGCCAGCCTTACCTGGTATTTTGAGAGTGCCCTTTCCATGACCACTCCTTTCCTCCTTCCGCTCCGATCCGGTCATTGCCCTCGTGACCACGATATGTCGTCCGCGTCGTTCCCCTCACGGAACCCCACCGCCATGCCGCGAACGACCGAGCGCGTCCATGGAACATGGGACGAATGACCCCCCGCTCCATACCTGTTCTCGTTTTCCTTGATCCCACGATAAGAAAAGGTGCGGCACATACCACTCTTCGGGCGGCCACCGCCTTTGCTCAGGTCCGTGTTCCAAGGACCGTCGCTTCGGACAAGTCCGGTCGCTCTTTTCGCAGCGCGGCCTTCAATCACCCCCCTCATACCCATTTCAAGATGACGGCGAAGATGACGAGCGCCGTAACGAGCACGGCATAGATGACGCCCACGACCTTGCCCCGTTCCCGGAAGGAGATCTCCGAATCCTGGAAGCGGATGAGCCCATACCAAGCGAGGGTGTAGAACACGAGTATCTGGGGCAGCGCATAGGGCCACTTGAACCACCACCATTGCCAGACCAGAAGCCCCGCCCTGTTGAGCAATGCCTCGGTGCACATGCTGAGTAACCCGAAGGTCCCGGCGAACACGAAACGGTTGGGAAGGCCCAGTATCTTCATCTCAAGGTCCTCCGGAAACACCCTGGCGGCGGCGGCCCAGATGATGGAAAAACAGAGTACTATCTCGATATTTATGCCCACGAAGATGAGGTAGGAGGATTCACCGGCCGCAACCCAGAACCCCGCTCTGCCCGTCCAGTGCATGATGAGCCCGTTGAGCAACTCCAGGAGCAGGCCGCATCACGCAAAGGCCAGGCAGGTGAACAGAGTGTTATAGTTCTTCTCCTGTATCTCCCGCGCATAGACGTAGAGCAGGACGGCTACCAATGGCAGGACCGACCACTGGAGGGCGGAGATGTTCCTCACCTGTTCGAGGGCCTGCTCCGCCTCCCGAGTATAGGGAATGAACATCTGGACCTCCTTTCCAA
The DNA here is from genome assembly GCA_015711855.1 of Candidatus Solincola quzhuomuensis. Lineage (GTDB taxonomy): Bacteria > Actinomycetota > Geothermincolia > Geothermincolales > RBG-13-55-18 > Solincola_A > Solincola_A quzhuomuensis. The sequence goes on along the minus strand of JACVJF010000088.1, from coordinate 5,276 downwards.
AGCCTGCCGATCATACACTCGCTCCAAAAAGCCCCCGTACAAGCGTCCTTAAGGAGTGGGGTCCGCTATTCTTGCCCCATCCGCGACTTCACCGCCGGAACCTCCGATACCCACCGGCGTTCAACGAACCTGGGCTTCGGTCGGTCGCCTAGGCCCGGCTATACCCCGCTTGAACTCAACCTCTTTTCGAAGGTCAAAGGCTCTCGAACTCCGTCCGCGCTATGATGTCGTCCTGAAGCGCCTTGGGCAGCTCGACGAAGCGAGCCGAGTAACCCGAGACCTTGACCGTGAGATCCGGGTATCTCTCGGGGTGAGCCTGGGCGTCGCGCAGGGTGGCCGCGTCCACCGGGTTGAACTGGACGTGCCTCCCCCCAAGAGCGAAGTAGGCTTCGATCAAGGAGGCCAGCTTCTCCACGTTCTCGCCGTTCTTCAGGGCGAGTGGGTTGACCCTCACGTTGAGCGCCGTGCCGTCGCTGTAGTCGGCGTCTCCCGCCACCGCCGCCGATTTGAGGACCGCGGTAAGCCCCGTTCTCTCCATCCCGTTGGATGGCGACATGCTGTTGGAAACCGGCTCCAGGGCACGACGCCCGTCGGGAGTGGCGGTGCAGAAGTACCCCTCCACCAGTTGAGTGGCGGAGGAGACGCAACTGCACCGGTAGACATCTCCCCGAAAGCTCCGATATTTTCGAGCCTCCCCGGTGAAGGTACGCGATATCCACTCCGCTATCCCATCGACCCGGGGATCGTCGTTGCCGTACTTCGGGGCTTTGCGCCGCAGGGTCTCCCTCAGGGATTCGTGCCCCCGAAAGTCGTTGTCCAGGGCCTCCAGAAGTTCCTCCATGGTGACCGCCCTCTCATCGAAGACGGCCCACTTGATGGCGGCTAGGGAATCGGCCACCGTTCCCAATCCCTGGATGTTTATACATCCGTGATTGTAACGGGCACCACCCCGAGTGGCGTCCATGCCCGATTCCAGGCATCCCTCAATAGTGGAGGAGAGGAGGGGGTTGGGGAAGGATTCGGCGAAGACCCTGTCGGAGACCTCCTTCATGCGCACCGCCTTCTCCATTACGAAGGAGAGCTGCCCGGCGAAAGCCTGCTTTACCTCCTCGAAGGACCGGAAGCTGCGCGGGTCCGGCGCGGCCATACCGATGCGACGTGATCCGGTCACCTTCCTCCTTCCCCGATTCAAGGCCATCTCCAGGACCCCCGCCATCCAGAATCCGTTGAGGGCGGTCGGGGAATAGCTGTCTCCCGTGCCGTGAGGCTCCACGCACCCCACTATGCTGTAGTTCCTGGCGTCCTCAAGCGCGTAGCCGTCTTCCATAAGGTCGCGCACTATGACCTCGTCGTTGAAAAAGGAAACCCCCGCCGTGCGCCTGTTGACGGCGCAGGCGCGCAGCAGGAAATCTCTGGGTGTCAGGCGGGAGATCCTCACCGAGAGTCCGTTCCCCATTCCCCCAAGGCTCTCCAGGGCTTCCAGGAAGAGATAGGAAAGCTCGTTTGTGGCGTCCTTTCCCTTCCTGTCCAGCCCGCCGACGGTGATGTTGTTGGGGCCGAAGAACCTGTTGCGCGATATCTTGATGAGGTACTCCTCCAGGGCCTCCAGGGCCTGCTCCCTGGTAAGCCTCCCCTCTTCCAGATCCTTCCGGTAGTAGGGATAGAGGTACTGGTCCACCCTTCCGGCGGAGAAGACGTTGTCGAACCCGTAGCTGACGATAAGGATCACGTGGGTCATCCAGACGCTCTGCAGCGCTTCCATGAAATCCCGGGGCGGTCTCATCGGCACGCGGCGGCACCTCTCGGCGACGGCTAAAAGTTCCCTCCTTCTCTCCGGGTCATCGGCGCTATCCGCCATTCGTTCTGCGAGTTGGGCATAACGGTTGGCGAACTCCCCGACCGCCTCCGCGGCCACGATGACCGACTCGAGGAAATCGCGGCGTCGATGATAGTCGGGGTCCTTTTCGTCCAGCCGGGTCAACCTCTCCTTCGCCTGTGCGGCGATGCCCTCGAAACCGATCTCCAGGACACGCTGGAACCCAGGGATAAGGTGGCCCTGCATGGCGCCACTGAACCACAGGAGGTCCGGGATCCACTCGTTGATGAAGGCCATCACGCGCCATGGCAGGCGCAGTGCGCTCCGGAGATTCGATAGCCCCAAGGCCACACACGCTTCTTCCCATCCTCGCCGTAGACGCTGCATTCCCTCTCGCAGCCGGGGACGGATCCGCCCTGTGCCATCCGGCGCCCTCTCTCCCGCCTTCTTGTCATCGCCACCGCCTCTGGCCACCGAGGCCACGCCCTTCAGCTTCTCCAAACCGCCGAAGGCCCGGAAAGCCCTTACGATCTCCCAGGGCGTCTTCAGGGGCAGTCTGATCGGCTTATACAATCCCTCCTTCTCCCAGGCCTCGAGCTTCCTCTCCTGGACAGTCCTCTTCCTCCAGAAGGGGAGTATCTCCTTTTCCAGTTCTTCCCTGCAATCCCTCAAGGCACGGATGAACTCCTTCTGGGTCGGCGGATTCATGGCGATGTAGAGAGGCAACAGAGGAATGACGCTGCAGCTGCCCTCGAAATTGTACCTCTCGATGGGAATGATGTCGGTCATAAGACTGGCCCCCTTGCTCCCCACGAGACGATCGTTTTCGCCGATGACCACCTCTATGGTCCGCAGGGTCTCGCGAAGCGCCAGAGCGGCGCGCATGCAGGGATTCCTTTCCCCCTCCTCCCCCATCTCCCTCCAGATCTTGGTGTAAGCACGTATACGCGCCATGTCCAGGTGTAGGGGACTGGCTACGGCCTCTTCTTTGAGGCGCATTACCCTCTCGGAAAGAGCAGTGGGTCCGCTTTTCAGGCCGACGGACTCCATGGGCTAGACCCCCCTTCTTCCCCACCAGGCACCGGTAAAAGCCTCATCTCTCCATGACGGAATATATACCGAATATATTCGCCGAATGTATTCTGTATTATTATAAGATTAATAGCCGATGTCAAGACCCGAGGAGGAATGGATGCCGCAGATCCCTAGGGATGGAAGGGGTGAGCAGGGGGAGGGAAGATCCACTCGCAAGAAACAGGCGGAGGAATCGCGCAGGAAACTCCTGGAAACCGCCATCCGCCTCTTCGACGAGCGGGGCTATGAGAAAGTGACTGTGGCGGACATCTGCCGGGAAGCCGGCCTTTCCGTAGGCGCCTTCTACCACCATTTCAGATCCAAGGACCAGATACTGCTGGAGAGGTATCTCCCCTTCGCCAGGCAGGTGGACTCCTTCTATCAGGCCATAAACCATAAGGCCAAGGCGGAGAGCCGCAGTGCCCTGGAAAGGCTGGCCCGCTATCTCGACCTCTTCTTTAAATATATAGAGGATGCCGGGCCGGAAGCCCTGAAGACGGCCTTCGCCACCCAGATCGAACCCGGCTTTAAATATTCGCTGGCCACCGCCGAGATGTTCCGCCCCCATCAGGAGCTGGAGAGGATCATCGCCGACGGCCAGGCCTTGGGCGAGATCAGGACGGACATGAGTCCGGAGGAGTTGGCGAGGGTGCTCTACCGCTCCATGGTGGGGACCCTCTTCGCCTGGTGCCTGGTCGGCGGTTCCTACTCCCTCCGGGAAGCGGGCCGGCAGTGCTTTCGATTGGCCGTGGAGGGCATGGGCAAGAGGCGAGATCCTTGGGCCGCAAAGGAGCGTGAATCCACATAGATGTCCCGGCTCCGCGCAAGCGTATGCTATGCTCTAAATCAAGATGTATGAATCAAGGGTAGGCGATACGGCTTTCATTGCCGGGCGCTGGCCTCTGGATTCGGGGCTTCCCACCGTGGTTTTCATTCACGGCTCCGGGGGATCCAGCGTGCTCTGGCGCGAGCAGGTGGAGGCCTTAGCCGGGGAGATGAACACCGTGGCCTTGGACCTTCCCGGCCACGGCGCGAGCGGCGGCAAGGGCATGGACACCGTCGCGGGATATTCCGCAGCGGTGGAGGAATTTATCGCATCCCTGCATGCACCACGACCGGTCCCCTGCGGGTTGAGCCTGGGAGGGGCAGTGGTCCTACAGCTCCTCCTGGAAAAACCAGGTAAGTATGAAGCCGCTATCCTGATCAACACCGGAGCCAGGTTGCGCGTGCTCCCCCTCATCTTCGAGACCATCGAGCGGGATTACCCGGCCTATATCGCCGGCTCCAAGACCATGTCCGTAAGCCCCAAGACGGATTCCGCGAGGATAGAGCCGCTTCTCGAGAGCATGGCTACATGTCCGCCCGAGGTCGCCCTGGGGGACTTCCGTGCCTGCGACGCCTTCGACGTCATGGAACGCCTGGGGGAGATAAGCGTACCGGTGCTCGTCCTCACCGCCTCCGACGACCGGCTTACCCCGGTGAAATACGGAAAGTACCTGGCCGAGCATATGCCGAAAGCCCGCTTGGTCCACATCGAGGATGCCGGCCACCTCTCCCCGATGGAGAAACCGGAAGAGGTGGCCAAGGCCATTCTCGATTTCGTGCGGTCGTTGTGAGGCTTTTTTCTTCCCTTGACATAGGCCCGCTGCCGACTCCGCACCCCGCATTCTTGGGGACATGCATGCCACGGGAAACACGGCCGTCTTCCAAGCCGGAGAGCCGAAGTAGGTTAAACACACGGCGCTCGCGGGACGCTAACCCGGCAAGAATCGATCATAAAGCGCGGCCTGGGACCGCCGGCCTGCTTCCACCAACCGCGTCGTTATGGTGCTTAGCGCCAGCGGGATATTGACCCGTCGCATCGGTTCCCGGCGTGTTCCCCGCCGGCGACCACGAACCGCTCGTCCCGCCCTGTCTCGGTATCCGATTCGTCTAAGGGTCGAGCCGGTTTTCGACCCACTGCGTTTCGTGGTCGAGCGGACTACCACAGTCCTGTCAAACGGACAGGCTCCCGTAACGCGGCTTTATAGGTCGTGCGGCTTGCGCTACGAGAACGACGACGATTGCCGTTCCCTTGGCTAGAAGATGTATATTATTACCAAGAAGCTTGCCGGCAATGCGGCGATCGGTCTGTTCAAGTCGGCATGGGGATTCCCTGTACGAGCTCGCGTGTTGGAGATGAACGCCGATGGTTCTCGTAGAATTCGTCAAGATGGGTTTGGTGTTTACAGCGGATCTGGTCAAGCACGCAGGGGGAATGGTGAAGGATTTCCTGTTGCCACCGCGCTACGACTCCGATCCCGCTCGCCCGTGGTGGAGGAGGCCCGGGTTGGGTATCATGTACCAGATCGAATACCGTCCGGACACCGACTGGGGTAGGGACTAC
>JACVJF010000087.1 GCA_015711855.1 Candidatus Solincola quzhuomuensis | reverse complement strand
AGGGACGGGTCGCACATCTCGGTCACCAGGCGCCTGGGGTTGCCCGTGTTCACGATCTTCTCCGCGTAGAGGCGTTCGCCCCGCGAGGTCTCCACTCCCACGGCCGTGCGCCCGGAGGTGAGTATCCTGTCCACGGTGCAGGAGGTCCTCAACTCTCCTCCGCGTTCCAAGAACGAGCCGGCGAGTTTTTCGGCCAGGGCCACCAGCCCGCCCTTGGGGTAGACGTAGTCGAAGAGGAAGCTGTACCAGAAGGCGAAGTACATGAACAAGAGCATGTTCTGGTTGCCGAACTCGCCGAAAAGGAAGGCCAACCGCGGATCCCTGAATATCTCCCGCGCCTTCTCGCTTCCCGGTTTTCCGAGGGTCTCGGTCGTGAGCCTGAGCAGCGGCAGCGCCTTTCCTAACATCCTCAGGTTCAGGCGATACTTTTCCGCGCCGCGTTTCAGCAGGGGGAAGGGGCTTTTCATCAGCTCCTTTAGGAGCATGGTCCCGGGTTCAATGAAATCGAACCAGGCGTCTATGTCCTGCGAGGATTCCGGAAAGAAAGATTTGAAATCGCGCCTGATCTGGGCAAAGTCGCGAAGAACCACGTCGCAGTGCGGGGTCTTCCAGCGCCAATCCGCACGATCCCAATCATCCGGGTCGTAGAGGCCCAACTCCTCCAGGATGGGAAAGAGGATGCCCACGTTCTCCGTGGACTGGGACCCGGCGTCGAAGAAGAACCCCTTCCTCCTGATGCCGGATATGTTCCCTCCCACCCTATCTCCGTGTTCGGCGATGAGGACTCGCTTTCCTTGGCGAACCAGGTAATTCCCGCAGACCAGCCCTCCTACGCCCGCCCCGATGACGATCACGTCATATCTGTTCTCCGCCATGACAAGCCTCCTCGAGATAAATCCAGGTTCCCCTTTTCCATCAGGCGAAATCCCTGAGAATGAGATCCGCCGCGACCATTCCGGAACCGATGGTGGGGACTATACCTCCCCCGAGGTCCGTCGACGCCCCGGCGAGATAGAGCCCCTTGACGGCTCGGGAGCGCACACTCGGGCTGAATGCGGCGGCGCAAGTGATGTCGTTCTGAAGCCCGTATACGGCCCCTCGCGGGTGCCGCAATATACGCTCGAAGTCCTTGGGGGTATTGACCCTGGCCACGACGACGTGGTCCTTCAACCTCAGGCCGAAATGTTTCTCCAACACCCCCAACTGCCGTTCCAGATAGGGCTCCTTGATGCTGTCCCAATCTCCCTCCGCCGGTCGATAGGGCGCGAAGGCGATCATGTTCAGGATGTGATGTCCGACGGGGGCCAAAGTGGGGTCCGTACGGGTAGACCAGGATATGAGACCGGCCCCGAACGCCGGGGTTCGGTCGTTGAGGTAGTCCTCGAACCATATCCGGTTCATGAAATCGAGCGTGGAATAGGGGACGGTATGGTGGGCATCCAGGTCCGGCGGAGCATCCAAGCCCAACATTATCACGGGAGAGGGCATGGATCCCTCGTAACTTCTGATAGCCCGCCTGGCCCATGAGGGGAGGTTTTCCTCGCCCACCACCTCCAAATACAGGGTCTTGGCGTTGATGTTGGAGACCACCAGACGGGAGCGGACCGTGATGCCGTCCGTCATCTCCACGCCGCAGACTTGCCCGCTCCGCAAGAGCACCCGCTTCACCGTGCTATTGAACCAAATCGACCCGCCGCGCTCCTCATAAACGCGGGCTATGCCCAGGGGTATGGCGATCATCCCGCCGCGCGGATAAAATATCCCCTCGTGCTCGGAGTAGGCCAAGAAGGCCACGTAACCGGGGCAGAGCGCAGGGGGCAGGCGGAGGAAATAGGACTGCAGGCACATAGAAGCACGCACATCGTCGCTACGGAAAAAGCTGCACAGGGTGGACTCGAAATTGAGCACGAAATATTTAAGGAACTTAACCATGGAGGGATGGTCGGCGACCGCCTTGATCATGTCGCGGACGGAACCCATGGGCTTGGTCATCACTTTGCCGTGGGCTTTTCTGATCGCTTCGGAGCCGACCTCGGCGAATTTCTCCCAGGATTTACCATCTTTGGCGGAAAGACTCGCTATCACCTTTCCCGTTTCCTCTACGTCGACCGGATAGCAGAAACGCCTTCCGTCCGCGGTGATGAACCCGTATATGGGGTCGACGGGGAGGAGATCAACGTAATCGGAGGTCTTCGCCCCCAACCTGCCGAACAGCTCATCGATGACCCAGGCAAGCTCCACCACGCTGGCGCCGATGTCGAAACGGTATCCCTCGTATTCGTAGGTGGAACAGCACCCGCCTACCCGATCCGTGTGCTCGCAGACCAGCGTCTTGAAACCGTTCTCGGCCAGAATCGCGGCGCAGGAAAGACCCCCCAGGCCTGTCCCGACGACAACGGCATCGTAATCCATCTCCGCCTCTCGTGTCAGGGGGACGGCATGCCCTGCGCATGAAGAACCCCCATCAAATGATAGTTTATATTAGACTTAATAGTCAAAATCGATAGCCGATCAACACGCGAAAAGTACAGCGTCCAAGGATATTCCGCGGCGAGAAGAGGGGGCCAAAGGAGTGTTCCCGTGAGAGCGACGCCGCTGAGCCAAGGGTGCATCTTAGTGAACATATTTTTAATAATTATTCATATTACCTGTAAAAGAAGGGCGTAGAACTCATGCTCGGGGGAGCTACCGCCGGGGGCAAGGGGGTGCCGGGGAAAAGATATGTTTGTACAGCTAATCGTTAATATATAGAATTAGACTTGAACATCCGATTATTCCTGTGGCCGGTCACCCCTGTTCCCATCGCGGTACGGGTCGCCGGATAGAGGTGAGGACGTGGAGTTAAAGGTCGGCTGTTGCGGCTTTCCCCAAGCCCGGAACATCTACTACCATACCCTCCCCCTGGTGGAGATCCAGAAGAGTTTCTACCAGCTCCCCAGGGTTAAGACCTCCCTGAAGTGGAGACAGGAGGCCCCTCCCCACTTCGAGTTCACCCTCAAGGCCTGGCAGCTGATCACCCACCGCCCCTCCAGCCCCACCTACCGGCGCCTAACCCTACCCATCCCCGAGGATAAGAAGGACAGCTACGGTTCCTTCAAGCCCACGCCGGAGAACTTCCAGGCCTGGGAGGAGACGCTGGAGGTGGCCCACGCCCTGGAGGCGGAGGTGGTGGTCTTTCAGACGCCCGCCAGTTTCACCCCCGGTCCCAAGAACATCTCCCAGATGCGGGGTTTCTTCACCACCATAAAGCGGGACGGCCTGAAGCTCGCCTGGGAACCCCGGGGTGCGTGGGATCCGGAGGAGGCGGGGAGGGTATGCCGGGAGCTGGACCTCATCCACGTGGTCGATCCCTTCCAGAGCCGGGAGAAATGGGGTTCGGTCATCTACTGGAGGTTGCACGGAATAGGGGGTTACAAGCACCGCTACACCGACCAGGAACTGGGCAAGCTGGTGACCATCCTCAAGAAGAGCAAGAAGAAGAAGGCTTACGTCCTCTTCAACAACATCTACATGTGGGAGGACGCCCAGCGTTTCCTGGAGATCTGGGAGAAGCGCAACTGAGTGGGTACCTTTCGGCAGGGGCCAGCGGGCGTGACCACGCTCACCGCTCCTCGTCCTCCCGGAGGGAGGTGCCTCCCCCATCTCGGCGCCGTGTGTCCTCCAGAAGCCTCTCCATCTCGGCCACGAAGGCCCGGGCGTCGTCCAAGCAGGCGGAAGCGGTCAGCGGGTCGGCCTCCATGTCCCCGGCCAGGAAGACCCGCCTGTAGAGTTCGGCCACTATGGGGAGGGCGCGGCGGTTCTCCGCGCTCAAGCCCAGGGCGGAGGAAGCTCGCCGGAAGACTCCCACCACGTCCTCCCAGGTGCCGAACACCTCGCTTCTTCCGGAAAGCACCGCTCGTGCCGCATAGAGCATGGCCAGGAAGGAATCGGCGATGGACTCTCCGGGCAGGTCGCCGAGGAGCATCTCCTCCGCGGCGCGGAGGGTTATCCGGGCCTGGGCCATCCATTCCTCCATCTCCTCTTCCCTGCCCCAGTGGAACTCCATCCTGTCCTCCCAGCCACGGTCCTCGAACACTCCCGTCCATCGCAGCCGCCGTCCTCTTCGGCGTCCGCGGTCCCCACCAGAATCCCCTCCCCTCCATAGTACCTTATAATGTGTGGGTAAGGCTCCGGGCCCGGGAAAGCCGTGGGCTGTCCTGTCCGTCCGGGGGAGCCCGTATACCTACACCAGGAAGGAGCGATATGGAGTTCTTCAAGTACCACAGCCTGGGCAACGACTACATCCTCCTCGACGCCACCGAATCACCGGTCCAACTCTCTCCGGAGGACATAAGGATGCTCTGCGACCGGCACCTGGGAATAGGCGCCGACGGGATCATCGTCGTGGAGCTTTCCGGGCGGGCCGCCTATCGCATGATCAACTACAACCCGGACGCCAGCGAAGCGGACGTAAGCGGCAACGGCCTTCGCTGCCTGGCCAAGCACCTCTACGAGACGGGCATGCATCCGGAGAAGGAGCTGCTGGTGGAGACCCCCTCGGGTATAAAGGAGATAATCATGCATACGGCCATGGGCCGGGTCAGGACCATCCAGGTGAACATGGGCCGTCCGGATTTCCGACGTTCCTCCATCCCCATGGGAGACGGGGAGGGAGAGGAGGCCGTGGACTATCCCCTGGAGGTATCCGGAAGGACCTTTCCGGTCACCTGCCTGTCCATGGGCACCCCCCACTGCGTGCTCTTCGTCGACGAGGTGAGGCCCACCATGGTGAGGGAACTGGGCCCGCTCCTGGAGAACCATCCCCTCTTCCCCCTGCGCGTAAACGTGGAGTTCGCGCAGGTCCTGAACATGTCCGAGATGAGGCTGCGGTCCTGGGAGAGGGGGGCGGGTGAGACCATGGCCAGCGCCGCCGGCGCTTCCGCTGCCGTGGCCGCTGCGCTGCGCACCGGAAGGTGCAAGAGGAAGGTGGACGTGCAGCTCCCCGGGGGCCTGATGGAGGTGGAGGTCACCCCGGAGGGGGACATCCTGACCCGCGGACCGGCGAGGCGCGTCTTCCGGGGGGTGCTGGACGAGGACTGGCGGGAGAGGAGCCGCCTCCTCCTGGCCTGAACCTTCCTCGCGGTTTATCCGCGGGAGCAGGGGATGCACAGACGACGGCCGCCCACCTCCACCAGCCGTGTCTCCATGGTGGGCTCCCCGCATTCCTCGCAGGGATATGAGGGGTAGATTCTGGCCTCCTCGGGAAGCTCTAGATCCACCTCCTCCACCTTGAAGAGCTCCTCCGTAGGGCCCTCCAGCAACCGCTCCAGAACCCTACTCCTCCGCTCCGCGGGATCCGCTTCCTCCCCCAGCGACAGGAAAGCGTCTGCTCTAAGGCTCACCCGAACCGCTTTCCCGGGACGTTCCCGAGAGGCGAAGGTGAACACCTGCTTCCCGTAGTCGTGGAATACGAGGTTCCCCTTGCCGAAGGTGCAACCGGCCAGGAACTGCACGGCATCCACGCTGCAAGAGTTGTTCTCCACCACGCATACCAGCTCCTCGTCCTTGGAACGTCCGAGGCCCAGCCTATCCATGGCCGCCAGCGTCGCCCGGTAGCCGATGGCCAGGCCCGGGCAGAGGTGGCCGTGAAAACCGGCAGCCGCCGAGAGGTCGTCCGGTATTTTCCGGCTGGCTGGAATTTCCATCATCTCACACTCCTTCGTTCGCTCGCCCTAGATGACCTTGCCCGGCTCCCGTCTCCGCTCCGGTCAGGCTTTGCCCTGCCCCATATATACCTATAGGGGTATCAAAAAACAAGACCTGACCCCCTAAAGGCCTTTAAGAGGAGGGTGAGCGCGTATCTCATCATACGGGGGGAGGCGTGCAGGACCTTCTCCACCTCCACCATCTCCACCACGTTGCCGTCCGGATCCTTCACGTAGGCGAAGGAGCCCGCGGTACCGGATCCCATGTCCACGCGGGTGGGCGGATGATAGAGCTCCGCTCCTCGCCCCAGGACGGCGTTCACCGTGCCCGGTAGGTCCTTCACGTCGAAGGCCATCTCCATGAGCCCCACATCCCCCCACCTCCGGCCCTCGTAGATCACTTTTCCCTTGTAGTCCGGAGTATGGACCAGCTTCACCACGGCCCCTTCCAGGAGGGGGAGGACCGGCTCCTCCTCCGGCACATGCCTCAGGATGAGCATGTCCATCTCCTTGCCGCCCGTGACCGGCTCCATCTCCGGAAGGACCCCCCGGAAGCGGTGCACGGTCTCCCGAAAGCCGAACACCTCCCGGTAGAAACGGGCCGACCCCTCCAGGTCACGGACGCCAATGGCCACGTGGCGGACTCCGCCCACCGCCGGTTTCTTGCCCCCCTCCACTTCCACCAGCTGCAGGAGCAGCCCGTCGGGATCCCTCAGGTAAGCGTATTTCTCCCGGCCTCCGGAGCTCAGTTCCATTGTCCTCACCGGGGTGAGGAACTCCACCCCCTTTCTCTTCAGGTCCAGGTAGAGGTCGTCCAGCCGGAAGGCCTTGAGGCCCAGTTCCAAATATCCGATGTCCCCCCACTCCACCGGCTGGGGCGGCTCCAGGGGGCGGGTGGAGGTGTGCTCGATGAGCTCGATCACCGCCCCTCCTCTAAGGTTGGCCGCCATGAGGGCCCGCATCTCCACCACCGCGCCGACGATAGGCGCCATCTCCTCCAGATAACTGGTCTTGTCGCTGAGCTTCAAGCGGAAACCCAAAAGGTCGCGGTAGAAGCGGTAAGCCCTTTCCGTGTCCCGGACCCCCATCCCCACGTGCTGGAAAGCGGTTATCATGGGCTTCCTCCCCGTTCTCTCCAAATGCTCTTTCCCGGCGGGATCACCGCCACGGGACTCCGCGGGGCTCCCGCGGCGGCACCTCGGCGCCGGGACGGTAGCCTTCTTTCCCGCAGCAATCTTCCTATATACCCCGGACGGCGGAAAAGCTAACCGCTTCGCCGAGGGCGGGGAGCCCATCCGGAAGGTCTTTCCCCTTTTCGGGGATTACTTTACCCTACGAATGGGGATCATTGATTTCGGCGCCCGTACCGGGGAGGAGGAGCGGATTCCGGGGGAAAGGAGCTGGAGCAATGCGCCGGCGCCCTTCGTGAGCGGGGCGTTCCAAAAAAACCGAGCACGGCGGAGGAAAGGAGAGAGGGATGCGCCAGGTGAAGAAGACCCCGCCCCGCTTGGTGGAGGGGGGCAAAGTGACCGATTTCGGTGCTTTTGAGGAGCCTTTCCGCGAGCTGAACATGAAAGAAGCGGATATATTCACCTTCGCCGGGAGGCATTTCCGGACCATGGCTCGCTTTCGCCTCAAGGAATGGCAGCACTACGGTGTAATCCATCCCCGCCACTACCTGGGGATGGTCATCTTCGACGCCAAGTTCATGGGCGTATCCTTCATCTACCACTACGACCGGGAGACGGGGCGTATGTCCGAGCATTCCCGCCAGGGACCGGCGGGAAGGGCCGTGGTGGCCGAGACCACCTGGAGGGGAGAATGTTCTTTCGCCGCCCGCGGGTATTCCCTCCGAGTAGAGAACCGGCTGGAGGAGGGGTTCCACCGCGTCATCTTGGACGCTTCCTCCCGGCGCGGCCTTCCCGCCATCCGAGGAGAGTTCCGCATGCTGGAGGACCTCTCCCGCTTCCAGCCCCTGGTGGTAGTGAGTCCCTTCAGTCCCAACCGCCCCCTGTACACCCACAAGGCGGCCTGCCCGGTGGAGGGGAGGGTGGAGGTGGACGGCCAGACGATCGAGCTGGATCCGGCGCGCGACGTATGCCTGCTGGACGAGCAGAAGGCCTTCTATCCCTACCGTAGCTTCTGGAGGTGGATGACCTTCGCCGGCTACGATGCGGAGGGAAGGCTCCTGGCCGCCAACCTGTGTCACAACAACATCGCCAAGGACGAGGTTTACAACGAGAACTGCTTCTGGGTGGACGGAAAGATAAGCCTCACCGGAGCCGCCCGCTTCGGCTACAGCGAGGCGGACATCCTCGGGCCGTGGTTCGTGAGGACCACCGACGGCGCGGTGGACGTGGAGTTCCGTCCCCAGGGCGAACGCGCGGAGAAGATAAGGGTGGGCCCCGTCATGTCCGACTTCCATCAACCCTTCGGTCTTTTCCGGGGAAGGATGGGCCAGGAAGGCGAGAGCTACGCGGTGGAGGATCTCTTCGGCCTCTGCGAACAGCACATAACCAGGTATTGACGGGACCGAGCGACTCGCCCTCCCGGAAGGCATCCGCGGGAACCCGCCGCGAGAGAAGAAGGGCGATACGAAAGGCGGAGAGGGACGAATGCCGCCGGTAAAGGCGTCTTTGGCGGAAGGAGCGGGAAGAACCGATGCAGAAATTAATGTGTGAATTTGTTCGTCCGCGGATCCCCGGGAGAAGACCATGATATGCCCTCACTGCGGCGCGAGCGCCGGTGACGACGCCGCCACTTGCTCAAGATGCGGAAGCCCGTTGGCGAAAGGTCGTTTGGCAGATAATACCAACGTGGTCGGTCATCCAGCCCTTCCTCTGGAAGGCGCATCTCCCTTGGCGAAAAGGCAGCCCACCTTCGGCGACCGGGAAGGTCCTTTTCCCCCTGGTGAGGAAAGTAGGCGGACAAGCCCGCTGCGGATACTCCTGGGGGTGGCGGTGGCCCTGGGCGTCCTGGGGGTGGTGGTGCTGGTCATCCTGGTCACCTTGGACAAGGAGGAAAAGATACGCGTCCCCGTCCCGACCGGGTGGCAGGAAGCGGACCGGAAGACCATGGAATCCTTTCGGAAGGCGAGCTCCCAGGGAGGCCAGGTCACCGTGGACTACCTCTTCACCGACGGCTCCCCCTCTAACTTCATTGCCGTGGCGCACGGCCACGCGTACGTCACCGAAAGCCCCGAGGGCGAAGACCTGGCCACGGTAAAGGACTTCTTCGCCCGCCATAAGACCGAGCTTCTCGACCAGCTGCAGGGTATCTACCGGCAGGCGAACGCGTCCGTGGAGGTCAGGGTCTACGAGGTGCGCATGATGTCCTGCGGGACCCCCGCCCTGCACCTGGATCTGGTGGCCACCATGGGTGGGCTCTCCCTTGAGCAGTACTTCCTCTTCTTCTTCCGCGGCGGGAAAATGTACTTCGCCCTGGTGAACAAGCTGGGCGGCCAGGGGGTGGAGGAGGAGATAGGTTTCCTCACCGAGAACATCTCCTTCGAATAAAGGCGCCTTCCTCTGTTCCCGGAGCGCCGTTATCCGATTCCCTCCCGTGTTAGAATGGCCTCAGGAGGTGATCGCATGGAGATGCTCGTCTGCCCGGCCATGTCCGTCGACGATAAGTACCGCACCCTCTACGCCGCACTCATGGGCGTCTTCAACGACATCGCCCGGTATGCCGATTCCCACCTGAGCAAGGAACAGTTCCAGGATCTGGTGAACGCGGCCATGCACGGAGTGGGGTGGAGCGCAGGGAAGCGCCTGGTGAGGGTGTACAAACTGAAGCCCACCGTGGAGGACGCCCTGAAGCTCCTTCTCCTCCTGAACAACGAATCCCTGGCCTACCTGCCTAAGCTGAAACAGATATACGCCGAGCTGGACGGGGAGGTGGGGTACCTGACCATAAGAAGGGACCCCTGGTACGACTGGTACTTCAAGCACCTCGGCATCAACTGCGAGGAGAGCTGCTCCCAGCACGAGTTCGCCGGGCTGATGTCCCACCTGGGAGGCGACTTCCGGATAGAGGTCATGGAGTCCCTGCCCCGGGGGGACGAGCGCTGCCGTTTCCGCATAACCAAGGTGAAGTAAGGGAAGGGTGTACGCTCGGATGTCCCCTCCCCTCCCCCATCTCGCCCGCGTACTGCGTTCCGGCGGACGAGCGGTGACCTGCGACCTCCATCCCCCACGGGGAATAGACATGGAAGGATTTACCAGGAGTGCCCTACTGCTGGCCCCCTACGCCGACGCCCTCTTCGTGACCGAGTCGCCGGGGGCCCGCCCGCGAGTGAGCAGCCTGGCTGGCTGCATTTACCTACGAGAGCTGGGCCTGGAGCCGGTCCTCCAGCTGACCTGCATCCGCTCCAACCGGGTGGCTCTGCAGAGCGAGCTTTTAAGCGCCGCCGCTTGGGGCATCCACAACCTGCTCTTGCTGGGAGGAGATCCAGCCAGGCTGGGGGATCTCCCGCAGGCCGCTGACGTGCGGTGTTTGGACACGCCGGGCTTGGTGGCCATGGCCCGGGGCATGCGCGACCGGGGAAGGCTCGCTAGCGGGGTTCCTTTCGCGGGAAGCGCACCCTTCTTCATCGGGGTGGCCGTGAACCACCACGGCGGCAGGGAGGAGCTGGAGCGCCTGCGGGCCAAGCTGGAGGCCGGAGCCGATTTCGTGGTCACCCAGCCGGTCTTCGACGCGGCGTTCTTCGCCCGCTGGTGGGAGGAGGCGCGCCCCCTCCTTTCTGGCCGTCCCCTGCTGGCGGGGGTGTTGGTCCTGGGGGCTCCCCGTGCGGCCCGGCGCCTGGCAGAGAACCTGCCCGGCGTGGACGTCCCGGAGGAAACCTTACGGCGCCTGGAAAACGCCTCCGATCCCGCCGCGGAGGGGTCGGTCGCGGCCGCGGAGACGGCGCGTGCCCTGTGGAAGCTCCCGGGGCTGGGAGGCCTTCACTTCATGAACGCCTCCACGGCGGAGGGCGTCCTCTCGGCCATGGAGAAGGCGGGGGTGAAGCGCCGCCGACGGCGAAGAAAGCAGTGGTAAAGCGCCCCCGAGGGGGAGGGCGCGGGAGTCAAACGGCCTCCCGCCGCAGCTCCTCCAGGTAAGCCCCGAAGAACCGGCCTTCCCGCAGCTCCCGGACCAGGTCCTCCTCGCTACTGATCTCCCGCTCGAAGACGGTCACGCACTTCCCCACCTGCCAGAG
>JACVJF010000086.1 GCA_015711855.1 Candidatus Solincola quzhuomuensis | reverse complement strand
ATGAAGGCAACCGTTGCTCGATACGAGAGCGTGCTCTCCTGTTAAACCGGCAAATGCCTCTAAGTCGGGTGCGTTTGAACCGGTAGGGAAGAAACGAAAACGGAAGGCATGGAAGCACACTTGCAGCATGTCCTCGAGGTTATCAATGCCCGGGGAGAGGCGGAGGCGGTTTTTACCGCACGACTTGAGGGAACCCTCCACTTTCCTAGGTCGACTCCGTCCCTCCGGGCATTTTCATGGATAAATTGCGAGTGGATATGCCCCCTTTGGTTGAATCAATGAGTTCTGCAGGAGGTGAAGGGTCGGTGGAGAAGAAGGGTGTGACCAGGCGCCAGTTCCTCAAGTACGCAGGCGCCACCGCGGCACTCCTGGGGTTGAGCGAGTCCCTCATCCCGGAGATCGCCCGCGCACTGGAGGAGCTCTCGACCGGGAAGCCGCCGGTGCTTTGGATCCAGGGACAGAACTGCACGGGATGCTCCATCTCGTTCCTCAACACCAATTACCCCATGGCCGCGGAGATAGTTCTGGACAAGCTCTCCGTTCGCTACCATCCCAACGTGATGGCCGCCGCGGGGGATAAGGCCTTCGGCGTATTGGAGGAGACGGCCAAGGAATTGGCGGGGAAATACGTTTTGGTTGTGGAGGGACCGGTGCCCACCGCCGAGGGCGGCGAGTACTGCACTTTCGGGTTGGAGAAGGAGACGGCTTCATTCCACGGTTATCAGCGCCGCAAGGACAAGCCCATGACCGCTTGGATGGAAGAACTGGTTCCCGGTGCGGCGGCGGTGGTGGCCCTGGGTAACTGCGCCTCCTTCGGCGGTATCCCCGCGGCCAATGCCTCGGTGACCGGCACCAAGGCGGTGCAGGAGATCGTCAAGGAGATCGCCAAGGACAAGCCGGTCATAAACATCGGCGGTTGCCCCGCTCATCCCGACTGGTTCGTGGGTACGGTCCTGGACTACCTCATCAACAAACGGGTACCCGAACTGGACAAGCACAACCGACCCAAGATGTTCTTCGGCAAGCTCATACACGAGAACTGCGAGCGTCGGGCGGCTTTCGACGCCGGGCTTTTCCTGGAGGACTGGAACGATGACAATCCGGACATGAAGCTCTGCCTCTTCAAGCTGGGGTGCAAGGGTCCGGTAACCTACGCCGACTGCCCCACCCGCCGCTGGAACTCCGGGGTCAACTGGTGTGTGGGGGCCAACGCTCCATGCCACGGTTGCGCCGAGCCGGCCTTCTACAAGAACCTCTCCCCGCTCTACGAGCCCCTGCCGGAGGTCCATTTCGCCGGCCTCACCCCCATGGTGGACACCTTGGGCTGGATCGGCGCGGCGGCCACGGCGGTGGGCATCGGCGCTCATTACCTGTACAAGCAACTGGGCAAGAAGGAGCCCGAGGGAGGTGAGTCCTGATGGCCCAGCTCATCAGCATAGACCCGGTAACCCGCATAGAGGGACACCTCCGCATCGACGTGGAGGTGGAGAACGGTGTGGTCAAGGATGCTTGGTCCTCGGGGACCATGTTCCGGGGTATCGAGATGCTCCTCAAGGGGAAACATCCTTTCGACGCCCAGCAGGTTACGGAGCGCATCTGCGGCGTATGTCCCCTAGTACACGGGACTGCGGCTTCCTATAATTTGGACGATGCCCTCGGAGTGGAACTGCCCGACAACGCCCGCATCATCCGCAACCTGTGCCTGGGAGCCAACTTCATCCAATCCCACATCCTGCATTTCTACCACCTGGCGGCCCTGGACTACGTGGACGTGACAGCGGTGGCCAGGTATACCGGGAACGACCCCGCATTGGCGGCGCTCCGAGACAAAGTGACCGCCTTGGCGAAGGTTGGTGACGTGTACCCCTTCCTCCCAAGGTATGAATCGGACGACTACGTGAGTGATCCCGAGTTGGCGGCCATACTGGTAAGTCACTACGTGCAGGCCTTGGAGATGCGGAAAAAGGCTCAGGAGATGCTCTCCATCTTCTACGGCCGTATGCCCAGTTTCGTGGGGACGGTCCCCGGAGGGGTGACGGTACATCCCAGCGTCTCCAATATCGCCGCCTTCAGAGCCCGCCTAAACGAGCTGCGGGTGTGGATCGACAACGTGTATCTCCAGGACATCCTTACCGTGGCCGGGGTCTCCGCCTACGCCCCCTTCCTCACCGCGGGGGATTCCGGCGGCAACTACCTGGCCTACGGCGGCTTCGATCAGGATTCCAAGGGGGAGGAGAAGTTCCTGCCCCGGGGTTACATCACCGGCAACAACGTGACCTCCGTGGGGACTTTCGACGAGGAAAAACTGACCGAGTCGGTGAAGTACTCGTGGTACAAGGACGGATGCGAGTGGTTGCATCCCAAGGAGGGGAAGACCGACCCCGACGTGCACAAGGAGGGCGCATACTCCTTCCTCAAGGCCCCGCGTTACGACGGCAAGCCCATGGAGGTGGGTCCCATGGCCCGCATGCTGGTGCTGGCCGGTCTGGAAATTTCCGGAAAGAGGAAGGAAAAGAAACTCATGCCCCTGGTGGAGAAACTGGGTCTGGCCTCCGCCGTGGACGCCTGCGTGCAGGCAGGCAAGTTCGGCATCCTGCCGCGGCACGCCATGCGCGCCCTGGAGTGCAAGCTCCTGGCAGACGAGATGGACAAGTGGCTGGATGAGCTCAGGCCGGGCGAGAAGATCTGGGATAAGAAGAACATCCCAAGCGAGTCCTTCGGGCGGGGCTTGGTGGAGGGTCCGCGCGGTGCGTTGGGACACTGGATCCATATCAAGAACAAGGTCATCGAGAACTACCAGTGCATCGTGCCCACCACCTGGAACGCCGCTCCGCGGGACAAGAACGGCAACCGTGGGCCCATCGAGACGGCCCTCATCGGGATACCGGTTCCCGATCCGGAGAATCCCATCAACGTGGTGCGCTGCGTGAGGTCATTCGATCCCTGCCTGGCCTGCGCCATCCACGTCATCCATCCGGAGCATAACGGCGTCAAGGAATTCCGCGTGGTCTGAGGGAAGGGGGGGTACCATGAAGGAGAAGATCAAGGTACCCGGCCCGGCGAAGGCCATATACGCCACGTACCTGAGCGCGCTCGCGGTGTCCATATACGCCGGGTTCAACAACTTCCACCCCTTCCTCTCGGGGTGGCGGTATCCCTGGCAGATGAGCATAGCCAAGAATCTGGGTCTGGCCTCCATCTGGGTGGTAGCCCTCACCGCGGGGGTTTACCTCTACTACTCGACCCTGGGAAGGCCCAAAGGGTGGAAGGAACCTCTGGGGATCTTCCGCGCCTTGCTGGCCCTGCTGGCCGTCTGGTATTTCCTGGTGAGCTTCGCCGTTTACGACCCCAACGGGTGGCTGCGCGGATTGGTAGACGGCCTGGGGGGGATAGCCGGGACATGGAAGGTGTACTCGGTGTTCCTCTGGATAGTACTCCTGGTTAACGTGATCTACGTGTACGCCCGTTTTGCCAAGTCGGAGCGCTTCCCCCGACTGCGGGCGGCTGGAGGAGAGGGGGTGAAATGATGTCCGGGAAGGCGATCTACAAGACCTTCAAGGGAGGCATCCATCCCCCCTACCATAAGGAATTGGCCTCGGGAAAGGCCATCCGCCGGGCGCCGGTTCCCACCGAGGCGTTCATACCCCTCCAGCAGCACATCGGGGCTCCCAACGAACCCCTGGTCAAACCCGGCGACCGCGTGGAGCTGGGGCAGAAAATAGGTTCGAGCGAGGCCTTCGTATCCGCGCCGGTGCACGCCTCGGTGGCGGGAACGGTGAAGGAGATCGCGGAGATCACCGGCTTCACGGGGGCAAAGGTGAAATGCGTGGTAATCGCCCCGGATACGGAGCAGCCGGAGTTCGCCAAACAGGACCGCGACATCACCGCCCTCTCCGAACAGGAGATAAGGGACATCGCGCGGGAGGCGGGTCTGGTGGGCATGGGAGGGGCGGCTTTTCCCACCCACGTGAAGCTGACCCCGCCCAAGGACAAACCGGTGGACACGGTGATCATCAACGCCTGCGAGTGCGAGCCCTTCCTCACCTGCGACCACCGCCTGATGCTGGAGAGACCTCGTGACCTGGTGCAGGGACTCAAGCTCCTCATGAGGGCGGTGAACGCCAAGAAGGGCATCATCGGCATCGAGGCCAACAAGATGGACGCCGTGGACGCCGTTCGCGAGGCGGCCAAGGGCGAGGCGGACGTCGAGGTGGACATCCTGGAGGTCAAGTACCCGGAGGGGGCGGAGAAGATGCTCATCTTCGCCCTCACCGGGAGGAAGGTCCCTCCGGGGAAGCTCCCCTCCGAGGTGGGCTGCCTGGTGCAGAACGTGGGCACCGCCATGGCCCTCTACGAGGCCGCCGCCTGGGGCAAGCCCCTTTACGAGAGAGTGCTCACCGTCACCGGACCGGGGATCAAGGAGCCGTCCAACCTCCTGGCCCGCGTGGGCACTCCCATCTCCACTCTCATCGAGGCCTGCGGAGGTTTCGCGGGTGAGCCGGGTAAGGTGATCATGGGCGGGCCCATGACCGGATGGGCGCAGCCCGACACCAAGGCCCCGGTGGTCAAGGGGACCTCGGGCATCGTGGTCCTCACGTCTGAGGTCATGGACGTGAGTGCGGAACAAGAGTGCGTTCGCTGCGGGAAGTGCGTGGACGTCTGCCCCATGTTCCTCCTCCCCAACTTCGTCGTCCAGGCGGTGAAGAGAGCCGAGTGGGACAAGGCGGAGATGTGGGGAGCATTGGATTGCTTCGAGTGCGGATGCTGCTCCTTCACCTGCCCCGCCTACATCCCGCACGTGGAGTACGTACGCAAGGCGAAGGCCGAGATCGCGGCCTTGAAGAGGAGATAGGGGGTGATGAAAGTGGCGGAAAGAATGCTGGTCACCGTCTCTCCTCACCTGCACAAGAAGGACGAGACCATTCAGCGCGCCATGAAGGACGTGCTCGTCGCGCTGATCCCGGCCGCGGTCTGGGCTCTGGTGGTCTTCGGGTTCAACGTGGTGTACATACTCGCCGTGAGCTGCGCCACCGCGGCCCTCTCCGAGGTGGTAATGCGTAAGATCATGCGGCGCAAGCCCACCTTGAGCGACTACAGCGCCATGGTGACCGCCGTGCTCTTCGCCTTCTTGCTGCCCCCGACCACGCCCTTATGGGTGGTGGCCATAGGGGCCTTCCTGGCTGTGGGCGTGGGCAAGGAGATCTTTGGCGGCCTGGGGAAGAACATATTCAACCCGGCAATATTCGCCCGGGTTCTCCTGTGGTATTCCCCTCTGGCCATATACACCACCAAGTACGTGAAGCCCTTCTTCTGGAAAACCTCGGGATTCTTCACCCCCGTCGCCACCAGCATCAACGAGGGGGCGGTGGGAAGGGTGGTCTATAAGACCCTGGCCGGGAACCCGGTGGCGGACTTGACCTCCGCGGCCACGCCTCTCTCCCTGCTCAAGTCGGGTAGGTGGCTCCCGGAGATGGTTTCCGGACCCACCCCGGTCGGGGCCACCTGGTTGAACTCCGGGGGGAAGCCCTCTTTCTGGTCCCTTTTCCTGGGACTGAAGAGCGGGTGCATCGGCGAGGTATGCATTCTAGCCCTGATCCTCGGTGGAGCCTACCTGCTTTGGAGACGGACCATCGACTGGCGCATACCGGCAGGGATCATCGGCGTCTTTTTCCTGCTCACCCTGGTGACCTGGTATCATCCCATCTACAACCTCTTCTCGGGAGGTCTGTTCTTGGGATCCTTCTTCATGGCCACCGACTGGGTGACCAGCCCGGTAACCAGGAGGGGTAAGTGGATATTCGCCGCCGGTATCGGAGCCACCGTGTTCATCCTGCGCTTCTGGAGCCTCCGTCCGGAGGGGGTGGCCATCGCCATCTTTCTGTGGAACATCGCCACCCTGGTCATCGACCGCTACATCGCGGTGCCCAAGTTCGGGGAAGTGGGCGCGAAGGCCTTCAACAGACTCCCCGTCATTCCCGAACCGGCTCCGGAGCCGGCCAAGAAACGGGCCTGAGAGTAATGGGGGGCCTCCGATTCCCGGAGGCCCCTTTTTTCGTGAAAAAATTGAAATTCGAGACCTTCAGGGATTTTGGGATTTGTCTCAGGTCCGGAGGCTGAAGCCCGATGTTTGCCAATGCCGTTTCGTCGAACCGTAAGCGAGGGTCTTTTTTTATGGTTCATGGTCCGCATGGTCTTGTTGCGGAAGCCGTCATCCGTCGCTACGCGGGAGCATCTCGAACGGTAATGAAGTCTGGGCGTAGCCCTCACGACAACCAAATGGGCGCGAGCCCCGTAACCGCGTGAGGTACCGCATTTTCCCGCCATACGTCATTAATTTTCCGGCTGCTCGGAAGCTACAATTGTAGAATGGCGGAGATGAAATCACGTTTCGTGGTCATCGGGATCGGAAACCCTTTACATGGGGATGACGGTATAGGAATCCATGTCGTGCGCCGCCTTGAGGGAAGGCTTCCGGCGGACGTGGAGCTGGTGGAGGGCGGCGTATTGGGCTTGGACCTGCTCCCTTTTCTGGAGGGGAAGGAGAAAGCGCTCTTCGTCGACGCCGTGGATGCCGGCGAGGAGCCGGGAGCGATCTTTCGCTTTTCTCCTCGACAATTGCCGCGCGCCGAGACCCCGCCTCCCGTGTCCCTCCATGACCTCGGACTTTACGAGCTGGTTGGTGCCGCGAGACTTTTGGACCAATGTCCTCGGGAGATAATCGTCATAGCCGTCCAAGTTAAAAGCTTGCGACTGGGGAGCGGCCTTTCCGCGGAGGTGGAGGCGGCAATCCCTGCCGTGTGTCGTCTTGTGGAAGAGGAGTTTAAGGAGGAGTAGCGCCGCGTGGCCCGGAAAAAATGCCTGGATATCCGGGTGAGGGGGATCGTGCAGGGCGTGGGTTTCCGCCCCACCGTCTACCGCCTGGCGCATATGTACCGGTTGGCGGGCTGGGTGGAAAACACCCCCGAGGGAGCTCGGATCCTCGTCTGCGGGCAAGAGCGTGAACTGCGCGGTTTCCTGGAGGATATCGCCTGGAAGGCGCCTCCCGCGGCGGTGATCGAGGAGATATTCGTCGAGGAGGTGCCTGAACCGGTGGATTTGCTCCCGGATGGGGAAATCGATTTTCACATCCGAGAAAGCTCGCATTCAGGAGAGAGATTGGCCTTGATCTCCCCGGATTTAGCAACCTGCCCGGATTGCCGGCGCGAGTTGTTCGATCCCTTTGACCGCAGGTATCGCTACCCCTTCATCAACTGCACCAATTGCGGGCCCCGTTTTACCATTATCTGTGGTATACCCTACGATCGGCCGCGGACCACCATGGCCGGCTTCAAAATGTGCCCGGAATGCGAAAGGGAATACAACGACCCCATGGACCGCCGCTACCATGCGCAGCCCAATGCCTGTCCGGCTTGTGGTCCCCGTCTCTGGTTGGAGGACGAGAGGGGCGTGATGGTGGGGGGAGATCCCGTGAGCATGGCGGCTAAGGCCCTGCGCGAGGGGAAGATCGTCGCCGTGAAGGGGCTTGGGGGTTTCCAACTGTCCTGCGATGCCCGAAGTGATGAGGCGGTGTCCCGCTTGCGGGAGCGTAAGCGACGCTACGCCAAGCCCCTGGCGGTCATGGTGGGGAGTTTGGAAGAGGTGGAGCAGTACTGTGAAGTAAGCGAGGAGGAGCGAAAACTCCTCTCCTCGCCCCGTGCCCCCATCGTGCTTCTGCCGGAAAAGAGGGACTCGAGCCTTTCACGCGAGGTGGCGCCGGGCTTGAGGAGCCAGGGGATCTTCATCCCTTATACCCCCTTGCACCACCTCCTCCTGGCGGAGGCAGGGATCCCCTTGGTGATGACCAGCGGAAACGTGAGCGAGGAACCTATAGCCAAGGACAACGAGGAGGCACGCAAACGCCTGGCGGGAATCGCCGATTTCTTCCTCATGCACGATAGGGATATCCTGGTCAGATACGACGACTCGGTCACCTCCATCCTCCGAGGGAAGGAATATCCCTTGCGGAGGGCTCGAGGTTACGCTCCCTACCCGGTTGTCCTGAAAGAGCGTAGCCGGGTAGAGGTACTGGCCGTGGGGGCGGAAATCAAGAACACCTTTTGTTTTCTGCGAGGTAATCATGCTTTCTTGAGCCAGCATGTCGGGGACCTGGACAACACAGAGACCCTGCGCCATTTCGAGGAAGCTCTGGAAGCCGTGCGACGCCTTTTCTCCCTACGTCCGGAGCTGGTGGCCCATGACCTGCACCCGGACTACCTCTCCACTCAACTGGCTGCGGAATTCGGGCTTCCCTGCATGGCCGTGCAGCATCATCACGCGCACATAGTTAGCTGCCTGGCGGACGGTGAAGAGACGGGGGAGGTCATCGGCATCTCCTGGGACGGTACGGGTTACGGTACGGACGGAACGATCTGGGGTGGGGAGTTCCTCATCTGCAACGAGGTGGAGTTCGAGCGCGCCGGGCACCTATATGCCCTCCCCATGCCGGGCGGGGAGGCTTGCGTCCGGGAACTGGACCGCATGGCCTTTGGGGTTTTGTGGGAGGTCTATGGGGGTGAGGAAGACCGGGTTATGGATAAATATACCATTTTGTTCGAGGACGGTACCCAAATAAGGGATAGGGTGGAGCAGGAACGGGGGGGATACGCGCGCGGAGGGACATATGGAGGATGTGAGCGTCGCGAAGGGATATATCCCGGTCACGGTCCGGAGGTGAACGCCGGTGCTTCTCTCGGGAACCCGGTTGGGCGGAATTCCTCGAGCCCCGGGTTGGGCCTCGATGCGAGGGACGCGGCGACGAGGGCGGCCACCCTCGCCGTCCAGGTTAAGAAGGGGTTCAACACGCCCCGCACCTCCAGCGCCGGGCGTCTCTTCGACGCCGTGGCCGCCCTCTTGGGGCTGAGGGTCAACGCATTCTACGAGGGTCAGGCGGCTTGCGAGCTGGAGGCCCTGGCCTCCACCGCACCCTCCTTCCTCCGAGAGCCGGTCTACCCCGTGGATCTCTCAATCAGCGAGCTGCCTTTGATCTGGGATACGAGGCCGCTAATGCTCGCCATCCTGGAGGACATGGAGCGAGGAACGGAGCCGGCGGTTGTGGCCGCCCGTTTTCACGCCGCGCTGGCCAGAGGGATGGTGAAGATGTGCAGGGCCTTGAGGGAGGCGTCGGGGATAAGCCGAGTGGCTCTGAGCGGCGGAGTTTTTCAGAACCGCCTGCTCACCCCGCTGGCGGCGGAGTTGCTCGAAGAAGAGGATTTCCGGTGCCTCCTACACCACAGGGTGCCTTGCAACGACGGTGGCATTTCCTTGGGGCAAGCGGTGTCAGCGGCAAAAAGGTGGGAAGGGGGATGGCTAAGCCGGCCCGGACAGCACGGTTAAGGGACCTTCCGAGGTTAATGATGTCGGGGATGGAGGGGTAGAAGGTCCGCTTAACCAAGTGAAAAGGATAGGGGAGTGTAGTCGACCACAGGGTTTCGGTGCTTTAGGGTACGGCAACCGATATAATTTCTGCAGCGGTGACCGAAGATATCATCGCTTTTGTGAGTAAGGCGCGGAAGGAGTGATGGTATGTGCCTGGCCATACCCGCCGAAGTGGTGGAACTTCTTGAGGACGATACGGCCGTGGTGGAGATCGGCGGGGTCCGCAAGGTGGTGAGCCTCATGCTTCTGGATGGGGCGGAAGTGGGAGATTACGTTCTGGTACACGCTGGGTTCGCCATGGAGAAAGTGGACCGCGAGGAGGCGGAAAGAACTCTGGCTCTCCTGGAGGAGGCCGCGGAGTTCGGTCCGTTGTACGAATAGGGGGATGTCGGTTCCGTGAAGTTCCTCGACGAATACCGGTCCGTACGGCTCCTGGAAGGACAACTTCGGAGGATAAGAGAGCTTTCCGTTTCCGCCGTGCTCATGGAGGTGTGCGGAACCCATACCATGGCCATCTCCAGATCCGGTTTGCGCCCTCTCCTGGCGCCGGAAGTTGACTTGATCTCGGGTCCAGGTTGTCCGGTTTGCGTTACTTCGGAGAGGGATATGGGGCGGGCCGTGGCCCTGGCTTACCTGGAAGGTGTAGTGCTGGCCACCTTCGGCGACATGATGCGCGTCCCCGGCCCTTTGGGAACCCTTCTGGAGGCTTCTTCCAGGGGAGCGGCCGTCAGAGTGGTCTACTCGCCCCTGGACGCCCTGCACCTCGCGGCGGAGAACACGGATCGCCGAGTGGTCTTCCTGGGAGTAGGGTTCGAGACCACCGCCCCCACAGTGGCGGCAGCGGTGTTGCGCGCCGAGGAAAGAGGTCTCGGGAACTTCTTCGTCCTCAGCCTGCATAAGCTCATCCCTCCCGCACTGAAAGCCCTTGTCCATATGGAAGATTTTAGCATTGATGGCTTCCTTCTCCCCGGCCACGTCAGCGTCGTCCTGGGCATGGAGGCCTACCGTTTCCTACCTCGGGAATACGGTATCCCCTGCGTGATCTCCGGCTTCGAACCGGCGGACATACTGCGTGCCGTGTACTTGCTCTTGCGCATGAAGGCGGAGGGAAGACCGGAGGTGGCCAACGAGTACTCGCGCGCGGTACGTCCCGAGGGGAATCGCAAAGCGCAGGAGATCATGTACCGCGTCTTCCGGGAAGCGGACGCCGAGTGGAGAGGATTGGGCGTGATACCGGGGAGTGGACTCGAGCTGCGCGAGGAGTTCCGGGACATGGATGCCGGGACCTGGGAGCTCGAAATTCCCGAGGTGAACGAGGGGAACGAGGGGAGCGGCTGCCGTTGCGGGGACGTGCTCTGCGGGAAGATAAAACCGCCGGAATGCTCCCTCTTCGCACGGGCATGCACCCCCGACTCCCCTTTCGGACCATGTATGGTCTCCAGTGAGGGGACCTGTGCCTCCTACTACTTGTA
>JACVJF010000085.1 GCA_015711855.1 Candidatus Solincola quzhuomuensis | reverse complement strand
GTTAGGATGGTGAGTAAGGGGAGGAAACCTTGGACCTTCTGTCTGGATCCCGAATGCCCCACCAAGCGGGGCGAGGCGGGAGAGGAAAATGGATAGGTAAGGCAGGTGTAGAGGCACTTGGGTTCCCTCGGTTTGCACCCGATGGGAAGATTGTAGGAAAATTACCCGGGTGCGGGCGGGCAGGCGCCGTACCCGGGCGTTGAGGAGAGGGAGGCGACATGCCCAAGGTCACTGTGGTGGGAGCCGGGATGGTGGGGTCGACCACGGCCATGAGGGTGGCCGAACAGGGACTGGCCGACGTGGTCCTCATAGACGTCGACGGCGACCTGGCGAGGGGAAAGGCCCTGGACATCGCTCAGTCCCTATCCCTCACCGACTCTCCCTCCGTGGTTAGGGGCGGAGAGGACTACCGACTGGCCGAGGACAGCCAGGTGGTGGTGATAACCGCCGGCTTTCCCCGCCGGCCCGGGATGTCCAGAGCGGACCTTCTGGACCGGAACGCGACCGTAGTCCGGGAGGTCGTGGAATCGGTGGCGGAGGTCGCCCCGGATTGCGCGATCGTCGTGGTCACCAACCCCTTGGACGAGATGTCCTATCTGGCTTGGAAGGTTACCGGTTGGGACCGGCGGAGGATCATGGGCATGGCGGGACTGCTGGACGGCTCCCGCTACGCCTATTTCGCCGGTCGAGAACTGGGCGCCTGCCCGGGTCAGATCCAACCCCTGGTCCTGGGGAGCCACGGGGAGACCATGCTCCCGCTGCCCCGTTTCACCTCCGTGGGCGGGATCCCCCTGGACCAACTACTCCCCCCGGAGAAGCTCCTGGACCTGAAGGAGAGGACCAGGGAGGGGGGAGCGGAGATAGTGCGCCTGCTCCGCACGGGAAGCGCCTATTACGCTCCCTCCGCCTGCGTGGCCCGCATGGTGAAGGCGATGCTCAAAGACGAGGGATGGCGGGTGGTGGCCAGCGTCCTTTTGAAAGGGGAATACGGGATGGGGGATGTCTTCCTGGGCGTCCCGGTGGTGCTGGGCGCGGGCGGGTGGAGGGAAGTTGTGGAGCTCCCCCTTACTCCCTCGGAGCGACGGGAACTGGAGGAATGCGCCCGGCTGGTGCGAGAAAGGATGGCCGAGCTGGATGCCTGGCTGGCGGATTCTTGAAGCGGCGGAGCTCTCTGCCGCCGTGGAGGAGCTGGTGATCAGGGCCAGCCTGGACCTGCCGGTGGACGTGGAACGCGCCCTGGAGGAGGCGAGGGGCAGGGAAGGATCGCCGCTTTCCCGTTACGCTCTGGACATCATCCTGGAGAACGCCCGATTGGCCCGCAGGGAAGGACTTCCCATCTGCCAGGACACGGGGATCTTCCACCTGTTCATCGACCTGGGGGAGGGAACCGCGCTTCCCGACGGTTATCGGGAAATAGTGGACGAAGGTTTGCGCCGGGCAACGAGAAAGGTTCCCCTGCGGTCCTCGGTGGTGGATGACCCACTGGGAAAGCGCGTGGACCGAGGCGACAACACCCCGGCGCGCATTCACCTTCACTACGGGGCTCCGCCGGGAAGGGTAAGGCTCACGGTTTTGGCCAAGGGGGGAGGGAGCGAGAACGCCACACGCCTGTTCATGCTGCTGCCCGGCGTGGGGAAGGAGGGGCTGAGGGACGTGGTGGTGCGGGCCGTGCGGGAGAAGGCGGCGCAGGCTTGTCCGCCGGTGGTGGTGGGCGTGGGAGTGGGGGCCGAGGCGGAAGGCGCTCTGGGGCTAGCCCTGCGGAGCCTACTCCGCCCCCTTGGAGAGAGACACCCCAGGGCGGAGCTCGCCTCCTTGGAGATGAGCATGCTCGAGGATATCAACTCCACCGGGATTGGGGCGGCGGGACTGGGAGGGGATGTCACCGCGCTGGACGTCCACCTCGAGGAGGCTCCCACCCACATAGCCTGTCTACCGGTGGGGGTGGTCATCTCCTGCCACGCCCTCCGGCGCAGCGGTCTCTTGCTTTGACGAATATCTTACCTTGCGAGATGGAAAAAGTTGCCAAGAAGGGAGTCGATGAGGAGAAGCCAGGCAGCTTCCGGCGCACCGCGGATGACCTCCAGATAAGGCCTTCTGCCTACCGCGACCTCTTACGCAACCGCGACTTCCTCCTGCTCTGGGCGGGTCAGATGATCTCAGCCATCGGGGACTGGATAATCGTGGCCGTGCTCTTCGCCTACGTGGACCAGATCTCGGGAGGAAAGAGCTACGCCATCAGCCTGATGATGCTCTCCAAGTTCCTGCCCGCCGTGCTCCTGGGTTTCTTGGCCGGGGTCTTCATCGACCGCTTGGACCGCAAGAGCACCCTCATACTCTGCGACCTGGCCCGGGCCGCCCTGGTGGTGGCGCTCCCCTTCGCCGGCAACCTGCTTTTCATCTGTATCCTGGTGTTCGTCATCGAGACCTTCACCATAATCTACGGCCCGGCCAAGGACGCCAGCATTCCCGACCTCGTGGAGGCCGAACAGCTCACCAACGCCAATTCCCTGAACATGCTGACCCTGTACGCCTCCATGGCTTTCGGGACCACCATCGCCGGGAGCATTATCGGCTTCTTGTCCTGGCTGGGCAGGATCAACCCGGGGTTCATGGGGAGGATAGACCCCAACAAGGCGGCCTTCTTCGTGGATTCGCTGACCTTTTTGGCCTCGGCCTGGCTGATCTACCACATCGGTTTCCGCAAGATACCCCGCGAGGAGCGGGTGAAGATGACCACCTCCCAGGTGAGGAAAGACTTCCGGGAAGGATTCCGGTACTTGTGGGGGCAGCCCCTGACCAGAGTGGTCCTGGCGCTCACCCTTACCTGCTTTTTGGGAGGAGGGACCATATACGTGCTCACCGTGGGCTTCGTGCGCTACGTACTGGGAGGAAGCCCCTCCACCTTCATGTACATCCTCACCACCTTGCTTTTTGGGATCATGGCGGGGTCGCTGCTGGCCGGGTTGCTCAAGGAGCGCGTGCGCAAGGAAAGGGTCATGGGACCGGCCATCTCCGGGTTCGGAGCCGGGGTGGTGCTCTTCTCCCTTCTCACCGTCCGTTGGCTCTCCTTCCTGATAGCCTTCGCCGGGGGTCTGTGCATGGGATACGCCATAGTGGGCATGGTCACCCTTCTGCACGAGACCCTGGACGAGGAGTATCGCGGCCGGGCTTTCGCCACCATCCAGGTCATCATGCGCGCCTCCATCTTCGTCTCCATCATGGTGGCCGGTCCATTGGCGGACCTGATAACCGGATTGGGCAGGCGGTTGGGCATCAAGCCCCTGGTCATCTGGATAGTGAGGATAGGAGGATCCTTCAAGGACACCGTGGACGGAAAGGAGGTAAATTTTCAGTACTTTTTTAACGGACCCCAACTCATCCTGCTCGCGGGAGGGATAATCATATTCATGGCGGGGATATACGGGTATAGGTCATTCCACCGCCATCTCCCGTGCCGGCATTCCCTGCCCGCCCGTTCCGTAGAGGGATCGGAAGCGCAGGCGAGTCTTCTCCTTGCGGAGACGTGTCCCGGGGAGAGCGATCTCGGGTGCGGGGATGGCGCGCGGGCGGAGGACGAACGGGTGGAGAAGGAGCCGACCTGCGAGTCCGGAGACGGGGATGCTGGAAGCCGGTAGCTGGCCGGCGCTAGCCCGGAACTCGGTCGTAGGTGGTAAGGTTGTGGAGGAAGTCCTTGATACGGCGGCGAACGGGCTTTTGTCAAGGTCCCTACAAGCGGGAGGAACCGAGGGGAGATGATGGTGGATGCGGGGAGAAATACGTTTGGCCACGCCTCTGACCCGGGAGAAGAGGGAAGGACTATCCGCCGGTGACCGCCTGCTGCTCAGCGGGAGATTGATCACCGCTCGCGACCGCGCCCATCGCCTCCTGGTCGAGGCGCTGGACGACGGAAGGGAAATCCCCGTTAAATTGAGGGAGGAGATAATATATTACGCCGGCCCCAGCCCGGCGCCACCGGGCAGGCCGGCCGGGTCCGTGGGACCGACCACCGCCGCCCGCATGGACCCCTTCACCCCTCGCCTGGCCGAGGAGGGGATCGCCGCCTGCGTGGGGAAGGGGCCTCGATCCACGGAGGTGCGCGAGGCTCTGCGGGAGAAGGGCGTGCTCTACTTGGTCGGGGTGGGAGGAGCCGGGGCCCTCATGGGGTCCCGGGTCCGGAGTATGCGGGTGGTGGCCTTTCCGGAGCTCGGGACGGAGGCCGTTTACGAGCTGGAGGTGGAAGACTTACCCCTCGTCGTGGCCTACGACCTGCGGGGCGGGGACGTCTTCGCCCACCTTTACGAATGAGTGCCGCCTAAAGGCTCGCTCTGGTCCGCGAAGGGGAAAGGAAGACCGGACATACGACGTTTTCCCCCGCCGCGGAGGGGCAGCCGCCGTGAGGTGGACGAAAAGAGACGAGGCGTATAATATTTTCCCTTGACAATCAAGGAGAAGTGGGAAGGTTAAGAGGACGCTAACGTGGAACGCAATCGAGCACCCAAGAGGAAAGGGGTCTTCATCACCT
Source organism: Candidatus Solincola quzhuomuensis (assembly GCA_015711855.1). Taxonomy (GTDB): domain Bacteria; phylum Actinomycetota; class Geothermincolia; order Geothermincolales; family RBG-13-55-18; genus Solincola_A; species Solincola_A quzhuomuensis. The sequence goes on along the minus strand of JACVJF010000085.1, from coordinate 6,396 downwards.
TCGAGGGCGTAGAGGGCTCGGGCAAGACCACCCAGATGAACATGCTCCACGCTCACCTCATCCGCATGAAGATAGACGTGGTGGCCACCCACGAACCCGGGGGGACGAAACTGGGGGAAGAGATACGGCGGATACTCCTGGACCCCGCTTTCGCGAACATACATCCGCTCACGGAGGCGGTCCTCTATGCCGCTGACCGGGCCCAGCACGTCTACGAGGTGATCAAGCCGGCCCTGGACGCGGGAAAGGTCGTCCTCTGCGACCGCTATATCGACTCCTCGCTGGCCTATCAGGGTGTGGCCCGCAGGTTGGGTCTGGAGGGGGTACAGAACCTCAACGAATGGGTGACGGATGACCTTTACCCGGACCTCACTTTCCTCCTGGAGATACCCTACTGGGTGGGACTGAACCGCCTGAGGAAGGGCAAGAAGGACCTGGACCGCATGGAAGGACAACCCGAGGCTTTCCACGAACAGGTCCAGGAGGCATATCGGACCCTGGCCAAGTTCTTTCCCCACCGCTTCGTGGTGCTTAACGGAGAGGAAAAGCCGGAGAAGATCCACCACCAGGTGATGCAGGAGGTCAAAAAGATCCTGGGGTGAGACCCGCGAAAAGGCGGGGAGGGCGATTCAAGGGCGATTTCTCGGACCTTTGGGACATGAATGGATACCTATTCCGGCTTTTCCACAACGGGTTCCGGTGTGATCGAGAGCGAGGAGGCGACGCGGAAAGGATCGCTCCCGCCTCAGGAGAGGCCCCTTATGGATAGGAGCCTTGGGGATTTCTGACGGGAGCCGAGCGAAGCGGGCGGACGGGCTCCGGAACGTTCGGATTCCGAAAGGCATAATCATGCACCGGATAAAATGTTCGGGCTGGGAGGAGATCTTCGGACAGGACAGGGCGGTGGCCTACCTCCGTTCCGGCCTGCAGAGAGGCGATCTGCCCCACGCCCTCCTCTTCACCGGCCCGCGTGGAGTGGGAAAATTTACCACAGCGTTGCTCTTCGCCGCCGCCGTCCTCTGTCCTTCCGCAGGACCGGACGGTTGTCCGGTGTGCCGCCGGGTGGCGGATAGGGTCCACCCCGACCTCCACCTGGTTGTGCCGGAAGGACTGTCCATAAGGGTGGAACAGATCCGGAGGATGGAGAGCGCCCTGAGCCGAAAGCCGGTGGAGGGGAGGGGGCGAGTGGTGATCGTGGACGAGGCGGACGTCATGACCCAGGAAGCGGCCAGCGCCTTCCTGAAGACCCTCGAGGAGCCCTTCCCGGACACCGTGCTGGTGTTGGTGTGCGAAAGTCGGGAAAACCTGCTTCCCACCGTGGTCTCCCGGTGCCGGGAAATACGCTTTTCTCCCTTGGGCTCGCGGGACCTGGAGAGGTTCTTGATGGAGAGGGAAGGAATGTCGGAAGACGAGGCTCGGTCCTTGGCCAGGCGTGCGGGTGGGATATTCGGTCGAGCCCTTTTATGGGTGCGCCATCCCGAGCTCGCCCTTTACTGGGAAAAGGGAGTGGAATGCGCCGCATCCTTGCGGCGGCTGTCCCTCCAGGAGGCTTTGGAGAGCATGGAGTCCTGCCGCCGGCAGCTTCACGAGATGAAGCTGAGCGCGGGAGGGCCCGAAGACCCCTACCTGGCGGCCCTGGACCGGAAGAGCGCCGAACAGCTGAGGAAGCGGAGGGAGGAGGAGGTGGCGCGCGAGAACAAGAGAGCCCGCCGCCAGGCGGCACACGACTTCCTGGATGGCATGGTCTCTTTTTACCGGGATATAATGCTCTTGAGCCTGGTCGAGGAGGCGGGCAAGGAGGTGCGGGAGGACCTGCTCCTCAATCCGGAATGGAGAAGGGAACTGGAGAGGGAAGCCCTCCACACGGACCGCCGGCGGGCCTGGCGCTGCCTGGAGGCTTTGAGAGATGCCGAAAGGGCCCTGGACGCCAACGTCGACGAGGAACTGGTCTTAGCCGGTCTGGTCTTGGAGTTGAGGAGCCGCATCTGAGCGCGGCGGGAGGTAGCTCATGGCCCTGGTCGTTGGGGTTAGCCTGCGCAAGGGAGGAAAAGTCCAATATTACGACCCCGACCGCCTTTCCCTACGGGTGGGCGACGAGGTCATAGTACCCACCCCCAAGGGGGTGGAGTTCGGGGTGGTGGTGGTCCCGCCTAGGGAGATCCCCGGGACGCCGAACGGTTTGAGGAAAGTGATTCGCCGGGCCACCGACCGCGACCGGCAGCAGAAGGAGCGCAACGAGATACGCCAGGACCGCGCCTGGCGGAAGTGCTTGGAGCTCATAGCCAAACACCAGCTGCCCATGAAGTTGGTGGACATAGACTACGCTTTTGACGGGAGTTCCATCACCTTCTATTTCACCGCCGAGGGGAGGGTTGATTTTCGAGCACTGGTGCGTGATCTGGCCTCGACCTTGAAGACGCGCATAGAGCTACGGCAGATCGGAGTTCGAGACGAGGCCAAGATGATAGGCGGTCTGGGGCCCTGCGGGCGCACCTTGTGCTGCGCCACCTTCCTCACCCAGTTTCACCCCATTTCCATACGCATGGCCAAGGAGCAGCATCTTCCCCTCAACCCGGCCAAGATATCCGGGATATGCGGACGGCTCATGTGCTGCCTCCATTACGAGCAAGACGCCTATCGCCGTTTTCTGCGATGGGTGCCGGCGATCGGGGAAGTGGTGGAAACGGAGAGAGGAAAAGCCAAGGTGGTGGCACACGATGTCCTCCACGAGAAGGTGACCCTGGAGCTGGAGGACGGGGAGAAGTTCACCGTGCCCGCCGACTACTTCGGGCCTCCTCCCCAGGAAGTGGAGCCCGAGGAGGAAGGCGAGGACGAGATCGTCGAGGACACCGACGAGGAGATACCCGCCGAATAGGCAAGCGACCCCGAGCCGCCCAGCTTTTCCCCGGCGCGGAACGCCAAATTTCATCGACAACGTTTCCTTGCCTGTGCTATATATTTGTTCTATACGAGTTCCGAGTATATCCCTGGACCTCGCGGGAAAGGGAAGAAGCGGAGAGGTAAAAGGAAAAATATGGTAGAAATAAGGTTTCACAGCTTGGGAGGTCAGGGAGCGGTTACCCTCATCAACCTCCTGGCACAGGCGGGAGACCTGGTGGGAAAGAAGGTGCAGGCCTTCCCCTTCTTCGGGGCGGAGAGGAGGGGCGCTCCCGTCAAATCCTACGTGCGCATGGACGACAAACCCATAGACCTGCGCAGCCAGATATACCGCCCCGACTACCTAGTGGTGATGGCTCCCTCTCTGGTGGACGCGGCCGTGGGGGAGGGGACCAAGGAAAACACGGTGCTCCTGGTCAACATGAGGGAGGAAGAAGCGACGCATCTGAAAGCCCTTCCCTTCGAGACCTACGTGGTTGACGCCACCTCCATAGCGCTGGAGCTGGGGATGGTGGTGGAGGGCATGCCCGTCTTGAATATAGTCTTTCTGGGGGCCGTATCCTATGTGACGGAGCTGGTTCCCCTGGAGGCGGTGACCGAGGTAATCCGCCGCAACATACCTCCCGGACGCATGGAGAGCAGCATGGAGGCGGCGCGACTCGGCTTTACCTCCGTGAGGATGGTGAGGGAGGCCAGGATAAGGCATCACCGGGAGAAAAGCGCCGCCTCCTGATGTAGCGAAAGGAGAAAGGGTATAGGCGAGGGGATCCAGGACTAAGACCCGTCACCGCCGGACCGACGACCGATCGAGAGGGGAGTAGCGACCGAGATGCCGAGGAAGAGGAAGGAGGAGAGGGAGGATATAGGATTCCTCACCACCCTTTCCGTGCCCTCGGAGGGGAGCGTGGGAAAGACCGGCACCTGGAGGACCTTCCGTCCCGTCCTCGACCGGGACAGGTGCAACAAGTGCCTGCTGTGCTGGATATATTGCCCGGAGGCCTGTATAAGCAAGGACCTGGAGATAAGCTACGACTACTGCAAGGGATGCGGGATCTGCGCCGAGGAGTGTCCTACCAAGGCCATGAGCATGGTGAAAGAGGATGAAAGATGAGATTGGTGGAGACCGGTAACCACGTGGCCGCATGGGGAGCCCGCCTGGCCCGGGTGGAAGTGGTGTCCGCCTATCCCATCACCCCCCAGACCCAGGTAATCGAGGAGATATCCCGCTTCATAGACGAGGGGGAGATGGAGTGCGAGTACATCCCCGTGGAGAGCGAGCACAGCGCCATGGCGGCCATGATCGCCGCGGCGGCCATGGGAGTGAGGTCCTTTTCCGCCACCTCCGCGCACGGGCTGGCCTACATGCATGAGCTCCTGCACTGGGCGGCGGGCATTCGGCTGCCCATGGTCATGGTCAACGTGAACCGCGCCCTGGGTCCCGGATGGAACATCTGGTGCGACCACCAGGACACCCTGGCGGCCCGGGATACCGGATGGATCCAACTCTACTGCGCGACCCACCAGGAGATCCTGGACACGGTCATCCAGGCCTTTCGCATCTCCGAGGACCCCCGGGTCGTCCTGCCGGTGATGGTGTGTTACGACGCCTTCGTCATGTCCCACACCTATATGCAGGTGGAGATCCCGGACCAGGAGTTGGTGGACCTCTTCCTGCCGCCCTTCCGTTCCCTGTGGAAGCTGGACCTGGATTATCCGCTGACCCACGGCTCGGTGATCTATCCCGACGATTACGAGGAGGTAAGGTTTTCCATGCACCAGGCCATGGACAACGCCCGGCGAGTGATCGAGGAGGTCGCCGAGGAATACCGCGAGATGCTGGGAAGTTATCACGGAGGCTTGGTGGACACCTACCGCATGGAGGACGCCGACGCCGCCCTGGTGGCCATGGGCGCGTTGGCGTCGGAATGTCGAGTGGTTGTGGACGTCCTGCGGGAAAGGGGGCATCGCTGCGGCTTGATACGTGTGCGTTCCTACCGGCCCTTCCCGGTGGCGGAGCTTCGCGAGCTCCTGGGGTCCCTACAGGCGGCCATGGTCATCGACCGCGCCGTGTCCTTCGGCCTGGAAGGTCCCCTCTTTTCCGAGGTGAAGGCGGCGGTGTACGGACACGGAGACCTTCCCATTTTCGACCTTATTACCGGGCTGGGCGGGCGCGACGTTCCCTACGAACTCATCGCGGAGAACATGGAGGCCGCCCTTCGCGGCGAATTGGCCGCGGAGAGCCGATGGCCCAGCGTTCGCCTCAACGAGCACCACCGATTGGTAAAGAGGAGCCTGGAGGAGTACTGGAGGAGGGAGGGGGTGCGGTGAGGCTGCGCGACTTTCCCGCCGAGGAGCTTTTCCTGCAAGGAAGCGCCGCCTGCCAGGGTTGTCCGGGAAGCGCCGCCCTAAGGGTAGCCTTCAAGGCTCTGGGCCGGAACACCATACTGAGCGTCATCGCCTCCTGCACCTCGGTGCTCCAAAGCCCCTATCCGGTGTCCGCCCTGAACCTCCCCACTTTGAACATGGCCTTCGCCACCGGGGGCGCGGTGGGCTCTGGGCTCTCAGCGGCCGCCGACCGCCTGGTGGCCAGTGGAAAACTCAAGGAAAAACCGGTGATCCTGGTCTGGGCGGGCGACGGCGGGACTTATGACATCGGCATACAGGCCCTCTCCGGCGCGGCGGAGCGCAACGCCGACTTTATCTATGTGTGCTACAACAACGAGGCTTATTCCAACACGGGAACGCAGCGCAGCGGGGCCACGCCTTATGCCGCTTGGACCACCAACACCACCAAGGGCAAGGAGGAATGGCGCAAGGACGTGGCCCAGATCATGGTGGCCCACGGCATACCCTACGTAGCCACCGCGTCCCTGGCCTATCCCACGGACATGTTCCGTAAGTTCGCCAAGGCCAAGGAGATAAAGGGCACTCGCTACATTGAGATCCAAGCGCCTTGCCCTCCCGGGTGGAAATTCCCCTCCAGCCACACCGTAAAAATAGCCCGCCTGGCGGTACAGACGGGCATGTGGCTGCTATACGAATACGAAAACGGGCGGACCACCTACACGGCGGGAACGCAGCGCATCATCCAGGGCCAATCCAAGCTTTTACCCGTGGAGGAGTACCTGCAGGCCCAGGGAAGGTTCGGCCATCTGTTCCACCCGGAGAAGGACGAGAAGCGGATAGCCGAGATCCAGAGACGCATAGACGAGCTCTTCGAGACGCTGCAGTTCACCTACAAGATGAAGGAACATATCCTTAAATTTTAGATAGGGGTCAAGATAGGGGTCAGGTCTTGAATTTTGATACATTCGAGTACAGGAATCACTCTGGAAGGCCTATCTCTTCGGTTTTCCAGCCTCCTGACAGTCGAGTCTCAAAATTCAAGACCTGAACATCCCGCTAGGATTTTTCAAGCCCCCTCCTGTTTCAACCTGCATCAGCGCAGTTCGTAATCGCGCCCGTCTCCAAGCATTTTCCAGACAACCCGCACCATAT
>JACVJF010000084.1 GCA_015711855.1 Candidatus Solincola quzhuomuensis | reverse complement strand
CGCCGGGAAGCGAGGAACTGCCTGGACGTGCAGGCCCGCGTGGCGGCCACCGTCGTCCGTTTCGCCCTGCTCTCCGGTTACCCGGTCACTTTGGCCGCCTACCGGGGGTCCGAACCCTTGACCTACGAAGCTCCCGATTTTCACGCCGCTTTGTACTGGCTGGCTTCGCTGGAGGCGGAGGGCCACCTGAGACCGGAAGAACAGCTGGCCAGGCTCTCCTCGGACATAGCCGGAGGCACGATCGTATGCCAGATTGTGGCTATTGACGGCACGCCCGTCAAGCCGAAGGCCTCCGCCCTCCCTCGGGCCTGCCGGCTGGCATGGATCCTTGTTGAAGCCGGCAAAGGGAGGCAAAAGGCGGCGAGGGGCGGCGAGGCCGAGTTGCGCGTAGCCGAGCTTCTCTCCCGCCCGCCGTCGGAACTGGCAGGCCTGGCCCTTTACCGGGAAGGAGAAGACCTGAAGAAATGCCTGGAAAATCCCTTGTTCTCCTGCACCGCCTGGCGGCGCCCCGGGATATAGAGGAGTCCCGCGGGCTTAGGATAACCGTCTGGGCCGCGACGTGCATATCCATCCTGGCGCTGGCCCGGAACGAGGTCATAAGCGAGCCGATAGCGGCGGCGTCCCTGCTGCTCATAACCGCCGGTTCCTATCTGAGCTGGTGGAGAAGACACCGCGCCAACATCCCGGTCAAAGCGATCATAGCCGTACTCGCCATCGTGGCCCTCGTCTCCTTCCTGCGGCAGTCCTATCTGCAGCCCTACGATCCCCGGATTCCTTTGGCCGAACTGTTCCTATGGGTCCAGGGGCTTCACAGCTTCGACCTGCCGCGCCGGCGAGACCTGCTGTTCTCGTTGGTCAGTTCCTTCATACTTTTAGCCCTGGCGGCCTCCTATTCCCTCTCCGCTTCCTTCGCCTGGCTGGCCCTGCTCTGGCTCGCCTGCGCCGTTCCCGCCCTCTATTTCGCCCAAGGATCGCGCCTCGCTTCCTTATCCCGGAAGGTCTCCGGACTTTCGGTATCCAAGCCGGTGGTAAGGGGTGTCTCGGCCACCCTTTCCGGGCTGCTGGGGGCGGTCACCGTAGCGGGCCTCGTCTTCGGCGCCTTCCTTCCCCGGGTATCGGCAAGCTACCTACGCTCGCTTCCCTTCTCGCTGCGCCGCCCTTGGTATCCCTCGGAGGGCTATCAGTTCCAAAACCCGGGTTATCCCCAGCTCCCCCTGCGGCCCCCGGAGAACCCTCTGGAGGTCAACCCGGAAGCCTACTTCGGGTTCGGGACTTACCTGGACCTCCGCATGCGGGGGACGCTGGTGGACCTTCCGGTCATGAAGGTGCGGGCTACCGAACCCGCCTACTGGGCGGGCCTGATCTTCCGGGATTACAACGGTTATTCGTGGCTCCTGCCCGAGGGAGAAGCCCAGAGGCTGACCACCGATTCTCAACCCTTCACCATACCCGAGCCCGAGAACCAGGCCCATACGGCCAAGGACATGGTCATTCAGACCTATTACCTACTGAGCGAGCAGCCCAACGTGATCTTCTCCGCCTACCGTCCGAGATACGTCTACTACCCTTCGGATTATATCTTCCAGGACGAGTCCGGGTTGAAGAGCCCCTTCGTGCTCGACGAGGGCCTCGTCTACAGCGTCGTATCCTACTGCATCGACATGAACGATGACCAGCTGGCCCAGCTGGGCCGGTTCGTCAGGGAGGGGGAAATGCAGCCCTACCTGGAAGTCCCTCCCCTACCGGAGCGGGTGATCCGACTCGCCGAGGAGATTGTCCCCGAAGACGGCGGTCCTCTGGAGCGCGCCCGGGCCATAGAGGACTACCTCGAGCGGGAATGTCGCTACTCCCTGGACGTGGCCTCCCTTCCTCCCGGCCGCGAGGCGGTGGATTTCTTCCTCTTCGACTCCAAACAGGGGTATTGCGAGCACTTCGCCACCGCCTACGCGGTGCTGTGCCGGCTGGCGGGAATCCCCTCCCGCGTGGTCACCGGTTATTCCACGGGGGATTACAACCCCTTCACCGGTCTTTACGAGGTCTCCCTGGACGACGCCCATGCCTGGGTGGAGATATACCTGGCGGGTGTGGGCTGGGTAGCCAGGGACCCCACGCCCGGCTTCGACCTTCCCGCCGCAAGGAGATCCCGCGGTTTCTTCTGGGTCTTCGGCGATTTCTTCTCCTGGATGGGAAGAAACCTGGCCTCCGTCCTCCCCCCTTCCGTCCGCTCCGCATTCAGACGCGGCGGATCGGCGCTGGCCAAGGGGGTCGTAGAGGTCGTCATCGGTCTCGCTTACTCCTCACGCGAAGCTCCCTGGCTCCCGGCCTTCCTCTTCCTGATGCTGGCCTCGGCCATAACGGCCAAGTTCTTCCTTTACCGCCGCCGTCGACTCGCGGGCACCGGCCACGCCGGGGATCCCCTCTCGGTCATGAGCCGCTTCCTGGAGACCATGGAGTGGATGGGCCTACCCCGTCTTCCGTGGCAGACACTGGAAGAATACCTGGCCCAGCTGTCCCGACTCATACCCGGACTGGAACTGGGAGAGGAGCTCCTGCTCTTCGAGCGGACGCGATACGGCGGCGAGCGCCTGGAAGAAGGGGATTTCCTCCGCTTCCGCCGCGGCATGGCCCGGGCCCTGGAAGCGGCCCGCGCACGCCTTAGCCGGAGCAAACGCCTTCTGGCCCGGATGAGGAGAAGATAGGCCCTCTACGCGGATTCCAGTGGCCACGCTGCACGGCGAGGATGCCGGTTTTTCCTTCATCTGTAGCGGTGGCCAGGAGAGGACGTTCAGAGCGGCCCGGATGCGGGGACGGAAAAGCCGCAAGTTGATGCCGGCGGCAAACCGGTTATCGGGGGACCTCCTCCTCCAAGTCCAACTCCATCTCCTGGCTCAAGGCCCGGGGGATGTACAGTGGCCGCTTGAAGAGGTTCTTCATGTCCGTCCAGGGGGAGTCGCTGTCCGCGGATCTCTCGATTATCTCCCGGAAGCTGTTCACCTTGGCATCGAGGTTGTCCACGTGGTGCAGCAGTATGGCTTCCAGGGTCTTGGGGCGCTTTGGTGATCCCCATTCCAGCTCGCCGTGATGGCTGAGGACGGCGTGGCGCAGGCGAAGGGCCAAGTCCTCGGGGAAATTCGGCATACCCGCGATCCTCTCCCGTATCATCTGGTCGGAGAGAAGAAGATGCCCCAGGAAACGTCCGGCGTCGGTGAAATCGATGGCCCGGTCGTACTCCAGCTCGTGGATCTTCCCTATATCGTGAAGGGTGGCCGCCGTGATAAGCAGGTCGCGGTCGACCTCGGGGTAGAGTGCGGAGATCATGCGGCAGATGCGAACGGTGTTGGCCGTGTGTTCCAGCAGTCCTCCCAGATAGGGATGATGGTAATTTTTGGCAGCAGGGGCTTTGGTGAAACGGCGCATAAAATCGGTGTCGTTGAGAAAGTTTAGGAGCAGGCTTTTCAGGTGGAAATTCCTTACTTCTTCGGCGGCCTGGCGGAGCTCGCCCTCCAGCTCGGCGCGGTCCGAATCCACCACGCGTAGGAAATCGGAGATATCCACCTCCTCTTCGGCACAGCGGCGCAAGGAACTCACGATAACCTGGACCTGCTCTCGGTACCTCTCCACCCTTCCGCTCACCGCCACGTAATCCCTTTCGGCGAAGGCGTCCTTGTAGCGAAGGGCGTTTTCCCATACCCGCGCTTCCACTTTCCCGCTCTTGTCCGCCAGCTCCAGGGCCAGGTAGGGAGCTCCCGCTTTGGTCTTGCGCAATTCCTTGCGAGTGACCAGAAAAACGCTCTTTACCTCCTCTCCCGGCTCCAACTCGCTTATCAGCTGCTTGGGCATCTCGTCCTCCCGTCCTTCAATGTCCCCGACGGAACAGGTCCCCTGCGTCGGACACCTCCTCTCTACCAGTAATTTCTCCTCCGGAACTCCATTTCCTTGAGCCCATAATCGGGTTGTCCGTCCCGCTACCGGCAAATGCCCCAGCGGACTCCCGGCGCCGCTTGCATCTCACCCTTCGTGAACATACTAACTTTGGGCGATGACAACCTCGTCGCAACGGAGGATAGCCGTGGCTCGCCAAGCCCGCCGCCGCAACACGCGCCCTGCCCGAGACCGCTCATTCCCTCATCTGCCGTCGTGGAGGCCGCGGTTCCAAAGAACTCCGCCGTAACGACCTCCTCCGCCGCCGACGTCCAAAGCTGCGCGCGCGATGCATCGCCGAAGACGGGCGAGGACGCCCCCACCCGTCGACAAGACGCCCCGCGAAGCGGATATAATTGAATAACCATTCAATAACGGAAACGCCGAAAGCCAGGGCTTGAAGGAAAGCCGCGCTCGGCGTCGAGGGATTAGGATGGGGCGGATCACCGGCGAGGAGCAGGAATCCAAAAGGAAGATACTGGTAACTCGTCATGCCCTCCCGGCCGGGGAAGGCCGCGAAGGAGCCGACCTCAACAACCCGGCCGGCTTCACGGGCATAAGCCTCAGCCCGATCATGCCCCGCTTCCTTGATATGGAGGGGCCGATCGTAGCCCTGGTGGAGAACATCCCGGCAACCTACGACCAGGCCTTGCTGTCCGGACCTCGAGCCATCCCCGCCCGGGGAGCGGAGGCCGCTTGCGTCCGTGGACCTCCTCTTCAGGGAGCGCTGGGCAGGATCGATCGACCGCGGCGTCTTTTGCGCGTGTCGTTCCCTCTCCTACGGCAACCGCCGGGGGTTCGACATATGAGACCACGCCCTTTTTCGAGTTCGCGAGGAAGGAGGTAGATATGCTCTGGACCGTAATCTCCCGGGACGACTTCGGTTTCGGTTACGCGGCGGGAAGGGAACGGGAGGCCCTCTACCGGTCGGCGATTTCCCAGGCCGCCCGATGGCTGAAAATGCGGGGCCTCAGCCCCAGCCAGGCCAGGGAAAGGTCGAGAAGGCACCTGGCGCTGCTCGCCGACCGTTATCCCCAACAGAGGGAGAGACTCGAGGGGCTCGCCCGCGCTCTGGGAGCGGACGTGCATGAGGTCACCGCGGCGGCGCTGGTGTTGGCCTCGCTTCCGGGCTCCGGCTGCACCAATTTCGCCGCCGTACCTCCGGCCACCGCCGACGGTAAGATCTACGTATCCTGGAATTTCGACCTCTCCCCCTTCTTCCGCCTGCTCATGGGACGGCTTCCCCTGTACGTCAGGGACGTCGCCGGCGCCAAGCCCTACGTGTGTTTGGGGCTCCCGGTCCTCTTCGGCATCGGGGTGATGAACTCCGACGGACTCTCCGCCTGTGTGAACTCGGTGGGTTCCATGGACGGGGGAGAGGGCCTGACCTTCTTCGAACTCAACAACCTGGCCATGGAGACGCAGTCCACGGTGGAGGGGGCCGTGAGCGTCTGGAGGGATAATCCCCGCGAGGTCCTACCCGGGCTGGCCGTGGCCATCCTCATGAACGCCAACTGCATCTTCGCCGACATGGGCGGAGACGCCGCGGTCATCGAGTATTCGCACCACCACCTCGCGGTGGAGAAGGCCTCGGAACACGAGGGCGTGCTGGCCTCGGCCAACCATTATCAGTTCCTGGACCGTCGGCTGGCCGGTGGAGCGGATCCGCGCAAGGAGAAGGTCATCGCCGGGTCTTTCGCCCGCTTGGCGCGCATGTGGGAACTCTTGGATATTTTCCGGGGTAGAATCGACAAGGACATAGCCTTCATCATCGCCCGCGACCACGGCCTGAACTACTCCGCCCTGGCCGAGTTCGGCATGGACCGCAGCCCGTATGAGGAGCGCGTGGACGACGCCACCATCTGTTGCCATCCCTGGAACTTCTTCCGCCACCTGCGCCGGGGCGAGATCCTGGAGGCCCTAGTGGAGATGAACGTCGCCCGCACCCTGAACTCCGTGGTCATGGACCCCGGTCGCTGCACCATATATATAACGCCCGGGAACCCGTGCCGCCACCAGCACGTGCCCGTATGGGTGGGCGACGTCCTGCGCATGGAATGGGCCGATCGGGCCCGAGAGGAGATCGACTATCGTCCGGACTGGCGGCCGAGGATCGTGACGAGGCGGAAAGGTGTCTTCCGCCGACCCCAGCCATCGCGCGGCAGCGAGCTCGTGCGCTCCGCGGGACTCAGGTTCTTCGGGGCTCTGGACCGGGCACTGTCCGCAGGCTTGGTCGAGGGATGAGGCAAGAAAACCGGTCTCGTTGGTGAGGCTGGATGAGAATGGCATGGAAAGTCCGCAGGCTTGGTCGAGGGATGAGGTAAAAAACCGGAGGTGGACAAATGAGACCGGATCCGGAGGACCTCTATCGAAGGATGGCGCGCGCGAGGTTCTGTGAGGAAGCCCTCTCCGCCCTGTGGGAGCGGGGGCTTATATCGGGGGAGATGCACCTGGGCGCGGGGGAGGAAGCCGTGGCGGCGGGGGTGACCGCCCACCTGGAGGAGGGAGACGCCATGGCCTTGGACCACCGCTCCACCCCTCCCCTGGTGGCCCGGGGAGTAGACCTCGTCGCCCTTTTCTTGGAGATGTTGGGCCACGAGGAGGGCTTGTGCGCCGGGAAGGGAGGGCACATGCACCTCTTTTCCCGCGATCTCCTATCCGCCTCCTCGGGGATAGTGGGGTCCTCCGCGCCCTTGGGATGCGGTTTCGCGCTCGCCGCCCAGTACTTAAACCCCGGGAAGGTGGCCGTGGCCTTCTTCGGGGAGGGAGCCGTCAACCAGGGCATGCTTCTGGAGGCCCTCAATTTGGCCGTCGCCTGGAAGCTGCCTTTGGTCTTCGTCTGCAAGGACAACCGGTGGGCCATCACCACCCGCTCCAGGGAGGTAACCGGGGGAAGGCTGGCACGCCGCGCGCGCTCCTTCGGCATGCCCGCCACTCGCGTGGACGGGACGCGGGTGGAAAAGGTCTGGGAAGCGGCAGGCAGGGCCGTCGAGCGGGCCCGCGCCGGGCATGGGCCCTCCTTCATCCTGGCCTCCTGCCCCAGGCTGCAGGGGCATTTCCTGGGTGATCCGCTCCTGCGGGTCTTCCGAGAGCCGCTGCGCCAAACCTTGGAGATAGGGCCACCCCTCCTCCGCTCCCTGTTCTCTCGTCCTCTAACCGCCTTGGCTTCTCGGGTTCCCCGTCTGGGAACGATTGGAAAGACCATCGCCCTGCTGGGGGTGGAGAGGTACGTGCTGGAAAGGGATCCCCTGCAACGCTCCGCGGCTCTCCTGACGGAGGAGGCCCGCCGCCGTCTCGAGGAGGAGGCCAGACGGGAGGTGGCGGAAGCGGTGGAACGCGCCCTGGAAACGGCTGGAAGGAGGGAGGAGAATGCCTGAGATGACCTTTGCCCGGGCCATAGACTTCGCCCTGGAAACGGCCATGGAAAGGGACGAGCGGGTGGTCACCTTCGGGGAAGACGTCACCATGCTCCGCCGTGACCTCTTCGTGCGCTTCGGCCCTTCCCGAGTACGCCAGGCGCCCATAAGCGAAGCCGCATTCCTGGCCGCGGGGGTAGGCGCGGCCATGGCCGGCCTGCGTCCGGTGGTGGAGATCATGCTGGTGGACTTCATCGCCGTGGCCTTCGACGCCCTCCTCAACCAGGCCACCAAGGTGAAAGCCTTTTCCGGAGGCAAGTGGAACGTCCCCTTGGTGGTTCGGGCCTCCTGCGGAGGCGGATACGGGGACGCCGGGCAGCACGAACAATGCCTCTGGGGGCTTCTCTCCGGGATGCCCGGAATATCCGTCGTGGTCCCCTCCAATCCCAAAGACGCCGCTGGGCTCATGCTCTCGTCCATCGAGTGCGACGACCCCGTGGTCTTTCTGGAACACAAACTGCTCTCCGACTATTGGCTGGATTATCTGGGGTTAGGCGGTCGGGAGACGGTGAGCTTCGACGTCCCGGAGGCCGGGGCGCGTGGCGAGGTCCCCTCTCCGCCCGTCCCGGTGCCCATCGGTAAGGGGATAAAGGTGAGGGAAGGCGGTGACCTTTCCATTTTCAGCCTGGGCGTGAGCCTGCACCGCTGCCTGGAAGCCGCGAATCAATTGGAAGATTATGGTATAAAACCGGCGGTAATCGACCTGCGCAGCGCCTGTCCCCTGGACCGAGAGCTCATAGTCTCCTCCGCGTCGCGCACCGGCCGGGTCCTGGTGGTGGACGAGGATTACGCGGGTTACGGGTTGAGCGGGGAGGTGGCAGCTCTACTGGCCGAGTCGGGCGTCAAGGCGGACTTCGCCCGGGTATGCACCGAGGAGGTAATCCCCTACGCCCGCCGCCTGGAGGACGAGGTCCTTCCCAATGTCCGGCGCATAAGGGAGGCCGCCGTCCGCCTCTGTGCTTTATCCCCGTGATCTCGGACCTCCGCCCCTATGCAGAGACCCGGCCGGCAATAGGACTCCCCCGCGGCAGAAAACGGTGCTTTACGCCACCCGGTGCAGCTACGCGCCCTCCGGAGAGAAAGGATCCCAGCGGGCAGGTGGCCGTCTCCGGTAAGAGAGCTTCGCGGCCCGACACACGGTTGGAAAGCGTATCCCGGGAGGATATCGTCTTAATCGGTATTTATATGATATCTTCGCACAGGGTGATCGGCATGGAACAGGCGAGCGTTATGAATCCGAAGGGGAACCGGCGGCGTGACCGGACGAAGGTCACCTACCACCTCGGGCTGAGCGGCCGGGACACGGCCGGGGCCAGGTACGCCCTCCTTCCGGGTGATCCGGCTCGCGTGGAGACCATTGCCGTCACACTGCCCTTCGAGGAACCCCGCGAGCTGGCCTGGAAGCGCGAGTTCCGCACCTGGCTGGGATACATCCATGGAACTCCCGTGCTGATCACCTCCACAGGCATCGGAGGGCCTTCCACTTCCATCGCCGTGGAGGAACTGGCTCAGCTGGGCGTGGACACGTTCATCCGCGTGGGCACCACGGGGGCCATCCAGCCGTATATAGAGTCGGGCGACGTGATAGTCACCACCGGCGCGGTGCGCTTGGATGGAGCGTCCATCCACTACGCTCCCATCGAGTATCCCGCCGTCGCCCATCACCTGCTGGTGACCGTTCTGGTGGAGGCGGCCCGCGAACTGGGTCTGCCCTACCACGTGGGCATCACCTGCTCGTCGGACACCTTCTATCCCGGCCAGGAACGGAAGGATTCCTTCTCGGGATACGTGCCGCGACGCTTCCAGGGAATCACGGAGGAGTGGCGTCGCCTGCATGTCCTCAATTACGAGATGGAGGCGGCCACCCTGCTCACCATGTGCGGGGCCCTGGGGCTGCGCGGCGGCTGCGTGACCGGGGTGGTATCCGTGCGCAGAGGAAGCGAGCACATCACCAAGGCGGCTTTGAAAAAGGGCGAGAGGAACGTGATCCGGGCGTCGGTCAGGGCTCTTGAGCTGCTCGTGGATAAGGAGGCTGCAGGGGATTGAGGAAGGAACCCGGTCTCCGCCCATACACCGCGACGCGTGGACATCGGTGAATACCCCGTATGCCCCCACGGCCGCCAACTTCTCGGAAAGGGCGGGGAACACCGTAACCCAGCCTTAATGGACAAGGCCCGAATGACGTCCATTAGAAGGGCCGGATGTCGCAAATAAAACGCGGCATCGATAGGTATTGATTATTTCCCATAAAAGGTGTATATATGTTAACAGTGGGTAGCATAACTTAATAATATATTTATTTGGGCATCGTAAAGCTGCTCAACGAAGAGCGCGGAGAAAGGAAGTGAGCATCCGCTCAGGATTAGAGTAGTGACCTCATCCGTGCTCTGGTACCCTACCGGAGCACCTCCCTCCCTGCTGACCCCGGTTTGCCGGAAACCGGGGTCCTCTATTTTGCCGCTTTTTCCTCTTCGTCCCATAAGGAGGACGGCAGCTCCCGCCCCGCTTCTCTTCCAGGTCCATCACCGCGACGGACGCCCGCAGACGGGGAAGGCTCTATGCCGCACTAAAGGGATCGAAGGGATCAGGGGGCGAAAGCCCGGCGAATCAGCTTATCCACGGTTATGCGGGTCTTCTCCAGCTGTTCCCTGTCCGCGCCGCCGACCAGGAGAGCCACCGTCTGCCCCATTCCCACCAGGGCATAGGCCACCGTCCTCAGATCCGGATAAGGATATATCTCCCCTTCCTGTACACCCCATTGCAGGTCTTCCTCTATCCTCTCGGAGAGCCTCTCGTAAACTTCCCGGAGCTGCTCCGCGAGCCTGGGATTGCCCACCGTCTCTCCAAGCAGCATGTAGAGGAGCTCGCTGTTGCGGAGGTAGAGCTCGAGAAGCTCTTGGCCCTTGGCCTCGATGCGGGCTATGCAATCTCTTTTGCCCGCCTCCCTCAACTTTCGGTCGATCCTTCTGAGGGTCTCCTCGATGAGATTCTTGATCACCTCGATAAGGAGCTCTTCCTTGCTCTCAAAATAGAGATAGAAAGTCCCCTTGGCGATACCGGTGGCCTGCACCACGTCGTCGACCGTGGTTCCCCGGTATCCCTTCTCGGAGAAAATTCGAGAGGCGTTTTCGATGATCTTCTTCCGGCGATCGTCGGCTTTCTTCGCCCTTTCCTCGGCCTCTTCGCTTCTTACGGCGGCGCTCTCTATGACCCCGAATATACCCGCCATGTCCCTCAGGCTCATGCCGTACCGCGATCGGAGATGTTCCAGCATTCTCAAGCGCTCCAGGTGAATCGGCTCGAACCACTTGCTTTCCATGGGAACGGGGAGCAAGCCTTCCCGAAGATATCGCTCGACCTGTTTTCTGGTGATGGGATTGCCGGTCCTTTCCCGGTAAAGGGAGAGGAAAGTCTCCATGTCCCACTTTTCCACGGGTTTAGCCTTCACGCTTCGGTTCTTGCCCGGCAATTGTCTCCGTCCTTTTGCCTATAGTCTCTGAGGAAACGTTTATCGGAATCGACTGAATAGTCAGTCATATGATAAGGGCACATCCGCAAGCTGTCAATCCGTAGGCAGACAGGGGTCTACCATCTGATTTGAAGGGTAGAATGATATCTCTTGAAAGGATAACATGGTGTAGTGGCGGAGGTGTGGCTCTTGGGGTCCGCGGCTCCTTC
>JACVJF010000083.1 GCA_015711855.1 Candidatus Solincola quzhuomuensis | reverse complement strand
CCTATCATAGGTGGGCCTATTAGGGCTATCCTCCTGCATCGTCCGCTCTTGACCGCCCAGCGCAGTCCCACCCAGGAACCGAAGGACCATCCGGCAACGGAAAGGTCCTCGGAGTCGATGTCCTCACTTCCTTCCAGAAAAAGGAAGGCTCCCTGCACATCCTCCGTCTCCCGCAGACCTCCCGAGGACTCTCCGGCGCTGTTTCCCACCCCCCGGAAGTTGAAACGCAGGCAGGCCCACCCGCAGCCGGAAAGCTTATGGGAAAGGACCTGCAGGAGGGGAACGTGCATGGACCCCCCGCCTATGGGGTGGGGGTGGCAAAGGATGCATGCCGGGTGTGGACCGGGTCCGTCGGGAAGCTCCAAGATGCCTTCCAGTCTCAAGGGTTCGACGCTGTCCGCATAGAAGGCCACTCTCTGCTGGCGCAAGGCAAACCCCCTCCCTCGCCATAAAGCGTCTGGAAAAATCCGTCCGTGGACCGACCCCTCCGCTGACCGGTTCGCCGCCAATAATTTACCACAGACCCTCGCCTTTCGAGGCCGATCCCGGGTACCGCCCTGGGAACAACGTTTTATGATTTAATATCCTCGTACCGAAAGTCGGCTGCCGCGACCCCCGCGTCGCGGCGAGGAGAAAAGGCGGGGTAGGACATGGATCACGACGTCATCGTCATCGGTGGTGGTTATGCCGGACTTTCCGCGGGAGCCCTCCTGGCCCATAAAGGTTATCGGGTGCTGCTTCTGGAAAAATCCCGTTCTTTGGGTGGCAGGGCGAGCTACCAGGAAAGAGACGGCTACACCGTGGAATACGGCCTGCACGACAACCGTTTCGCCTCCGAGGGAGCCGCGGCCGCCGTGTTCCGCCGGTTGGGCCGCGAGATAGAGTTCCTGGAACCGGGCGACCCGGAGCTTTACAGGGACGGCAGGTTCTATCCCCTGCCCAACAGCGTGGGAAAGATATTCCGCTCTCCATTGCTCCCCCCACGGGCCAAACTCAGCGCCGCCCGCTACCTCGTCATGCTGGTGGCGGGCAACCCGGCCCGGAAATACCAGGTCTCTTTGGAGGAGATAACCTCGCGTTGCAGGTCGCCGGAGACTTTGGAACTGCTGCGCGTCCTCTCGGGAATAGGCATCATAGCCCCCGACCTGCGTTACTCCTCCGCCGGAGAGATGGCCGCCTTCCTGCGCAAGGCCCTGCGATCCAAGGTCAAGGTGGGCTATCCGAAGGGCGGGACGCGCCAGATAATAGAAGGCCTTCGCGAGGAAGTGGAGAGGAACGGCCAGATTATGACCTCCGCACGGGTGACGCGCCTTTTTTTGCGCAAGGGCACGGTCAACCAGGTGAAGACGGAATCCGCCGCCTACACGGCGCACGCGGTGATCAGTGCCATACCTGTACAGGAGGTCCCCGACCTCTTCGCCGGCAAGGACCTCCCCATAAAGTTCGTCAAGAAGGCCCGCGAGCTGGTCCCCACCGCGGGAATTACCCTGGACCTGGGACTCAAGGAAAAGGTCAGCGAAAAGAAGGGCCTCCTGGTCACCTCCGACCCGGTGACCATGGGGCAGTTCACCTCCAACATCGACCCGGGCATGGCCCCGGAGGGAAAGCAGCTCCTCTCCTGGTACTACCCGCTTCCCCTCCCGTGGATGAAGAACTCGGAAAAGGTGGACCGTGAGGAACGGCACCTGAGGGACATCCTGCAGGATATGTTCCCCGGGATATGGGAAGCGGTGGAATGGGAGAGGGTGATGCGTCTGAACATGGTGGACGGTTTTCTGCCCCGTCCGGGCCAAACGAAGGAGGACCGGCCGGAATTCACCATCCCCTCCATCGACAACTTCTTCCTCTGCGGCGACACCACCGGCGCCGAGGGTACCGGGGGGGACACCGCCTTCAACTCCGCCCTGAGGGTAAGCGAGATGGTCGACGCCTACCTCAAGGGCAGGAAGGAGGAGGTCTGAGGTCCCTGAGGTCCCGCCTTACGGCCCGGATGCTTCCGAGAGCCCGGCTGCCGAGCCGGGAGAAGGGTCGCCTGGCGCGGGACGCGGGGCCTGGAAGGTAGTACCCTATGCAGTGGCATGGCAACCACTCGGTAATCTAACCCCGAGCGATGACCGAAGGAGGAAAAAAGATGGAAAGGCATCCCCAGTTGGCCAACGCCGAGGAAAGCTTGCTCCTGGTCATCGACCCCCAGGAGAAGCTGGTGCGCATGATTAACAACCGCGAGGAGGTGGTGGGCACCGTCACCCGCCTCCTCCAGTTTGCTTCCATATTTTCCCTGCCGGTGATCTTGACCGAGCACTATCCCCAGGGGCTCGGTTACACCGTGGAGGAAGTGAAGGAGGCGCTTCCCTCCTACCAACCAGTCCTCAAGCGCGTCTTTAGCTGCTTCGGGGTGCCGGAATTCTCTAAGGCGTTGGAGGCGACGGGAAGGAAACGGCTCCTGGTTTGCGGGATAGAGACCCACATCTGCGTGTGTCAGACGGTCCTGGACGCCCTGCACCGCGGCTATCTCGTCCAGGTGGTCGCCGACGGTACAGGCACCCGCCGTCCGGAGGACCACCTGGTAGCCCTGGAACGGATGCGCTGGGCGGGAGCTACGGTCACCACCTCGGAAGCCCTCATATACGAGATCACCTACCGCGCCGACGGTGAGGAGTTCAAGAGGGTTCTGGACCTGGTGAAATGAGCCGAAACCGCCTCCGCTGGTTGGGAGCCGGGATGGCCGCCGGCCTGCTCTTTGTGGGATTGGGTCTCGGTTTTAAAAACTACTGGCTGATGGTGGTGGGTCTGATCCTCATGGGGGGCGCGCTGGCCAGCCTTTCCATGCCCCTGCCGCTGCTATGAGGGGAAGGCTTCTCTCCGCGGAACGACTTGGCAAGACGGGACGCGGATGCCAGAATATCCACCATGAGCCGCGACGTGGAAACATCCGACCTACCTCAGGACCACTATCCGCCCCTGGTCTTGACCGGGGAGCGCACCCTTCCCGGCGTAAAGGAGGAAAACTACTGGTTCCGACGGCACCTGGTGGCTTACCGTTTTCTCCTCCCCTACGCAATGGGGAAGCGTGTCCTGGACCTGGGAAGCGGAGAGGGATACGGCACGGATCTCCTGGCTTCCGTGGCCGAGGAGGCTGTGGGGTTGGATCTGGCCCCGGAAGCCGTCTATCACGCCCGGCGAACTTATCGCCGGCCCAACCTCCGTTTCCTCTACCGGGACATTTACGATACCGGGCTGGACGCCGAATCGTTCGACCTGGTCTGCTCCCTGCAGGTGGTGGAACACCTAAACGACCCGGACCGTTTCATGGAGGAAGCCCGCCGCGTCCTCAGGCCCGGAGGACTTTGCGTGATCACCACCCCCAACCGCCTTATTCTATCTCCCGGACTGGAGTCGCCCCTTAACCCCTTTCACATAAAGGAATACGACCCCGGAGAATTCCTGGACTTCATGCGCGCTTACTATCCGAGGGTGGAGATCAAGGGGATGTTCCATGCGCGGCTACTGCGGTGGCACGACCTCCTTAGCGGGCAAAATTTTTCCCAATTCTGCATAAAGCCGCCGCCTCGACTCTACAGGTTGTTCTACCGCCCCGTCTTCATACCCCTGATCCGAGAAAGAGATTTCCGCATCGGGGAGCGTCCCCTGGAAGAAGCGCTGGACTTCATAGGCATGGGCTGGAAGGTTGGGGAGATTTAGGGGCATGGAAAGGCCTAGGGTTGTCCTCCTCCTCCACTCCCACATGCCCTACGTGCGCCGCAACGGCGACTGGCCGGTGGGAGAACAATGGATATTGGAAGCCTGGGCGGAATGTTACCTTCCCCTCTGGGGTATCGTGGAGGATATGACCGAGGGGAGGCTTTCCGGAAGGCTGGCCCTAACCATGACGCCGGTGCTCGCCGAACAGCTCGAGGACCCCTACCTGCAGGACCGTTTCGTCGCCTACCTGGAAAACAGGCTCCGCCAGGCGGAGGAGGAGGTGCGACGCCTGAGCTCCATGGGAGACGAGGCCCGCGGCTCGCTGGCGGAGCTTTACGCCCGGCAGCTGGAGAGCCTTATCGAATCCTTCCGGGATAAGTACCGAGGCCGTATGATGGAGGTGCTGCGGGAGGGGATGGATGCCGGTGTCCTGGAGGTCCTGGCCAGTGCGGCCACCCACGCCCACCTGCCCCTGCTGTCCTCCGAAGCCTGTCGTCGGGCTCAGGTCTCCCTGGGCCTGGAGAGCTACCGGCGCAGCTTCGGCCGCGACCCACGCGGGTTCTGGCTTCCGGAGTGCGCCTACGCCCCGGAACTGGACGCGCTTCTGTCCTCCTTCTCCCCGCCCCTGGAATACGTGGTCCTGGACCACACCGCGGTTCAGGGTGCGGCGGAGTACCTTCCCACTTGGAGGCCCCGCCGCTTGAGCGGGACGCCCCTAGTGGCTCTCCTGCGGGACCCCCTGGCCCACTCCCTGGTGTGGGAGGTCGACGGGTATCCTTCCGGAGGCGACTACCGGGAGTACGCCAAGCGCGATTACCAGGGCCACGGCTTCCAGTATTGGAGGATAACCTCTCGGCGGACGCCACTGGAGGTCAAAGAGGTCTACAACCCGCGGGCGGCTTCCTCTCGCGCCTCGAGCGACGCGACGGACTTCGTCCGGCGCCTGCGCACGAAGATGGAGAAAGTGTCCTCCGCAACCCGGGAGGAAGGAGGATATGCCCTTCTCCTGGCCGCTTACGACACCGAGCTCTTCGGTCACTGGTGGCACGAGGGCCCCCTCTGGCTGCGACACGTCCTTGAGGCCCTGGGTCCGGAATGCGCCCTTCCGGGCGCGGCGGCCACCTGGGCTCGGGAAAGGGAGCTTCCGCCCCTTTCCCCGGTGACCACCGCCTGGAACGTGGACGGGACCTTCCGAACTTGGGAGAACGAGACCACCCGCGATCTATGGGAAGAGACCCGGCAAGCGGAAAACGAGTTCCTGTCCCGCCTCCCTTCCATGGACCTCTTCCGGAGCCTCCCGGACGTGGAGAGGCGCGCTCTCCTGCAGGCGGCTCGCGAGCTCTTGCTCCTGGAGGCCAGCGACTGGCCGTACATGATATCGAGGGATGCGGCGGCCGCCTATGCCCGGGAGAGGTTCCAGAACCATGCCCGTCGTTTCCGCCGCCTTATGGAAATGGTGAAAAACGGCTTCGTCGACCGCGCCGAGCTGTTCGACCTGGAGGAAACGGACAACCTCTTCCCCTGGCTGCATCCCGGTTACTGGGGTTGAAGCGCGTACGGCCGACACCCGGCACCGTCGTCGGCATCCCATTCTCCAACCATAAAATGCCAAAGGAAAGAACTTGCCAAGACGGTTTCCGTATATTACCAAATCTTACCAAGATAATGCCGTCGAAAAAGACAGTTGATAAGGATTAATTGGCACTTTTTCCTTCTAATGGATTTATTGCCATAGATCATCATGTTTATTAAAATATTTACGCCCTTCATCGGGGGCTAAACGGCCGGCCAAGCGACGATCGAGGTAGATCGTCGCTGTGCGTGTTAAGGCAGGGGAAATGAAAGTTCTCATCCTCAGCTGGGAATATCCACCTCGCATAATCGGCGGTCTGGGAACCCACGTCCATCAGCTGGCGGTTAACCTGGCCCGCCTGGGGGTGAACGTGCACGTGGTGACCAAGGATTCCCCGGGGGCACCCGATTACGAGGAGGCGGAAGGGGTAAAGATCCACCGGGTACCCCTCTACCCTCCGGAGATACCGCAGGACGAGTGGGTCTCCTGGACCCTCCAGTTCAACGTGGCCCTCCTGGAGAGGGCGGTCCCCTTGATCAACGAAAGAATAGGTAAGGTACACATCCTGCACGCCCACGACTGGTTGGTGGCTCACGCGGCCATCGCCCTCAAGCACGCCTATCGCATCCCCTTGGTGGCCACCATCCACGCCACCGAGTACGGCCGCCACCAGGGCCACCTCCCCGGGCCCATGCAGAAGATAATCCACCAGATAGAATGGTGGCTCACCTTCGAGAGCGTGCGCACCATCTGCTGCAGCAACTACATGCGGGACGAGGTGGTGCACATCTTCGAGCTGCCTCCGGACAAGGTGACCGTCATCCCCAACGGTATAGAATACGAGATCTTCAACGTGGACCCCGACCGGGAGAGGATCTTCCGCCAGTTCATCCACCCCGACCGGCGCATGGTCTTCTTCGTGGGCCGCCTGGTCTACGAGAAGGGGGTGCAGACGGTCATAGAGGCCATGCCCATGGTCCTCGAGGAGGTCCCCGACCTGCGCTTCCTGGTGGCGGGCACCGGTCCACACGCCCGCGCCCTGCAGGCGATGGTGGAGGAACTCGGCCTGGGAGACAAGATCAAGATGCTCGGGTTCGTGGACTCCGAGGTGCTGGTGAAGTTCTACAAATGCGCCGACCTCACCGTGGTTCCCAGCCTCTACGAACCCTTCGGGATGGTGGTCCTGGAGGCCATGGTGGCCGGATGCCCGGTCATCGTGGCCGACACCGGTGGCCTTAAGGAGATCGTCGTCCACGAGGAGACCGGGCTCTGCTTCAAACCCGGCAACCCGGAATCCTTGGCTCAAGCCATGATCAGGGTGCTCAAGGACGAGGAACTGGCCCGCAGGCTCACCAGCGACGCCCGGAGGTTCATCGGGGAGAAATACAACTGGGGACGCATCGCGCGCCATACCATAGAGGTCTACGAGCGTTCCATAAGGGAATACGAGTACCGTCCGCGTTCCTTGCACGTCTGTCCCCCCATCCCGGAAAAAGCCCAGGGCAGCTGAGCTGTGCCCGGTTCTCGGCACTGGACCATGGACATTCGGCTTAAAAAGACCCTGGATCGGATCTTCTACCCTCGGGCGGCGGCCATCGTCGGGGTTTCCAAGAGGCCGGACAACCCGGGAACCCTCTTTCTCCGTTCTTTCCGCGACATGGGATACGAGGGGGAGCTCTTTCCGGTCAACCCCCGCCACAAGGAGATACTGGGGATGCCCTGTTACCCCGATATCTCCAGCCTCCCTCGAGTGCCCGACCTGGTTATCCTCAGCGTGCCTCCGGCGGCGGTCCCGGGTCTGGTCCGGGAATGCGCCGCGGCGGGGGTAGGCGGTTGCGTGGTCAACACCGCGGGTTTCTCCGAGACGGGGCGTCCCGAGGGAATCCGCCTGGAGGAGGAGATACGCAAGGCCCTCCAGGGGAGCTCCCTGCGCTTGGTGGGCCCCAATTGCATGGGAATCTACTCCGCGCGCGGGAAGGTGGCCCTCTTCGCGGGCATGTTTCCGGTAAAGGGGCGCGCCGGCATGATCTCCCAAAGCGGTTCCATATCCAGCATAAGCTTCCTCACCGGGATGGAGCGGGGCATCCTTTTCGACAAGATAGTGTCCAGCGGCAACGAGCTGGATTTGAACTGTGCCGACTACCTCCAGTACCTGGCGGAGGACCCCGCCGTGGAGCTGATCCTGGCCTACCTGGAGGAGGTGCGCGATGCCCGACGTTTCCTGAAGACGGCCTTGAGCATGAAGGGGAAAAAACCCCTGGTGGTCATCAAAGGAGGACTCACTTCCGCCGGAGAGAGGGCGGCCGCCAGCCACACGGCCAGCCTGGGAGGCAGAAGGGAGATATTTCTGGGAGCGGCCAGGCAGGCGGGGATAATACTGGCCGAGGACCTGGCCCAGATGCTGGACGTGACCTCCGCCCTCTATCACCTGCCCCCTTGCCGCGGCGACCGAGTAGCGGTGGTCAGCGCCCCGGGCGGTCTGGGGGTCAACTCCGCCGACGCGGTGGAGAAATCGGGTTTGAAGATGGCCTCCCTCTCCGAGGATACCCGTGGCCGTCTATCCTCCATCCTTCCCCGCGAGGGCACCAGCTTATCCAATCCCGTGGACCTGGGATTCGGTGCCGTGGTCCCCGGCAACTACCGTCGGGTCCTGGAAGTGTTGGACGGGGATCCCGGCGTGGACCTAATCCTGGCCGTGGGGAGCGCCCCCGCTTCCCGTGACGGAGACATAGGACTTCTCCAGGCCATCACCGACGAGGTCCTGGAGGCCAAAACTCGGCTTAAAAAGCCCCTGGTTACGGTCCTCTTTCCCAGCGCACTGGTCGCCCCGCAGGCAGCACGGCTGCACCAGGCGGGCATACCCGCTTATCTCACCCCCACCGCCGCCTGCTTCTCCCTGCGAAGCTACGTGGACTTTCATCTTGCGGGCGCGGGAGAACTCAGGCGCAGGCCTGGCGGATAAGGCGGGCGGCTTCTTCCGGAGCGAGCACGTTCAGGCACATGCCGGTGGACAGCTCGAACCCCGCGCTGACGATTATGCGAGGGACCACCTCCACGTGCCAGTGGTACCGGCGATGGTCTTTACCGTCGCAGGGAGAGCTGTGTAACCACAGATTGTAGGCGGGGTTCCCGAGCACCTTGGAAAGGCCTCCCAGGGTCCGGATTAGAAGTTCCGCCATATCCGCCAGCACGCCGTCCTCCACGGCCGCGAAGTCCGGTTGGTGGTGGAGGGGAGCCAGGCGCATCTCGAAGGGGCCCCGGGCGGCATAGGGTACAAAGCACGTACAGGTCCCGTTCTCGGCCACCGTCCTTTTGTCCTCGCGGGCCTCCTCCACGGAAGCACAGAGCGGGCATTTCCCGCCCGGAAAGCGTCGGAACTCGCGCAGTTCGTCGGCTACGGCCCGGGGCACCATGGGCATGACGAAGACCTGGGTGTGGGGGTGATCCAAGGAAGCGCCGGCTTCCCTTTTGTGGTTGATGATTATCTGCACGTGTTTCACGGATGGCCGTGAGGCGAAGTGTCGATACCTTTCCCGCCAGGCGCGCAGCAGTCCGGCCGCTTCCGCCGGCTCCATGTCCCCCAGCGAGCGGTCGTGATGAGGGGAGTTCACGATCACCTCGTGTTCTCCACGTGCCGGACGCCCCGTCCTCGTTCCCCGCCTCCATCCCCTTCCTCTCGCCTCGGGCATGAAGGCGGGGTAGAGATTGGGCACCACCCTCACCGTCCACCCCGGCGTGTCCGGCGGAGATCCGTCCCTGCCCGCCGCCCACACCTCCGGCGGGGTCAGGCCCTCGTTGCCCGGGCAGAAAGGACAGGCCGGTTCCGCTCCCGCTCCGGGCACGGCCCCGGGCCGCCGGGAGCGCCCCGTGGCCAGGATGGACCAGACGCCGGTCACCGGGTCCCGACGCAGCTCAGGGGGAGGTGTCTCCATCCGTATCCGCCTCCTCCCCCTCTTCTCGGGCCGGCTCCCAGGGACGCGGCCTCCAACCGATCACCCTCGCCGGCACTCCTCCCACCACCGCATAGGGGGGAACGTCGCGATTCACCAGGCTCATGGCCCCGATGACTGAGCCGCGTCCCACGGTTACGCCGCGCAGGATGGAGACCTTCTCTCCCACCCATATGTCCCCTTCCAGGCGGATGGGCTTCTTGGTGATCCCCTGGGAACGTATGGAGATGACCGGGTCCCAGTAGTTATGGTCGAAGTCCACGATGTACACTGAGTCGGCGAAGAGGCATTCCGGACCTATGTAGACGCCGGCATAGCAGTTGACCGTGTTGTCCGTGCCGAAGATGGTGTTGTCCCCTATGTACAGCTCGCCCTCATGACACCTTATGGCGTTGTTCCTCCCTATCCATACCCAGCGGCCGATGCGGATACGCCCTCCCTTCTTCAGCACCACCTCGTAGCGGCGGGGGAGGAAGATGAAACCCTCCGTCTCCACGCGGGGATGGAGGAGTTTGAAGCGCAGGAAACGGTAGAGGAAGACCCAGTAACGCGGGGTGTACATGCGTCTGGAGAATATGAACCGGACCGTGCGGGTCAGCCACTTCCATCCGCGGGGGCGCTCCGTCGGGGCCTCCCAGCCCCGGCCTTTCTCCACCTCCCGCATGGCCTCGATGGCTTCCCGGCCTCCTCCCCCCATGGCGCCCTCCCGCCTACTTCCCCAGGCAGAGGATGAGGTTGTAGAACCAATCCCTCGGAAGGTAGCGGTAGAGGAACCCGTCCAGGGCGCGCGCCCTTTTGTAGGTGTTGTATGCCCCCCACCTCCAGCGATCGGTAATGTTCTCCTCGCTCACGCTACCCTCCACGGTGCGAATCATCCATCCGATGAAGCTGGAACACAACTCCTCGCACTCGTACCTCGCTTCCCGGAAACCCACCTCCCTGGCCAGGTCGCAGAGCTCCCGGGGTCGGAAGTTGTGGATGTCCACCATGAACTCCAACTCCTGCAGCTCGTGATCCTCGGGGGCGTCCGTTGCCCGGTAGTCCCGCAGCTCGATCCTCCTCTTCCCCAGCCTCCCCCCCAGGCGCGCATACCATCTTATCCCCACGGAGGCCAGGTCCTTGGCCACTCGAGCCAAACGGTGCCCGTTGACCGTTGGTTCCCCGGCCACCACGCACCGGCCTCCCGGCTTGAGCACGCGATATATCTCCCTCAGGGAGGCCCTAAGGTCGGGGAGGTGATGGAGAACGGCATGGCCGATGACCAGGTCGAAGGACTCGTCATCATAGGGAAGCTGCTCCGCGTCGGCCTGCTGCAGGTGCACTTTGATGCCCAGCTTCTCGGCGTTCTCCCGGCAGACCTCGAGCATCCCCCCGGATATATCGCATCCCCATACCTCGTCCAGAACCCCCGCCAGGCCCAGGTTGAGCATGGCGTACCCGGTCCCGCAGCCGATCTCCATGACCTTTACGCCCCGGGGGAAAGGTCCACCCAGGCCCAGCTCGAACTTGGAGAGCACAAAGGAGGCCATATCCTCGTCGAAGCGGATGGCCCACTTGCGGTCGTACTCCCGGCTGGTCTCGTCGTGGAAGACCAGGTTGGCTTCCTTCACGTCCATAGGAAAGATTATATGCACGGCCCCTAGGCATAACAACCGGCCCGATTCCTAAGCGTCCCCACCTTATCCAGACCTTATACCCATCCCAGGCCGCCCCGGCACCGCCGGGCTCACCGACGTTCCAGGATGTAGAACGGATGTTTCCCCTCCCGGTTATCCCGCCGCCCCAGATCCCCCCAGTCCGGTCGGCACCGCCGGGCTCATCGACGTTCCAGGATGTAGAACGAATGTTTCCCCTCCCGGTTATCCCGCCGCCCCAGATCCCCTCAGTCCGGTCGGCACCGCCGGGCTCACCGACGTTCCAGGATGTAG
Organism: Candidatus Solincola quzhuomuensis; assembly: GCA_015711855.1. Classification (GTDB taxonomy): domain Bacteria; phylum Actinomycetota; class Geothermincolia; order Geothermincolales; family RBG-13-55-18; genus Solincola_A; species Solincola_A quzhuomuensis. The sequence continues at coordinate 107 of JACVJF010000083.1, read as the reverse complement.
AATGTTTTATGAACGCGCCGGAAAGAGGTGGAAGAGGTAAAGCCGGTTGGATACGCGGAGGAGAAGGGTTTTCACCCTGGAGAGATGGTGGGCGCCGGGCGACGTGA
>JACVJF010000082.1 GCA_015711855.1 Candidatus Solincola quzhuomuensis | reverse complement strand
CCGCATCCCAGGCAGGCGGCGGACACCTTCTTCCACAGCTCGTGCTCCCAGAGGGTGGGCAGCTTCTCCGGGATGCCCTCCGTCTTTATGGAACGCAAGATCTTTCCCTCCGCCTGGGCGGCCATCTCCTCGGCCTTCTTCTCCTCCTCGGCGGGGGCGTTCTCCAGGTGGGCGGACAGCGTCTCCTGGAGTCTTTCACCCTTTTCGGTCAGGGACCGCACCAGATAATGGTCGCCCATGTCCATAAGCAGCACGTCCAGCCCTTCCGTCCCGAAGGGGCTTCCCCCCAAAGAGGTGCAGAAACAGTTGACGGAAGGGGGCTCGTTGCAGGCCAGTCCCACCAAAGTGGTGAGCTCCCGACGCTTCAGGTAATAGGGATCCTCGAAGTCCCAGCTGAAGAGCCGGTCGACGATGGACATGGCCCGAGCGTCGCAGGGACGCAAACCGAAGATGACCGTGGTCCCCTCCTCCTCCACGTTCTTCTCCTCGAGTTCGGGATTGCCCCGCTTAAAGCGGAAGAGGGTCTCCGTCTGAGGGAAGACCACCTTCTTGGGCGGGACGGTGGAGTTGCCATAATCCAGGAAGGCCTCCTCCGGGTCGTTTATCTGCTTGAAGACGACCACCTCGTCGGACTTGGCTGGGGCTATGAGGCGGAACTTGGTGAGCTCCTGGAGGGCCTCCTTGACCTTTTCCTTGCTCAATCTCTTCACTGCCATGGTACTCACCCTTTACAGTATGAAGTCCTCGCGGTCGTCCACCTTGAAGGTGGCCAGGAGCGGAGGCGCCTCGGCGTCGGTCCCCGGCTCGTAGTCGTAGAGCTCCTCCACGTCCTTGTAGAACTTGCGGTTGAGCTCCATGAGGGGGATCTCCACCGGGCATACACGCTGGCATTCCCCGCACTGGATGCAACGCCCGGCTAGGTGGTAGGCCCGCGCGATGTGGTAGGCGGTGTTCTCGCTTATGTCCACGCTGCGCCGCATCCATTGGGGATTGAGCCGGTCCAGCACGCAGTCCTCGCAGTAGCACATGGGACACACGTTGCGGCAGGAATAGCAGCGGATGCAGCGGGAGAACTTCTCCTCCCAGTAGGCCCACTTCTCCTCCGCGGAACGCTTCTCCAGCTCCAGGACGTCGGAATAGTCGTCGTCGGCGAAGCGGGCTACCTCCTCGTCCAGGAGCTGGTCGTAGACCAGCGGGGTGGGGTAGCGGCACCGCCTGCACTTGTCCGCCAAAAGCTCCTCTTTGGGTACCTCCTCCCGCTTGCCGTCGAAGGAGAGGACAAACTTGTCACCCTCCATGGCTATCTCCCCGCGGGAGAGGACGTTGGGGAACCTCTCCTCCACCTTGTCCATGTCCACCACCCCAGTACAGGGGATACCCAGGACCACGATGCGGTCGCGCTCGTAGGCCTTCTCCTCCATCTGCTGCACCAGGGCCCGCGAGTCGCATCCCTTTACCATCACCGCCACCTTGCGCAGGTCCGGCTCCTGGCCCCGCGGTACGGGGAGCTTCTCCTCCAGGGTCAGGTAGGTGGCCAGGTTGTTCACGCAGGCCGGGGAGAAGATGAGCTGGTCCACCTCCTCGGGTGTGGTGACGAAGGCGGGGCGGGCCCGGAACCCGTAGGTGCCCTGGCGGTATCCGATGAGCTGGCGCACGTCTTCCCTGGAGATGACCTCCCTGGCGATCTCTCTGAGTTTCTCTATCTCTACCAATTTAGCTGCCTCCGTTGGAACTTGTTCATGGGCCCGACGGATTTCACGCCGCTAACGACCTCCTCGATGACCTCCTTCCACTTGGCCCCCTCGGAGGCCGAGACCCAGCTCATGCGCACCCTCTCCGGCTCCACGCCGAGGTATTCGAGGAAGTTGCGCATGAGCATGAAGCGGCGCCTGGCGTAGTAATTGCCCTGCATGTAGTGGCAGTCGCCGGGATGGCATCCGGAGATGAGCACCCCGTCGGCTCCCTGCTGCAGGGCGTTCATCACGAAGAGGGGGTTGACCCGACCGGAGCACATCACCCGGATGACCCGCACGTTGGAGGGGTACTGGATGCGGGAGGTGCCCGCCAGGTCCGCCCCGGCGTAGGAACACCAGTTACAGAGGAAGGCCACGATGTTGGGCTCGAAATCGCTGTTCTTCTCCGCCATGGTTCACTTCACCCCCAGGGCCTGTATCTGCGGGAGTATCTGGATGTCCTTAAAGGAGCGCTGTTGGATGGACCCCGAGAGGCAAGCTGCCGCACAGGCGCCGCAACCCTTGCACAGGGCCTCGTTGACCCGGGCCACCTTCACCGGCCAGCCGTTGCGGTTCACCTCCACCAGCTCGATGGCCGTATAGGGGCAGACGGCCACGCAGAAGCCGCAGCCGCGGCAGGTGGCCTCGTTGACCACCGAGGTCTGGGCCTCCACCTTGACCTTCCCGGAAGCCATGGGGATCATGGCCGCCGAGGCGGCACCCTTGGCTTGGGCCACGGCGTCGGGAATGTCCTTGGGCCCCTGGCAGACGCCGGCCAGGAAGATGCCGTCGGAGGCGGTGTCCACCGGGCGCAGCTTGGGATGGGCCTCCAGGTAGAAGAGATCAGAGGACTGGGAGAGCTTGAGCAGGTCGATTATCTCCCGGTTGTCGGAGCGCGGGACCAGTCCCACGGAGAGGACCACCATGTCCGTCTCGTGCTCCAGCGGGGTGGCGGTGAGGGTGTCCTCGGCCTTGACCACCAGTTTGTCCCCCCGCTTGAAGATCTCCGAGGGGTTGCCCCGGATATAGCGCACGCCCTCGCGGCGCACCCGGTCGTAGAACTCCTCGAACCCCTTCCCGAAGGCGCGCACGTCCATGTAGAAAATGGTCACCTCGCAGTCCGGGATCTTGTCCTTGGCCAGATGGGCCAGCTTGGCGGTGTACATGCAGCACACCCGGGAGCAGTACTCGTTGCCCACGCTCTTGTCACGTGACCCCACGCACTGGATGAAGGTGATGCTCTTGGGGACCTTGGGGGGCTCGACCTCCTCTCCCTCCTTCTTCTTTTTCTTCTTCCCCCGTTCGAGCATGACGATCTTCCCACCGGTGGGCCCGGAGGCGTTCACCAACCGCTCGAACTCCAGGGCGGTGAGCACGTTGTCGTAGACCCCGTAGGCGTACTCCGGCTTCTTGCGGGCGTCGAAGACGTCATAGCCGGTGGCCACGATGATCGTCCCCACCTTGAACTCCACGATCTCGTCCTGAAGGTCGAAGTTGATGGCCTCCGCCTGACAGGCCTCCTTGCACTTGGGGGACTCCCCGCACTTTCCCTTGGAGAGGAAGAGGCAGTTCTCCTTGTCGATGGTGTACTTGGCGGGTACCGCCTGGGGGAAGGGGAGGTAGATGGCCCCTCGCATGCCGATCCCCTCGTCGAACTCGTTGGGAATGCGCCCGGCCATACGACAGACCTCGGCGCAGGCCCCGCAGCCCGTGCACTTGTCCATGTCCACGAAGCGGGACTTCTTGCGCACCTTGACCTCGAAGTTGCCGATGTACCCGGAGATCTCCTCCACCTGGGAATAGGTCATGAGCTCGATGTTGGGATGGTTAGCCACGTCAACCATCTTGGGGGTGAGGATGCAGGCCGAGCAGTCCAGGGTGGGGAAGGTCTTGTCCAGCTGGGCCATATGGCCACCCACGGTGGGCGATTTTTCCACCAGGTAGACCTTGAACCCCGCATCGGCGATGTCCAGGGCCGCCTGGATGCCGGCGATCCCCGCCCCGATGATCAGACAAGCGGGCTCCACGTCCACTTCCTTGACGTCCAGGGCCTCCAGCCGGCGGGCCTTGACCACCGCCGCTTCCACGATGCGCTTGGCCTTCTCCGTGGCGGCGATGGGGTCCTCGTGCACCCAGGAGCACTGCTCCCGGATGTTGGCCATCTCCAGGAAATAGGGGTTGAGGCCCCCGGAGAGGAGGGTCTTCCGGAAGGTGGGCTCGTGCATGCGCGGCGAGCAGGAGGCCACCACCACTCGGTTCAACCCGAACTTCTCGATGTCGTCGGTGATCAACGCCTGCCCGGGGTCGGAGCACATGTAGGAGTAGTTGCGGGCCACCACCACGTCGGGGAGGGTGGAGGCGAACTGCACCACCTCCTCCACGTTGACCACCCCGGCGATGTTCGTGCCGCAGTGGCAGACGTAGACTCCGATCTTCGGCTTACCGTTCATGTTTCCAGTTTCCTCCTCGTGCCGTAGGCTACGGTCGTAAAGATCCTGCTATCTCATTATGGGCACCGGAGGAGCCGGGGCTCCATGACGACCGTTAAAGCCCCTTCAACTCCTTGATCTTCTCCGTGAGCTTGGGCACCACCTTGAAGAGGTCGTCCACGATGCCGTAATCCGCGATGCCGAAGATGGGGGCGTCGGGGTCCTTGTTGATGGCCACGATGACCTCCGAGCCCTTCATCCCCGTCACGTGCTGGAAGGCCCCGGAGATGCCCACCGCCAGGTAGAGCTTGGGCTTCACCGTCTTTCCGGAGATGCCCACCTGGCGGTCGGCCGGCAACCATCCGGCGTCCACCACGGCACGGGAGGCAGCGAGGTCGGCTCCCAGCGCCTTGGCCAGCTCCTCCACGATGGGGAGGTTCTTGTCCTCGCGGATGCCGCGCCCCACGCCGACCAAGAGGGTGGACTGGGTGATGTCCACCTCGCCCACCTCGGGCTCCACGTACTCGAGGAATTTGCGATAAGTGATCTCCTCCTTGACGGGGTTTTCCACCTTGACGATCTCCCCGGACTTGGAGGGTTCGCCGGCCTGGAAGGTGGCCTCGCGCACGGTGAGGATGTAGAGGTCGGCGTCCTTCATGACCATGTGGGCGTCCAACTTGCCCCCGTAGAATTGGCGGGTGGGCTTGGGCTTGTCCCCGTCCATCTCCAGGGCGGTGACGTCGGTGACCAGAGGAGCGCCCAGCTCCACGGCCAGCGCCGGGGCCAGGTCGATGCCCTGCGCCGTGTTGCCGATGAGCACCAGGCCGGGGTTGTGCTCCTTGATGAGGGCGGAGAGGGCCTTCTGGTAGGCCTCCGAGTTGTAGTTCTCGAACATGGGGTCGTTCACGTAAAGGACCTTGTCCGCGTACCCTGCGGCCTTTTCCGCGAAGGCATCCACGTCCTTGCCCAAGAGGACGGCCACCACCGCGCCGCCCAGGCCAGCGGCGCCGCACAGCATCTCGACGGAGACGTCGCGCATCTCGCCGCGACGGTGCTCGATGAGAACGAAGATGTCTTTCATTTACACCAGCCCCTTCTCCTTCAGGATGGCGGCCAGCTTGGCCGCGGTCTCCTCCGGGTCGCCCTCCAGTATCTCGGCCATCTCGCCCACCACCGGAGGTGTGAACTTCTCCAATACCGCCCAGGAACCGGACTCCCCCACCTCGGAGGGGTCCAGCCCCAGGTCGGCGGCGCTCTTTATGGCGATCTCCTTCTTCGCCGCCTGTTTTATGCCCTTGAAGGAGGCGTAGCGCGGCTCGTTGATCCCGGTCTGGATGCCCAACACGCAAGGGAGCTCGATCTCCAGGAACTCCAGCAGTCCGCCCTCCAGCTCGCGTCCCACCTTGGCCCGCTTGCCGTCCTCCAGGATCTCCACCTTCTTCACGTATGTGGCATGGGGCACACCCAGCAGTTCACCCAGGGCTGCCGGGACCACGGCGTAGCCGTCGTCATCGGCCAGGGCGCCGGTGAAGACGATGTCGAACTCTAGGCCCTTGATGGCCGCCGCCAACGCCTTGGCCACGGCGAAACCGTCTCCTCCGTCGAAGGCCTCGTCTTCCAGGCGGATGGCCTCGTCGCCGCCCTTGGCCAGGGCCATGCGGATGACCTCGTCGTTCTCCTTGGGGCCCAGGCTGATGACCGTCACCGTGCCCCCGAGCCTCTCCTTGATTTGGATGGCCTCCTCCACGGCGTAGTTGTCGCACTCGTTGATGCCGAAGGACAAGCGGCTCTTGTCGATGTCCTTGCCGGAGGCATCGATGTGGACCTCGGACTCCGCGGTGTCCGGGACCCTCTTCACGCACACCACCAGATTCATACCCATATCACCTCTTCCCTCTCCTATCCGGTTACTTTTCTTTGGGGAAAACGGGGTCTATCTACAAGGCCTCGGCCAGGAGCTCGAGGATGTCCGCCACCCGCATCTCCTCCTCGATGCCCTTCACCTTGGTGGCGTCCTCCAGGGTGAGCAGGCAGAAGGGGCAGGCGACGGCGATGACCTCCGCTCCCAGTTCCTTGGCGTCGGTGACCCGTATCTCGGCCAGTCTTTCCTCCTTGGACTCGCTCTCCACCCACATCTTGCCGCCGCCTCCCTCGCAGCAAAGGCTGCGCTCCCGGCAGCGGTCGAACTCCCGGAATTCCACTCCGGGAATGCGGGTGATTATGTACCTGGGCTCGTCGTAGATGTCGTTCTGCTTTCCCAGGAAGCAGGGGTCGTGATAGGTGACCACCTTGGGGATCTCCCCCTTGAGCTGGAGTTTCCCGTCCTCGAGGAGCTGGGCCACCAGCTCGGTGTAGTGGAGGACGGGGTGCTTGAGGCCGTGGTACTCCTTCTTGAGGGTGTTGTAACAATGGGGGCTGATGGCCACGATGCGGTTGACGTTGAAGGAGTTGAGGAGCTCCACGTTCTCCTCGTCGCACATCTCGAAGAGGCCCTCCTCGCCCAAGCGGCGCACCTCACTCCCGCAGCAGCTCTCGTCCTCCCCGATGAGCCCGAAGTCCACCTCCGCCGCCTGGAGCACCTTGACCAGGGCCTGGGCCACCTTCATGACCCGGGGATCGTAGGCGTCCGTGCAGCAGATGAAGAGGAGGACGTCGGTGGTCTCCTCCGCCTCGGGCTCCAGGATCTTCACCTCGAGGTCCTTGATCCAGTCCAGCCTCTTGGCTCGCGGCGAACCCCAGGGGTTGCCGTCCTTGAAGATGGATTCCAGGGCGTCGCGCACCGTGGGCTGGACCCTACCCTCCTCGATCTGGATGCTGCGCAGGCCGATGAGCACCTCCAGGGGCTCCAGGCCCTTGGGGCAGCGGGCGGCGCAGGTGTAGCACGTGGTGCAGTCCCAGATCTCGGGACGCTCGGAGAGCTCCTCTAAGCGCTCCTCGTTCTGGGTGTCGTACATGAAACAGCGCACCCTGAGGGGAGTCCGCATGGCCACCGGACAACCGCCCGTACATCTGCCGCACTGGATGCATCCGAGGAGATCGTACTTGGTGATGAAATCGAGTTCTTCGGCGCACATGATAAACCCCGCTTCGTTCCTTTTTCCGTCCCGTATGACTTTCCTTGCTCTATCTCTAATGCCGGCCTCCACCCGTGGAAAGCAGGGCTTACCGGCAAGGGCCAACTAATTATATTAGATGTTTTTCCGGAGTTTCAAGGCAGGCGGTGCGATGGTTAGCTTAACGGGGAATCACCCTTTAAATCTCCCCTCGAGGAAGGAGACGATCTCCGCTATGGGGGTCCCGGGGCCGAAGATCTCCGCCACCCCCAAGTGCTTCAGCTCCACCGCGTCGTCCGTGGGAATGATGCCTCCCCCGAAGACCATGATGTTCTCCGCACCCTTCTCCCGGAGGAGCTCCATAACCCGGGGGAAAAGGGTCATGTGAGCCCCGGACAGTATGGATAGCCCCACGGCGTCCACGTCCTCTTGGACGGCGGCCTCGGCTATCTGCTCCGGGGTCTGGTGGAGCCCGGTGTAGATGACCTCGAAGCCGGCGTCGGCCAGACCGCGGGCCACCACCTTGGCGCCACGGTCGTGACCGTCCAACCCCGGCTTGGCGATAAGTATGCGCGGTTTCTTCATCTTCTCACCTCGCTCTCATCCCCCCGTCATCCCGAGAGGTGACGTTTTCGCGTCCATACGTCCGGTCGGCTCCCCTGCTCTTGAATTCTTGTTAAAATCTCGGGGCGTTACGATCCTACGCCACTACCAAAGATCGGATCCCTTAACCGGGCCGTCCTTACGAGAAAGCCGCCTCTTCCAACGGGCAGCGCCTTGGGGCCCCTCAGAATATGGGTTTTTCCCGGTACTCCCCGAAGACCTCCTTGAGGGCGGATATGATCTCTCCCTCCGTGCAGTAGGCTCGGGCGCAGTCGATGATGAGGGGCATGAGGTTCGCATCACCCCGTGCGCCCTCCTTCAGCGCCTCCAGAGCCCTCTCCACCTCCGACGCGGAACGCTCGGCCCGGAGGCGGGTCAATCTCTCCTTCTGCTTCTTCTCCACCTGCGGGTCTATCTTGAGGATCTCGATATCCAGTGCTTCCTCCGGGTCCCGGAAGCGGTTCACGCCCACTACGATCTTCTTCCCTCGCTCCACCTCCATCTGGTAGCGATAAGCGGCATCGGCGATCTCGCGCTGGAAGAAGCCGTTCTCGATGCAGGCCAGCACCCCGCCCTGCTCCTCGATGCGCCGGAAGTACTCCTCGGCCTCCCTCTCCATGCGTTCGGTCAAGGCCTCCAGAAAATAGGAGCCTCCCAAGGGGTCGACGACATTGGCCACCCCCGTCTCGTAAGCGATGATCTGTTGGGTCCGCAGGGCTATCTGCACCGCCTTCTCCGTGGGCAGGGCCCAAGTCTCGTCCAGGGAGTTGGTGTGCAGGCTCTGCGTACCTCCCAGCACGGCAGCCAGGGCCTCGAAGGCGGTGCGCACGATGTTGTTCTCCGGCTGCTGGGCGGTTAGGGAGCAACCCGCGGTCTGGGTGTGGAAGCGCAACATCCAAGAGCGAGGGTCCTTGGCCCCGTATTTCTCCTTCATATGCCTGGCCCATATGCGCCGGGCGGCCCGGAACTTGGCGATCTCCTCGAAGAAATCGAGGTGGGAATTGAAGAAGAAGGAGAGGCGGGGGGCGAAGGAGTCCACGTCAAGGCCCGCGGCGATGCCCGCCTCCACGTAGGCGAAGCCGTCGGCCAAGGTGAAAGCCAGCTCCTGCACCGCCGTGGAGCCGGCCTCCCTAATGTGGTATCCGCTGATGCTGATGGTGTTCCAGCGGGGAACCTCCGCCGAGCAGAAGGCCAAGATGTCGGTGATGATGCGCATGGAGGGTCGGGGCGGGAAGATCCACGACTTCTGGGCGATGTATTCTTTCAAGATGTCGTTCTGAATGGTCCCTCCCAGTTCCCGGAAGGAGGCCCCCTGTTTTTCCCCCACACATAGGTAGAAGGCCAGGAGCACGGCCGCCGGACCATTTATGGTCATGGAGGTGGTGATGTCCTTCAAAGGTATGCCCCTGAAGAGGATCTCCATGTCCTGGAGGGAGTCGATGGCCACCCCACAACGGCCCACCTCGCCTTCCGCGAGGGGGTCGTCGGAGTCCCGCCCCATGATGGTGGGCATGTCGAAGGCCACGGAGAGTCCCGTCTGCCCCCGCTCCAGGAGGAACTTATAGCGTTGGTTGGTGTCCTCGGCGGTACCGAACCCGGAGAACTGGCGCATGGTCCACAGGCGTCCTCGGTACATGGTGGGGTGGATGCCCCGGGTGTAGGGGTAGCAACCGGGGTAATTAAGATCGCGCTCGTATTCCAGGCCTTCCACGTCCTCCGGAGTGTACAGCGGTTCCAGCTCTTCTCCGGAGATGGTGGTGAAGTCCGATTCCCGGAGGGGTGCAGGGTCGTAATGCAACTCGCGCCATTCTCTCTTGTTCACGGTCTGTACCTCCTCGACCAACCCTGGAGGAAGAGCCTGCCCGACGGGTCAAGGTGCGTAGATTCATTTAGAAGAGCGCGGAGGACGTCACCGGTTCGGCCGTCTTGAACAAATCAGTATTCTATTCCCTTTCTCATCTGCACTCCCTGCCGGTAATGGTGCTTGATCTCTCTTACCTCACTCACCATGTCCGCCATCTCTATCAGCTCCGGAGGCGCGTAACGCCCGGTACATACCACCTCCAGTTCCCGAGGGCAGGAACGCAGGAAATCCAGCACCTCCCGTAGGGGAAGCAGCCCGTAGTCGATGGCCACGTTGATCTCGTCCAAAATGAGCATCTGGTGTTTGCCCTCCCGGACTACGTTCTTGGCCAGCTCAAAACCCTCCCGGGCCATGCGCAGGTCCACCTCCTCAGGGGCACCCCTCTTGACGAACTCGTCCCTCCCGGACATGACGATAGTAAGATCGGGTAGGCATTCCCTGCAGGCGAGCAGTTCCCCGTAGGTACGACCCTTCATGAACTGGATCATGAAGACCTTTTGTCCGTGCCCTAGCGCCCGTAGGGCTTGACCCAGGGCCGCGGTAGTCTTGCCTTTGCCGTCTCCCGTATATACCTGAATCATTGTTGTAGTTCGGATCCGCAATCGGGACAGAACCTTGCCTCGGGGTCTTCGACCACCGTCCCACAAACCGAGCACCTCGTCGCGGCCGTTTCCACCTCCGTCTGAACCTCGGCCTCCAAGGATGCGGCCTCGCCGGACGCGGATATCGGCACTCGTTCCTCGGGGCGGGGGCTTTCCGCCACCTGATCCGCCCTCTCTCCCATCGTCTTTTCCGCAGCCGTCGCCGCAGCCGCGCCCTCATCGGCCTCCGAACATGAGGGAGACGCTTGAACCTCGGCACCGACCCGCGCGCCGCAGTTCCCGCAGAATATGGCCTCCGCATCCAGCGGAAAACCACAGTTGGGACAGGTGCTTTTCGCCTGCGCTCCCGCGGAATAGGTTTCCGCGGCGGGAGGGGGCCCCCACGCTCCGGTTTGCGGGGGCGAAATTATAGGTCCACTCGAGATCGGTCCGGGAAAGGCTGACGGTCCCGAGGGTGTGGCCGGCGCCCCGTACCGTTGTGCGGTTACAGGCGACGCTCCCGGTGCGGCGATCGGACCTGCCGGCGGAGCGACCTGGACGATGGGCTGCCCGCAACGGGGACAGTAACCCGCGCCAGGAGTTACCGGGGTTCCGCAACGAGGACAGGGGAGCTGGGGCCCCCTCACCCTGGGAGCGCGCATCCTCTCCAGATAACTTTCCCAGCCGGCGAGCTGTTGCTGGATGTCCTTGATGGTCCGGTAGGCGTCGAGCAAAGGGCCCTCTTCCAGCTTGCCTTGTTCACCTGCTTGATAAGCAAGCTGCCCGAGATAATAGATATATTGTTCCTCTCTCTGTCTCAACTGCTTGATATATCTTTTTACCTGCGCGGGGTTCATCTGCTGCATATCCCCTCCTTGAAATCCCGATGCCGGCTCCGCCCTCGCGTAGTTTCCCCGGTCTTCTTCACCCAAATATACATTAACAGATAAAAAGCCCGGCGACATCCGGGAAACCGCGCAAAACGACGTCACCAAGAACGGTAGGCATCCTCCCTCTCCACCTCTATCCGAGCCATCGGCAAGACACCGTCTCCTCGCCCGGCGGCGAATCGCTTGTGGAGCGCAAAGGCGAGCCTCGAGCAAAGCGAGTGCGGACCGCCGGTGAACCGATGGAGTGGTTCCTCCACCC
>JACVJF010000081.1 GCA_015711855.1 Candidatus Solincola quzhuomuensis | reverse complement strand
GAGGACATAGACGAGACCTCGGAGATACTACCCTTCGAGACGGCCAAGGAGTTGCTGGAAAATGCTTCCATAAGGGTGGTGGCCTACTGCCCCTGCCGACAGATGAAGGCCCTAACCGGTGAGGGTTGCGATCATGAGCGGGAGAACTGCTTTCATTTCGGATCCATGGGTAGGTACATGGTGGAGCACGGCATGGGCCGGGAGATATCCCTGGAGGAGGCGGTGAAGAAGCTGGAAGAGGCCCACGAGGCCGGGCTGGTGTTCACCGCGGACAATCATCAGGGAAAGGTCTCCACCTTGTGCTGCTGCTGCCCCTGCTGCTGCGTTTTCCTGCACACCCGCAAAGAGCTGGGATTCGACAATGCCATCAGCCCCTCCGGCTACGTGGCCCGTGTGGACCGGGAGGCGTGCGTGGGGTGCGGCGAGTGCGAGGAGCGCTGCCCGGTGGGCGCCGTCACTCTGGACGAACACGAGTTGGCCAGGGTGGACCGCGAGGAATGCCTGGGTTGCGGGGTGTGCGTGCCTAACTGTACCGGCGGGGCCATCACCCTGCGCAGGCGGAGCGACGCCGCCCCCCTTCCCACCCTGGAGGAGTTCTTCGGTGCCTTAGGCCGCAAGGGCGGGAGGCACTCCAAGGAAAAGGGGGTTTATTCTGAGGGCGCCGTGTAGCGAGGGTGGGGACCTCGAGGGATTCACCCGCCCGGCGGCCGGGAGCACGCGGTATCTTTTCATCGTCCCGGTCATCAATGTCGATCCCTCACGTCTTTAGGAGATGCTCGAGCTCGCAAAGGGTGCGGGGATACTACGCCGATGGGTTTTGGGAGGGGCGGGCTTAGTCCGGGAAAGAAAAAAGGCGGGGAAGGCCTTTAAGCCTCCCCCGGGCGGTTCGATCAGCCGCAACTCTTATTGCACTTGCAGGTTCCGCCCTTCCTTCTCGGGATCTTCGTGATCCTCATCTCACCACCTCCTTGGTAGTGTTTCCTTTTTAATATTATACACCCGGGTAGGCAAAATTAACCCGGTCTTGATCAAACCCGGTTCAGGTCGGGAGGCCCATGCGGGCGCACATGAGCGGGTCCCTGCCCCCGGGACCCTCCATGAGCTCCGCGCGGAAGCGGCACCCTCCCCCGCACTCGGACCTCAGCGCGCAGATGGCGCAAGGGCCTTCCGGTCGCATCTTGGGCAGCGAGAGCCAGGCGGCGCGCAGGCCCTCGGCAACCGGCCCCCCGCTAAGCCCCCGGTAATACCCGCACTTGATGAGGCGCCCCTCCGTGTCCACTGCGGCCAGGTGGGCTCCGCAAGCGTAACCCTCCGCTCCCTCGTGGGGCCCGGAACCCCATTCCAGGTCGAAGAAGGGGAGGGCCTCTTCCAGGGCGGGCATGAGGTCGAGATTCTCCGCCATCCGCCCCCAGGCCACCGGGTATTCCAAAGTCCAGGAGGAGACGCCCAGTTCCTTCAGTTTGTTTCCAAGCATTACCAGTTCTTTGAGATTGCCCCGGTGGATGACCGTGGCCACCGAGACGTCCAGCCCGGCCGCCAGGGCCTTCCGCAGGGACTCCATGGACCTCCGGAAGGTGCCCCTTCCCCGCAGGAGGTCGTGCCCTTCCTCCAGGCCGTCCAGGGAGAACTGGATCTCCAGAAAATTGGTCGCGCCGAAGTCGTAGTCCTCGAGCAGAGTCCCGTTGGTGATGAGAACGGGGCGGAAGGTCCTATCCGCCAGGGCCCGGTCTAGGAGGTCGAAATGCGGGTAGAGGAGGGGCTCTCCTCCGGTGACCAGGAAGCGCAGGCCTCCCATCTCGTCGAAGTTGTCCAGCAACCGGAGCAACGTTTCCCACGCCAGGTCCTTCTGCCCCGCCTCACCCAGGTAGCAGTGGCGACAGCGCAGGTTGCAGCGTTCGGTCACCTCCACCATGAGGTACCGAAGGGAGGGCCTCTCGTTCCGGCCCACCTTAACCGGACGCGGGGATGGTTCCGGCAGGGCCTCCAGGACGCCCTCCTCCAGGCAGGAGGAGAGGAAACCCTCCTCGGGGTGCAGTTCCTGTGCGGTGCGGGTGCCGTCGCAGCGCTTGAGGAAATCCATGCCCTCTCGGGAGAGCTCGTAGAGCTCGTCGCGGGCGGCGTCATAAGCGCAGGGTGTTTCCAGTTCCTTGAGGAACACCCTCGGGCCCAGGCGAAGGTATTCACTCAACGTCTTCGGGATGCCCCCCTTCCAGAATGCGCAGAGCTTCTCTCAGATCGAGTGCTCCCGCCTCGATCAGGGCCCTAAGCAGGCGATAGCTTCCGCATTCCTCGTTCTCCTCCTCCCCGTGGTGGTAGAAGGGGCAGTCGCCACAGAGGAGGGCTCTCCAGTCTTCCTCCTTTCCCAGGCCCGATACGCCATTGAGCACCTCACGAGCCTTGTTCCGGAAAGCTGGGAAATCCACGCCCATGGTCCTTCCTCCGTCTTTATTGTTCCCGTCCGCGGAGCATCCTGATGCTTCTCCTTACGGACGGGCGCTGACCCCTCGGGGGGCAGACGGGCCGCCGCTTCTCCCTATCGGAGAATCCTTGAGAAGGAGGCGGAAGGTGCTCCCTTCACCGGGCTGCGATTCCACCTTTATGTCCATGTCCAGGGCCTCGGCGATCAGGCGCACCACGTGTAGGCCAAGACCCACCCCTCGCCGATGCTTGTCCGCCTCCTCCAAAAAGGTGAAGGGGTGGAAGAGGGAGTCCACGATCTCGGGAGGTATGCCCCCTCCCCGGTCCCTCACCCACACCGTCACCCCTCCGGATTCCCTTCCCGCGCCCAGGATAACCGGGGAATTTTCGTCGCTATAGCGGAGGCCGTTCTCCAGCAGGCTCCTCAGGGCCAGGATGAGATGACGGCGGTCGGTGGTCACCGCCAGGCCGTCGCCGGACGTCTCCAAATACACTCGCTTCCTTTCGCTTTCTTCCAGCGAGTCAACGGCTTCTTTCAGGATACGGCGCAGGTCGCATTTCTCCGGGCAGAGTTCCGCTTTGCCGCTCTTGAGGGCAGCAGCGGCGACGAACTGGTCCAAGAGCGCGTTGAGCCTCCGCCCCGCCCAAACGATGTTTTCCAGGCAATCCCTCTTTTCCTCGTCCGGCAGTTCTTGGAAGCGGGCGGCCAAGGCGGCGGAGAAGCCGGTCAGCAGGGTCAAGGGCGTGCGGAACTCGTGGGCGGTGATGTTGATGATGTCCGTCTTGAAACGGTCCGATTCTTCCAGTTTTTTCCTAATCTCGCCGAGTTCCTCCACCCGGTTTAGCAGCAGCATGGAGAGGCGGTAGTTCTCGATGTACGGGGAGAGCCTTTCCGCCAGCTGAGAGAGGAATTCCAGGTCCATGGGGTCCAGACCTGCGCGGCTGATCTTCTCGCCCACCAAAAGGGTCCCCAGCGGTCCCTGGTGGCCGCTGATGGGAAAGGCGGCGATCAGCCCCTTCTTCCTCATCTCATCCAGGAAGGCGTCTTCTTCCTCGTCGGAGAGCTCTTTTCGCGCCTCCTCCAGGAGGACCGCTTCGGCCAAGGGCCGGTACAAGGGAGAAGGTCGGTCGTCTACGTGCCTTACGGGCCGCACCATCCCTCCCTCCCGGCGGGCGCCCAGCACCCAGGTCCTGCTCTCGGCGGCCTCCTCGGGGATGACCGCCAGGATCTCTTGAAGCCCCAGCGCATCGCAGATAGTCACCAGGCCCTCAGCCATCCCCTCTCTGATGTCCAGTCGGGAAGTGGCCGCGGACGAGAACCGGTGGAGGAGCTCCACCTCGTCGTAGAGGCCGGAGAAGAACAGTCGTGAGGCCAGCCTCGAGGTCCGCCTGAGGGCGGCAGGGGTGAAGGCCACCGCCAGTGCCAGCCAGCAGGCGGATACCCACAGGTAAGCGCGGGGGTTGTCCTTCCATATATAACTGGAGAGTAGGAAGGCGGCTATCAGGGGAGTCCCGAACAAGAGGATGGTCAGGAGATAGGAGAAGGCGCGCCGTACCGCCAGGCGCACGTCCAGGAAGCGGTGCCTGAGGATGGCGTAACCCGTGAGGCTCATGGGGAAGGCGGTGAGGAAGAAGGCGTAATCGGAAGTGACGTCCCTTTCCATGATCGCCGGAAGGACGGCGGCCAGGATTATGGCCGTAGGGACGAAGAGCCCGAAAGCGGTGAGGATGTAGGTGGCCCGGGTCCGCTCGATGCCCTGGGATTTCCCACGTTTCAGCCAAACGAGGACAAGAGCTCCGCCGGCGAAAACCGTCTCCCAGGCGATGAAGAGCGGGTATAGAGGCCCGTTGACCTGCCGATAGATGCCTTGTGAGTAGGTCGCCTGCCGGAGGGTGAGTCCGAGCGGGTTGAGCAGAGCGCAGGCGAGAAAAGCGAAGACCATCCCGAGAAGCCATTTCTTTCCAGGCGAACCTCCCTTGAGGAAGCCCAGGCCGAAGAGGAAGAAGGACCCGGCGGCCAGGGTGACGAGGGTGTAACATGTGCGATACTGCCAGGTGACCAGGGTTGGACTGGGGTCAGCCGGCAAGAGGTTAAGGTGGGCGCAGACGATCCAGCAGGACAAGAAGAAAAGGCTTGCGGAGAAGGAGCGGTTGAGGAAGCTGCCGCGGTGGGCCCGATAGACGACCCAGGAGAAGAAAAAGCCCAGCGCCGCTGTCAAGGCGGCCACGACGAAGATGATCATGGTATTCCCCTTTCACCTATATTTAAATTGGAATATATTGAAGTAGCAATCGTCCGGCCGAAACGTAGGAGGGGATGAAGATGATCCGCACCGGGGCCGAGTATCGGGAAAGCCTGAAATCCATGAAGCCCAACATTTACATGGGCGGCGAGATACTGGGAAGGGAGAATCTCCCGGGCACGGAGATCCTGGAGCTGACGTGCGAGTTGGCCCACAACAAGGAATTGCAGCACCTGACCACCGCCAAGTCCCATCTGACGGGGGAGACCATCAACCGTTTCTGTCACATCCACCAGAGCGAGGAAGACCTCCTGGCCAAGCAAGAGATGACCCGGGTGGCGGCGCGGATGGTGGGCGGCTGCATCGCCCGCTGCATGGGGATCGACGCCATGAACGCCCTCTCGGTGATCACCTACCAGTGCGACCAGGTGCACGGCACCGAGTATCACCAGCGGTGGCTGGAATATCTGAAGTATTGGCAGGCCAACGACATAGTGGGCTGCTGCGCCCAATCCGACGTCAAGGGGCACCGCAAGCGACGTCCCCACGAGCAGACCGACCCCGACCTCTACCTCCGGGTCATCGAGAAGAAGAAGGACGGCATCGTGGTGCGGGGAGCCAAGGCCCACAACTCCTTCGCACCCTTGGCCCACGAGATAATCGCCATCCCCACCCGCTTCCTGACCCCCGAGGAGGGACCTTGGGCGGTGGCCTTCGCCGTACCCGGGGACTGGCCGGGGGTAAAACTCGTGTGCCGGGGGGCCCGGTACCGCGACCGGGTCCAGGAGGTGGCCTCACCCCTCTCCGGAAAGGGGGAGATCGAGTCCCTGACCATCTTCGACGACGTCTTCGTTCCCTGGGAGAGGGTTTTCTTGTGCGGGGAGACGGAGTTCGGCGGGCAGCTGGCCCTGCTCTTCGCCCTCTACCACCGCCACTCCTACACCGGTTGCAAGCCCGCCATGTCCGACGTCATCATGGGCACCACCGCCCTGGTGGCGGAGTACAACGGCATCGAGCGGGAGCCCCACGTGCGGCACAACCTGGCCGAGCTCATCAGCGTGGCCGAGCTGGTCTACGGGTGCGGGATCGCCGCGGCGGTGAAGTCCTCCAAGGCACCCTCCGGGACTCAGATACCGGACGTGGTCTTCTGCAACGTGGCCCGCAAGCACGCCGGGGTGAACCTCTACCACGAGTACGACATCCTGGCCGAGGTGGCGGGAGGTCTTCCGGCGACACTCCCCTACAGCGAGGAGTTCGCCAGCCCGGAGGTGGGGGAGCTGGTCAAGAAGTACCTGGCCCGCAAGGATGGGGTGAGCCCGGAGAACATCTACAAGTGCTTCGCCTGGATAAGCGACTTCTCCTGTTCCTCCATGGCCGGGGTCATGCAATACGCCGGGGTGCACGGCGGAGGGTCTCCCATCATGGAGGACATCGCCATCCTGGGGACCTACAACATCGAGGAGAAGAAGCAGATAGCCAAGTTCCTGGCGGGCATAGAGGACTGAGGAAGAAGGCCCGAATTCCCCTCGACGGTCGGCGAGAGGGGTAGGAGGCGTACCCCATGAAGACGGACTAAAGGAAAGGGAGGTAAGGCTCGGCGGATCTTCCCGCCGGGCCTTATGCTATCTTTTCTCGGGTAACCAGAGGAAACAAGGTCGCTTGCGGAGTCCTTACGTTGTAAAACCTCTTTCCGAAGGCGCCTTCCCATCCAATTTTCCGGGTCGGAGTGCCGCGCGGGCAGTTATTGGCGGGGGTGACCTCCCGAGATCGTCTTCCCGCGCTCCAATGGACCAGAGGAGAGGCCCCTCGAAGTCGTGGGGCTGCGATCTCCTCTCTCCCGTTGCGCTTCCCTTCGTGAGCCGCGAGGAGAAAGGGGATAGGGAACGGCCGCCTTTAAAGCGTGACCGGAAGACCCGAGAGACGAGCGGTCCCCTCGTCCGACCTGCCGATAGCCGTCGCGAAACCGGTGTTCAACGATGAGGAGACCCGAGAGCCTGCCGGTCCTGTCACCGCTCACCGTTAGCCTTATGATAAAGACCGTGATTGGCGGGCGCACGGAGGACAGACAGGGCGGGAATCGTTCCAAGCGTCGCACGGGGGTGTTCCAGTGGAAATGGTTTCCTGATTTTGGTTGTTCGAAGACGGAAGGAAAAGGAGAAAGGATGTGGAATGGTTTGTATAGAGGTGGAGAGGTGGGAGGGAGAGATCCGCTTGTGTAAGCTCTTTCCGCGGGGGGAATGCCGGGATTGCCCCTATATCACCTGCAACAATCACCCGCAGTTCTCCCTGGTCCAGATGTGCGTGGACCGCTGGGTCGAAGCTCGGCGGCGCGAGCCGTCCGAAGGCCGCTGATGAAAGGGGTTCCGCTTCCGGGAATCGGTAACAGATCGATGTCGCCGTAAGACGTCTGGCTGGTGCCGGGCGTGAAGGCGCCCACCTTGACGATGCAATAGGACTGCGCATAAGGAACACTTCATCTCGACGTCGTTTTCGTGCCGGACCGCCTTTATCCGCACGAGGGCCGAGGTTCATGCCCGAGGTTCACTTGGATCCCGATTGTCCCCGACGAGACCTGCCACCTCGTGCCACGAGCCAAGTAGCGGCTTCGCCTGCACCTTTCCGGAAGCCCCGCCCTCCGAAGCGGCCCATGGCGCCGCGGAGCTTCCGGTGACTACCGTCCGGGAGGAGAGCCAATTTTTCCTGAGGGTGTGGAAAGGGTTGTGGACCGGGTAAAATCGAGGAAGAGGTGAGCATGGAGGCCTCGCTAAGAGGGCACGGTTTCCGGCGATCCGCAGGAGGTGATAGCTTGGAGCACGACGCGGAGGAGCGAGAAGTCCACCTGAGGGTGGAGGACCTTAGTGTAGAGGTGGAGGGCAGGAAGATCCTCCACGGGGTGAACCTGGACATAAGGTGCGGCGAGACCCACGTCCTCTTCGGGCCCAATGGCTCAGGAAAGACCACCCTGCTCATGGCCATCATGGGCTTTCCTCGCTACAAGGTGACCAGCGGGAGGATAGTGCTGGGCGGGGAGGACATCACCCACCTTCCGCCCAATGAGAGGGCCAGGCGGGGGATCGGGGTCATGTTCCAGCGTCCTCCGACGGTCAGGGGCGTCTCCTTGGCCCAGATGGTGTCCCTCTGTTCCCGGGACGGGGTGGACGTGGAATCCCTGGCTGCGGACCTCAACCTTTCCGAGTTCCTCTCCCGGGACGTGAACCACGGTTTCTCGGGCGGGGAGATAAAGCGGTCCGAGCTTTTACAGCTCCTTGCCCAAGACCCGCGCATCGTTCTCCTGGACGAGCCGGAGTCGGGCGTGGACATGGAGAACCTACAGGTAGTGGGAAAGGCCATCCGGAAGCTGCTCCAGAAGGACCTGCGCCGCCGTCGCACCAGGTGCGGGCTGATCATAACCCATACCGGTTACATCCTGGACTACGTGGAGGCGGACATGGGCCACGTCCTGTGTGAGGGGACCATCGTATGTTCCGGGAATCCCCGGGAGCAGTTGGAGGGTATACGCCGTTACGGATTCGAGGAGTGTGCGCGATGCACGCGTTGAAGGAACTCAAGGAGAGAGCCAGGACGGCGGCGGAGAAGCCCGCCCCTTACGGGAGGGACCTCGATCTGAGAGCCTACGAGAGCGAGGCCCCGGAGCGCCCCTACGTGGAATCCTTGGATCAGCTGGAAGAACTTGGTGAGGAGGACCTGGCCCGCGCCGGGGTGGAGAAGAGCGGCCGCCAGAGGTCGGGTTCCTTCGTCCAGATAGACGGAACGGTGGTGCACCGCAAGGCCCTGGAGAAGGGGCTGGAGATACTGAGCACCCGCGAGGCCCTGGAAAAATATGACTGGTTGTGGGATTACTACTGGAAGGCGGTGGCCGTGGACACGGACAAGTACACGGCCACCGTGGAGCTCGAGCCCTACGAGGGATACTTCATGCGTGCTCTGCCCGGCTCCCGTACCATTTATCCCCTGCAAGCCTGCCTCTACATCCGGGAGCCCCGCTTCGTGCAGAGGGTGCACAACATAGTCATCGCCGAGGAGGGCTCGGAGCTGCACATCATCACCGGCTGTGCCAGCGAGCGGGAGATACGGGCGGGGCTGCATCTGGGCGTCTCCGAGTTCTACGTGAAGAAGGGCGCCAAGATAACCTTCACCATGATCCACAATTGGGCGGAGGGCATGGACGTGCGCCCGCGCAGTGGCATCGTGGTGGAGGAGGGCGGCCTCTACATGTCCAACTATGTGGTCATGGAGCCCCTGCGTTCCCTGCAGCTCTACCCCACGGCGCGGCTGGTGGGCGAGGGAGCCGTGGCCCGCTTCTATTCCATCCTGGTGGCGCAACCAGGGAGCGAGCTGGATGTGGGCTCACGGGTCATCCTCAGCGCCCCGGGCTGCAGCGCGGAGGTGATCTCCCGGGCCATCACCCGGGGAGGCTTCATAGCCGCGCGCGGCCACATCCGCGGGGAGGTGGGCGGGGTCAAAGCTCACCTGGAGTGCCGCGGCCTCATCCTCGACGAGGGAGGCGTCATCCACGCCGTCCCCGAGCTGGAAGGGAGGGCCGCAGATGTGGACATGTCCCACGAGGCGGCGGTGGGGAAGATCGCTCAGGAAGAGGTGGAATACCTCATGGCCCGAGGCCTGAGCGAGGAGGAAGCCGTCTCCACCATCGTGCGGGGTTTCCTCAACGTGCGGATAGAGGGATTGCCGCCTCTTTTGGAGCGGGAGATGCGCCGCATGATGGAGCTCTCCGAGGAAAAGGCACTCTGAGCAGAGGCCCTCCAGGAGGTAACCCTCGTGCCCGCGATTGCGCGCAACGCGGAGCGGTGAACAAGTACTTGAGACGCCCGGAAATCCGCTGCCGGCTCAGCAGTTCAAGTAATCGCTTTGCGGTTCCGAAGAATTGATTACGGAGTCTGGGAGCGAAAGAATATATTGCAAGACATCGCGAAAACGTTCCGATGAGGTCTTTTGGACCGAGGAATCACTCTGGAGTAAAAGGAGGTGAACCGGTTGAGGAAAAGATACGTCGCGGCGGCGGTCATTCCTCTCCTGGCCCTTCTGGCCGCGGTCTTTCTGCTGTCCCTCGGCTTCGGCGGCTGCGGAGGCGGCGGCAAGGAGGAGGCCGGGGATGAGTATCGCCAGGGTTACGAGGACGGGGTGAAAGCGGAGCGGGCTAAATGGAGCGAGGCCAAGCTCCAGCTGGCCCGGACGATGATAAAGGAACAGGAAGACAGCCAGGAGAACGTGGAGCGCCTACTCAAGGGAGAGGTGTCCGAGGTGAAGGTGGGGGAGATAACCATGGAAGGCGACAAGGCCCGGGTACGCATCCAGGCCGTCTTCACCGACGGCACCGTCATCGATGGCCACGTGGACCTGGTGAAATTGGACGGCATGTGGTATATGGAGAAGGTCACCTCGGAGAAGGGGGCCACCCCCAGCTGAGGCGGTGACGGTTCGCCTCGCGGTCTCTTCAATACGAAGGGCCTAGGACATAGGATTGTATCGGCAAGGGATCGCGTGGTGGATTTCCCCGCCCGGTTCCGAAACGGTCTTTCAGGAGTCGCCTGATTGGAGCTTAGGGACTACATCCGCGTCCTCCGCAGGAGGAAGTGGTGGATAGCGGCCGCCGTGGTGGCGGTCACCGCCGCCGCCCTCCTCTATTCCTTCCTCTTCCAGGACAAACTGTATCGGGCCACCTCCTGGGTGGTGGTCAAGGAGAAGTCGGTGGAGAGCAGCTTCATGGAGGAGGCCTTGAGCGAGCTCAGTTCCCAACCCGAGAGGTCCATACAGACACAGGTGGCGCTGCTCAAGACCAAGGAGATGGCCCGGAAGGTGATAGAGGCCCTGCAGCTGGACCTGTCCGTGGAAGCGCTCCTGGGAAAGATTTCCGTGGCGCCCATAAACAACACCAACATCATCGAGATAAGCGCCACCGACCGCTACCCGGAGAAAGCCCGGGACATGGCCAACAATTACGCTCTGGTCTATCAGGAATGGCGCCGTTCCGAGAACGTCAAGGAGATATCCAAGGCCCGCAACGAGGTCTGGCAGGTTCTCCAGTCCACCAAGGACGAGGCCATCGAGCTCTCGCGGGAGATAGAGAGGCGCTTCGGCAACGAACCCATCCCCGAGGAGCTCAAGGTGGAGCAGCAGATCGCCTACAACTACTACGTGGACCTGCAGAGGATATACCGCGAACTCTCCATATCCGAGGACCTCATGTCCGGGGGCCTGGAGGTCATCACCGATGACGAGGCCCCCCGGAGCCCGGTGAGCCCGCGCCCCACGCGCAACGGCGTGCTGGCCTTTTTTTTAGGGTGCGTGTTGGGCTTGGGATTGGCCTTTCTCGTGGATTACCTGGACGACACCATCGAGTCGCGGGAAGAAGCCTCCAGGTTGTACGGTGCCCCCGTCCTGGGTGAGATACCCCATCAGCGGGAGCTGGAGAACGGCTCGCGCAAGTCCTCTTTGGTGATGGTCACCGAGCCCAAGTCCCCCGTGGCCGAGGCTTTCCGCGCCCTGCGCACCAACATCCAGTTCGTCAACTACGAGCAGCAGTTGAAGACCATCCTGGTGACCAGCGCGGGCCCCTCGGAGGGAAAGACCTTCGTTTTGGCCAATCTGGCCGTGGCCCTGGCGGAGGCCGGACACCGCGTGCTGGTCATCTGCTCGGATATGAGGAGGCCAGCTGTCCATGAGTTCTTCCGCTTGGAGAACAGGGAAGGCCTCTCTTCGGTGCTGGTGGGGAAGAAGAAGTTGGAGGACTGCATCCAGAGCTCGGGTAAGCCGAACCTCGAGGTCGTCACCTCCGGACCCCTTCCCCCCAACCCGTCCGAGCTCCTGGGTTCCAAGCGCATGGCCGAGGTGTTGGTCCAGGCCAAAGCCCTCTACGAACTGGTGCTCATAGACACCCCTCCGGTGCTCGCCGTGTCCGACACCGCCGTGCTGGCTCCTCGGGTGAACGGGGTGCTGATGGTCCTGAGGGCCGGGAACTCCAAGAGGGACGAGGCACGGC
>JACVJF010000080.1 GCA_015711855.1 Candidatus Solincola quzhuomuensis | reverse complement strand
GGAAGCGGTTTCGGGTACCATCCTAAAGGAGGGTTCCCGGTTCCTCTTTCCCTCCGCCTCCCTCGTTCTCCAGCGGACGTCAAGCCATTCCAACGGTCGGCGTACCGTCTTTATGAATTTTACGAGGTTCGCGGGGTACAAGCGAGACCGTCCGACCTGAGCCTCTCCTTTGCCCACCCCAGGTGAAGAGAACCGCGGCATGGAAAAGCGGTCTTTACTTCAGTAGACCTTGGCAGAGCGCTGGCGTTCCTTTCTCGAAAGAACCCCCGGACGGTAAAACGGCGGGGCTTCCCGCCCTCCTCGCTCAACCGCCGGTGAAGCCCTCGGCGAAGAGACGCTGCTGGTAAGTCCCTTCCTGGGCGGCGCAGTTGCTGCCTCCGGACCGGTCCTTGTAGAAGAAGTACATGGAACGCTCCATGAAAAGGGGAAGATCGGACTCCATGAGGGTGGCGAAGGAACAGGCGCCCATGCCTGGCACCGTGTCCACGCATTGGCTCACCCGGGAAAGGGGCGGCAGGGTCAGATCCACGCTCACCGTGGTCGAGTCCTCGCGGGAGAAGGTGAGACGGGCCCGGGCCGGCTCCGGGTTGGGGTTGGCCAGGAGTATCCAGGTGTCGAACCCCCCGCCGGTGTAGCCCTCCGCCAGGTAGAGACGGGTGGAGGGGCGTTCCACCGCCGCCGAGCAATGACCGCCCTTTCTGCCGAAATAATCGAAGTACATGGCCCGCTCGGCCACCACCGGGACCCCGTTGAGGGATTCGATGAGGGTCCCAAAGGAAACTCTCCCGACGACGTTGGCGGCGTTTATGGTCTGGCGGGAACGAGCCGGGATGGTTCTATCCTCGCTGCGGTTCTGCCCCCCCTGGACCAGATAGGTCACCCGGACCATGGCCGGCTCCGGGTTGGGGTTGGCCAGGAGTATCCAGGTGTCGAACCCCCCGCCGGTGTAGCCCTCCGCCAGGTAGAGACGGGTGGAGGGGCGTTCCACCGCCGCCGAGCAATGACCGCCCTTTCTGCCGAAATAATCGAAGTACATGGCCCGCTCGGCCACCACCGGGACCCCGTTGAGGGAACGGTAGCTTATGCCCACGTTCCCGCCCTTGAGGCCCGTAACGCCGTTGACCCACACCGTGAAGCGGCTGTTGGGGGACAGGATGTAGTTCTTGGTCACCGGCCCGGCTCCTTCCAGGAGGTAGCACACCTCCACGACGGCCTGGCAGTCGCGAGGATTGGCCATGAGAAGCCAGGTGTGAAAACCATTTCCCGTATACCCCTCGGCGAAATAACCCTCCAGGGACGGCGCGCTCACTCCCTCGCTAGCGTGTCCGCCGTCCGCCCAGTCCTGGTAATCGAAGTACATGGCCCGCTCGGCCACCACGCCCGGAGGCGGGGCTTCCACCTCCAGGGACAGCTCGTCGCAGGGATAGAGGGAATCCACCGGGAGGGTGAAGCGGCTGTGCGGGGCCAAGGTATAACTCCTGGTGTCCGGTCCCCTATTGGGCAGCAGGAATCTTACGTCCACGCTTTGTTCCCCTTGGCCGGGATTGTAGAGTAGAAGCCAGGTATCGAAACGGTCGTTGTAAGGGCCTCCCACCACCCTCCGACCCCAGGCGAAATGGGTTCTCCAATAATCGTTGTTTTCCAGACAGTCGAAACACACCCCTCCCCCGGAGCTGGAGGAATGGATGAAAACGCCATTTCCAACGTACATTCCGGCGTGCCCGATATAGCCCTCGGGAGTATCGTCGGCGTTCTCGTAGAAGAAAATGGCGTCGCCCGGCTGAAGGGCCTCCCGGGATACGTAGAGGTAACGGTTGTCCCTGGCCTGGTCGTCAGCCACCCTCTTCATGGGATAACCCATGCGTATGGAGAGGGTGTTGTAGACGAAACCCGAACAGTCGAAGCCGCCCTCCGCTTCGCTCTCCCCTCCGTAAAGGTAAGGGCAGCCCAGCCTGTCGAACGCATAGCGGATCGCCTGCAGTTGCCCATCGGAGCCCGAGGGAGGGGTGCACCGCGAGGGAGAGAGGGAGTCCCTTAAGTACCCCGGCCTCCAGCTCTCCATGTGGTCCACGCGATACAGGGTGTAGGCCATATCCCCCCGGGGATAGGGTTTCCCGGGCCAGATGCGGCTGTAGCGGTACTTGCAGCGCAGCCCCAAGAAAACCGCCATAAACCCTCCGTAGGCGGGACATCCTCCGGTCAGGGCGTTCACGTTGGCGGCCACGTCGCCGAGTCCCATGCCCGCCGTAACTCCCATGGCCACCCGCTCGAAGGCCACTCCCCGGGACGGCTGAAAGGACCCGTCCGCTTGTCTGTCCATCAGCCCGTGCTTCACCGCCAGGTTGGCCCAGATAAAATCGGGATGAGAGCTTGGCAGATCGGTGAAAGTGATGGACGGGTCGGCTCTCTCCCCCGCGTGCCCGAAGACGCTCACCAATGCCCTGGCGCAGTCGATCCGGGTCGTGTCCTCGTCGGGATGGAATCCCCCGTCCGGGAACCCCTGCATGTACCCCTTCTGAAAGGCGTATTCTATGGCCTCCTGGACCTCCCGGGGTATCCCGGATATGTCGTTGAAGGACTGAGCCAGCGCTTCGCCGTTCGAGCAGGGGAGGAAGAACAGGAGCAAGGACGCCGTCAAGAAAACCACTAAGACCGATGTTCCCTTATCTACCATGGTCTTGCCGCTCACACCCTCTCCTCGCCATTTCCGACCGCTTGTTTAATCGACTCCGTATCTTTCCTACTTGAATGCCTACTTGAATGCCACCCCCGGCCGTGATCCCGTTCTCCACGGAAAGGGTTGACTCTTCAGCGGAAAGCGCCGAAAACGCCGGCAGGAAGAGAAAGCGTTAAAAGACTCTTCCTTCCGTCAGCGTCCCACCATATTCAACAGCTCGCATACTGGCGGCATGTCCCCAACCCGCGGATGCTACCCGCAGATGATATTATTTAGACGCCCAAGTGTAGCGAGTAACGAATACGCCAGGAGAAACTCATGGCCGACGTCTATCTGGATAACGCGGCGACCACTTATCCCAAGCCGGAATCCGTCTTTCGGGCCATGGACCGTTTCGCCCGAGAAGTGGGGGGCAACCCGGGGCGTAGCGGCCATCACCGAGCGCTGGAGTCGGGTCGGGAGGTGCTACGGAGCAGAGAGGCGCTCTCCCTGTTGTTCCGGGTGGACGATCCCTCGCGCATCGTCTTCACCAAGAACGCCACCGAGGCCCTCAATCTGGTCATCCGGGGAAGGCTGCTGGAAGGGGGTCACGCGGTCATCACCTCCCTGGAACACAATTCGGTGTGGAGGCCCTTGGAAGCGCTTTCCAGGAGAGGAAACGTTTCCTACACCATCCTCCGCTGCTCACCGGACGGCGGCTTGGACCCCGCGGAACTCAGGGCCGCCATCAACTCCGAGACTCGGCTGGTGGCCTGCACTCACGCCTCCAACGTCACCGGCACTCTGCTTCCCCTCTCGGAGATCGCCGAGGTCGCCGCGGAGAGGGGTGTTCCCCTGCTCGTCGACGCCGCCCAGACCGCAGGCCGGGTGGAGATATACCCGCAGGAGATGGGCATCGCTTACCTCGCGTTCACTGGTCATAAGGAGCTCTTCGGACCTCAAGGAACGGGGGGCTTGTACATCGCTCCGGGCTGGGAATTCGAACCCCTCACCTATGGGGGGACCGGCAGCCGCTCGGAGAGTTCCCTGCAGCCCGATTTTCTCCCCGATCGCTACGAGAGCGGTACCTTGAACGCCCACGGGCTGGCAGGTCTGCGGGCCGGAGTGGAATATATCCTGGAGACGGGCGTCGCGAAGATAAGAGAGCACGAGCGGGAACTCACCGAAAGGCTATTGGAAGGCCTGGCCAGAATACCGGGAGTCATCATTTACGGCCCCACGGAATGGGAGAGAAGGGTGGGCATAATCTCCTTCAACTTGGGAGATTATACCTCCTCGGAACTGGCTTCCATCCTGGACGAGCGGTACGGCGTCTGCGTCCGTTCCGGTCTGCACTGCTCACCTTTGGCTCACCGCACCCTGGGCACTCTTAAGCGCGGCACGGTCCGCGCCAGCTTAAGCCGCATGAACACCGAAGAAGAAGTCGAGTACTTTCTTCACGCTCTCGCAGAGGTCTCCCGACAGAAACCTTAGCCCCGCTCTTCAAGTCGTGCTCGTTCACTCCCCAAAACAAGTCGGGGATCTCCGGCGCGTTCCTCGGGGAAAGAAACCCGAGGAATCCTGCGGCCCGAGCGGCCTGTTGAACATGGATTGATCGGCGAGAGGGACGGTTATCACCGGATCGGGCAAGTTCTAGAGGAAAACCGTGCATGCCCAAGAGCCCAGCCTCGTGCGGCTTCCGTGCTTGATCGTCCGCTTGCCCACGGCGATGAGCACCTATCACGTGCGTGCAAGTCGATGTAGGAAACAGGCCAAAGGTGACCCTTTAGGTTATGCGTCGGGGCGCGGTCTCCCGCGCCCCGCAAGTCTCCTCCCTGCCCCGTTGCCGGACCCGCATACCCCAAGGGGTATCAAATTTCAAGACCTGACCCCTTTATTCGGGGATGAAGCTCTCCATGTCCTGGAGGTTGCCGACCCTCTGGTCGGCCCACTTTATCTTGACCCGCATGCCGATGTGCACGTCCTCGGGCTTCATGTCCTCGCCGGCGCCCATGATCCACGTATCCGAACCGTCCAGCTTGACCATTAGGGACACCCGAGGTTCGTCCAGCGGGTTTCCCCTTACGTCGGCGTAGCCGATGGTGTAGCTCATAACCTCGCCGTGGTCGCTGATCTCCGCCGGCTCGTGGATGGCGATGTGGCACTTCCGGCAGTAGAAGTTGGCCGGCAGGTAAACCGTCCCGCATTTATGGCACCGGTTTCCCAGGAGCTTGGCCTCCTTCATCTCCTTGAGCATGTTCTTGATGCCCTCTCCCTCGATGCGGAACTTGAACGTGGAAAGGTCCCACGTGCCCTGAACTTGCCTGGTCTCTTCCATCCCCGCACCTCCTTACAGCTTCTTGGGTTTGTCGGCCAGGATGGTGATGGTCACGTACTGCATGAGCCCTCCCCAGCCGTGGGCCAGGGCTTTGTGCACCTCCTTCTCCACCTGGTGCTCGCCGGCTTGCCCCATGAGCTGAAGGGCGCATTCGGTCACCCGGTTGAGGGCCGAGGTCCCTATGGCGTTAGTGCTCACCACCCCGCCGGAAGCGTTGACCGGGAGGCTCCCGCTCATCTCCAGCTCCCCCTTCTCCAGGAGTTTATGGGCCTCCCCCACCTCGCACAT
Organism: Candidatus Solincola quzhuomuensis; assembly: GCA_015711855.1. Lineage (GTDB taxonomy): Bacteria > Actinomycetota > Geothermincolia > Geothermincolales > RBG-13-55-18 > Solincola_A > Solincola_A quzhuomuensis. Next base: position 6,400 of record JACVJF010000080.1, on the reverse strand, counting down.
GCCGATCCTTTCCAGGAACATGAGGGTCTGGTGGGCGAACCCGTTATAGATCTCCACGTAGTCGATCTCCTTCCGAGGATCCTGGATGCCGGCTCGCTCGTAGGCCTTTTTAGCGGCGATGGTGGCTGGCATCTGCTCTCCCGGGTCGGTGATGATGCCCTCGATGAGGTTACCGGTGGTGGCGTCGGAGGCGCAGTTGGCCACCGCCCACACCCAGGCCGCCTTGTCCGCTATCTTGGCCGCCTTCTCCTCCGAGGCCAGGATGCACACCGTGGCACCGTCGGTGGTGGGACAGACGTGCCCGAAACGTATGGGCCAGGAGATAAGCGGGGTCTGGGCTATCTTCTCCGCCGTGGCCTCGGGGTCCTTGAGGTGAGCGTAGGGGTTCTTGGAGGCGTTGCGCCTCTCCATGGCGGCGATGGCGTCGATGTGTTCTATGCCCGCCCCCGAGTGATGGAGGTAAGAAGTCGCCTGGTAGGAAATACCACCCGCGCTACCGCCTCCGATGGCACCCATGCCCTTCTGTCCGGTGACGTCGATGCCCGCGGCCAGCATGGCCATGATCTCCGGGGTGATGATGCCCATGAGGCCCACCTGCGCGTCTCCCTCGGAGTGTTTCTCGTAGGTCACCACCATGACCACGTCGTGCAGACCGGAGGCGATGTGGTAATAGGCAGCGTGGAAGGCGGACATGCCCGTGGTCCCTCCGGTGGCTATGCGCATCACCGGTTTCCCCAGGGAGGCGATGAAGTCCGCCGACCAGAGATGAGGGAGGTTGAGCCCCTCGAAGGTGTGCATGTTCCCGAAGACCACGGCGTCGATGTCCGCGGGCGTCAGGCCGGAGTTCTTAAAAGCGTTCTCCACCGCCTCGGAGATCATCTCGGGGATGCACACGTCGCGGCGCTTGCTGACGAACACGGGAGTATATCCGATGCCCACTATGGCCACGTTACGCATCTCCACCACCTCCTACACTCCCAGGACCACGACGGCGTTCTGCTGGGCGCAGGGTCCGTCCTGGCCGTGCACCACGGCGACCTCCGCCTTGCCCACCTGGTTCTCGCCCGCCTCGCCCCGCAGCTGGCGTACGGCCTCGGCGGCGCGGATCAAACCGGTCGCGCTTACCGGATGACCTCCCAGGGCCCCTCCGGAGGGGTTGATGGGCATCTTGCCGGACACGGCGGTATCCCCCGATTGGTAAGAACTCTCCGCGGCTCCCTCCTCGAGAAGCCCCAGGGCCTCCGCCAGGAGGGGCTCCTGGTGGGCGAAAAGGGCGGAGACCTCGGCCAGGTCCACCTCGGCTTTGGGATCCTTTATGCCCGCCAGCTCGTAAGCCCGCTTCGCCGCCTTCACCGTGGACGGCGACCTGAAAAGGTCACGCTCCCCCAGGTAGAAGGTCTCGATGCTCTGCCCCATACCCAGCACCCAAACCGGTTTGTCGGTGAGCTCCTTGGCCCGCTCCGCGGAGGCCAGGAGGAGGACACATCCACCGTCGGTGGGCGGATAGCAATGGAGTTCCTTGAGCGGCTCATAGTAAGGCGAAGAGGAAGCCACCTTCTCCTTGCTCACCCCGGGTATCCTGCGGGCTTGATAGGGATTGGCGGCGGCGTTGGACAGGGCCTGTACCGCCACCGCATCCAGAAGCTCCTCCGAGTATCCGTACCTCGTAAGGTAGCTTCGTGCCTGCAAGGCAGCGGCGCTGAGCTCGTTGAGCAGCCTCATCTGTCGATCGTAGATGGGGCTGAGCTGGTACTCGATGTGCAGGTAGGGACTCACCTGGTAACCTGTCAGGGCCAGGGAGACGACCATGGCCGTCCGGTACTGGCCCGAGAGTATGCGCATGCAGGCGTACATCAGACCGTTCAGGGCGTCCATCTCCACCTTGCTCTCGTCCCGCATGTAACATCCCGCGGGCCCCTCGAGAAAACAGTTGGAGATGGTGCGCCCGTCCAGGAAATCGTTGGTGCAGAAGATGGTGGTGTCCACGTCCTCCCGCTCAATGCCCAGGTCGTCGAATAGTCCCCGGGTGAGTTCGAAGGTGAGGCGCTCTCGGGTGGTGACCAGGTCCGGCGCGCTCTTCATCCGGAAACCGACGATGGCTACCTTCTTATCCATGTCCGTCACCCCCTTACGCCGGCTCGAAATGGTCGAGGTCCCAGTAATCCCCCTCGACCTGGTCCTTCCAGACCGCCTTCACCTTCATTCCCGCCTTCACCTGGGAGGGATCCACTCCCTCCACCTTGTGCAGGAGCAATGAAGCCTTGTCGTCGAGCTTGATAAGTCCCAGCACGTAGGGCTTCTCCGCCGGGCTGAGCCTCCCCCCTTTCTCCATGGTCACGTGTCCCACGGTGAAGTTCTCCAGGGTTCCTTCCTGGGGCAGCTCCACCATCTCCTCCATGACCTTGTTGCAGACGCCGCAGTACTTGCGCGGGGGCACGGCGACCTTGCTGCACCCGGGACACCTTGAACCGAGGATCTTTTTCTCCTTGAAGCCCTTGAAGTATCGGGTCAAGTACTGACCGATGTAATAGTTGTAGGTGAAATCAAGGGGGACTACCGGGGTGAGAAAGGTCTCTTCCTGTACGCTCATCTCTCCCTCCTTTTCTCGGCCTTGTGCCTCCCACGGAATCGGGCGGTTCCGGCCCTTTCGCCCATCACGCCCGCTTCCCTTTCCGGTGTTATTCCTCCCTTCGCCCTGCGGGTCCTCACGCCCCAAAGGATCGCAAGGTTCATGGTTCCCGGGCGAGTTCCATCTTCCGAATCCAGGGGCTTCCCCTCGTCGTTCCCGCCCTCCACGACGTTCTCCGGCAGCTTTTTAAAAATATTTCCAAACTATATCGGTGCCGGCTCGTCCTCCAAAGCAATGTAAGAGAGTGCTCGGTCCTTCGCGGACAGCCCCCGCTCAAACCATTTCTTCCCTTTTCGGGATTTCCCGAAACCGGCTCTCGAAACCTGGAGGCTTTCCTATCATTCCCCCGTTTATGAACGGCGCCTACCCGCCGCCCGAGGCGGTGGTCCCCTTCTTCAGACAAGCCGTCCGTGCTTCCCGGATGCCGCCGCGGGACGCTCGCCCTCGAGATTCATCGGCGAGATAAACGGGGCCACGATCCCAAGCCACGAAAGAATCTTAACTGACGCTTAATACTTCTTATACTACTTTTTCGCCGTCACCGCAAGAGAGGAGCCGCCGCGAAGGTCGAAATGCCTGACGAGTCTCGCCTCCATACCGAGAAGGCCGATGAGGACTCGGTGGGAAGCGGGGAAAAGGGTCTCCATGGCCTGGATGTACCGGCCTCGGCCTCCGACGATGTTTCCCCGCCGCATATAGTAGAGGATAAAGGGGTGGGTGAGTACGGTGTAGGAAGTGATGCGCAGCGGCTTTAGGCCCACACTCAGCAGCAACCTTCTCACGTCCTCCCGGGTGTAACGCCGGAGGTGGCCGGCCAGACAGTCGAAGTCGCTGTACAGTTCCGGACGTCCGGGAAGGGTGAGGAGCAGGTAACCGCCGGGCTTCAGGACCCTTTTCAGCTCCCATAGGGCGGGGTGGTCCAGGCGCAGGTGCTCCAGCACGTCCAGGCAGGTGACCAGGTCGTAGGAGTTGTCGGCGTAGGGCAGCTCGTAGATACTGGCCTCGCGTACCCTGGCGTTCCCCCGCAGGTTGCAGAAGCGGACCGCTTCCTCCGCATAATCGCATCCCTCCACTTCCCCGTAACGCGAGAGAAGGGGGAAGTTGCCCCCGGTGCCGCAGCCCACGTCGAGGATGCGGCAGCCCTCTCCAAGCGGAAGCCCGTCGAGGAGCGAGGCAATGATCTTCCTCCGGCCCACGAACCACCAGTGTCCGTCCTCCTTTTCGAACATGGTGGCGTAGGCCCTCTTTTCCAGCTTCATCCAGGCTCCTAGGTCTCGCGATCCTGCCTTCCCTTGCGGACCAATCCTTGGTCGCGGCCGTTTGCAGGGGAGCACACGCTCACGTGCCTCTAGACAGTGCGCCCCGCGGGCAGGCCTCCGCGCAGCAGAAACAGGCGATGCAGGCGCTGACGTCGATCCTCGGCAACTCCCCGCGCATGGACACCGCATCCACGGGGCAGGCTTTCACGCAGACGCGGCAGCCGTCACATCTTCCGGCGTCCAGGCGTACCTCCCCGAAGCGGAAGGAAGGCGCACGCCCCGCGATGCGGTCAAAGGGGCGCCGCAGCAAGTCGTAAGCCCTCAAAAGGAAGCCGGAGATCATCATGCGGTTGAGATCGGGGCGAGTGGGGAGGTCGAGCCTCCTTTGCACGGCCTCGATGCCGTCGCCGAGGACCTCGAAACCTTCCAGGCGTCCCAGCCCTCTTTCCGCTGCCAGCCGGATGTGGGTTATCTTGCGGGGATCAGCCCCCATGATACGGGCGCAGGTAGCGTCCACCTCCACCACGTTGTCCCCGACCACGATGGCCCCCAGGCGCACCGGCCTCCCGTTGGTGGGGCCCAGGGAACCCTCCATGCCCACCAGACCGTCCACCACCACCAGGCGGGAGCGAATCACGGTGTTAAGGTCCACGATGCCTTGATCCAGGCCGTGAAGGTGGATGATGAGCTTGTCCTTGGTCGGCACCACCCCCTTGAGGTTCTTGAGCCCTAAAGAGACCACCGTCTGGAGGTGGGTCTTCATAACCGGCATGTTGATCAGGGCGTCGCATTCCAACACCGGCTTGGCCACCACCTCCTCCTTGATCGCCATGCCGTCGGGCACGCGGATCTCCACCCTCTCCGCCGCGTCCAGGTCCAGGAGGGGAAATCCGTAGCGCTCCCGGAAATCCCCGTACCCGGCGCGGGGGAAGACTCGCGAGGAGCGGAAGGGGTGGATGGGACTCTCCCCCACCACCACCTCGGCCCCCTCGGCGGCGGCCAGCCGGCACACCTCGGCCACCAGATCTGGGTCGGTAACCGTCCCCGTGTCGCTGGGTTTGGCTGCGCAGATGTTCGGTTTCACCAGGACCTTTTCCCCCGGAGAGACGAACTTCCCCATTCCCCCCAGGAGGTCTACAGCCCTCCGGACATCATGCGGACCCTCCGCCTTGACCACCGCCACGGTCATTTCGGAAAACCCCCTCCTCGAACCTCAGGAGCGTTCAGCTCAGGATCTCGACCGCGTTTTCCGCGCACCACAGCCTAATCTCCTCGCACCGCTCCGAGCCAGCGATATATCCCTCCAGGTCGCTCAGGCTATGGAAGGTCCGACCCGTCAAGTCCCGGCATTCCAGGGATCCGAAACGGCGTCGGAAATCCCGCATCAGGGGTACTCCAACCGCCCACAATCCCCTTTTGCCTTTCCCCGCGTAGAGGTTGAGGTGGCCGCGCACGAAGAAACGCAGGGTCCCTACCACGCCCTCCTCTCGGGGATCGATGCCCCAAACCGTTCCCAACGCCAGCAGGGCTCCCGCAGGGGCGCCGCAAAGGCCTCCGGAAAGGCCGACGCCTCCGTCCAAACCCATGGATATCTTTTCCAAGACCTCGCCGCCCGTGCCGACGGCCTCGCGGACACGGCGCAGCACCGGAGCGGCGCAGTACCCCCCGCGGAGGGTCTCCTCACCTTCCTCCCTCCCCTTCGGCCATGGTGTCACAGTTTCCTCGTCCCCGACGCGAGTTTCGCCGCCGCTCTCTCCCGCTTCCAGGGGCTCGTTCACCAGGCCAATGAGTTTTTCCACCGCTCTTCCTATGTGATTGACGCACCGGGTGAGGACTTTGCCTGTTAAGACGTAATCGGCGAAACCGGAGGCCTTCCGGAGATCGGCCCCACAGCGGTCACGGCAAAGCGTGCTGCCGAAGCTCTCCTCGAACCAGGCGGTGTACCCGCGCATGCGTTGGTAGAGGGCCTCCAATCTGCCCCCGTCCTCCTCTAAAAGGTCCCCCAGATGGGCCATGACCAGGGCCAGGCATCCTCCCGACACCACTCCGCAGGTGGAGCCCTCGCTCACCCCGCCCCCTTCCAGGGGACAGGCCGCCTTCACCGCGCTGCGGTCCGGCACCCCCAGATACCCTACCAGGGTACCGAAAGTGGCCTGGTTTCAGTTCAGATAGGTTATGAGGCGGACCCGCGCCAGGGTGGCTATCCAGCGGTTCACCAGCTCGTCCATTGCGGGCCTCCTGCAGTTTAAACGAAGGGATACGGACACGCAACATTATAATCCAAGAAAAAATCGGGTCCACCCCACGAGCCTGCCCCCCAGGCCGTGTAGCCTGCCGCTTCCGGGTATTTGGAAGCCGACTCGTCAGGTTCGTAGCCGGCACGCGACCTTCACGCATCGAGAAAAGCTTCGTGATATGCTCGGAAAAAGGCCCGGCGGTGGGCGTCCCGTCCACGAGGAACACTTGGAGGAGGCAACACGGTTCCGGGATGTGGAACACGGTTCCGGTATAT
>JACVJF010000079.1 GCA_015711855.1 Candidatus Solincola quzhuomuensis | reverse complement strand
AGGGTGGGGGCCGGTTGCCCCAGCTTGATGTAGCCCAGCCCCACGTCGTAGAGGGTCTGGAGGCGGCGACGGATGACCGGGACGGCGTCGAAGAAACGAAGGGCCTCCTCCACCGACATCTCCAGCACCTCGCTGATGTTCTTGCCCCGGTAGGTGACTTCCAGGGTCTCCTTGTTGTAACGCTTTCCCTTGCACACCTCGCAGGGGATGTACACGTCGGGCAGGAAGTGCATCTCTATCTTGATGTTGCCGTCTCCCCGGCAGGCCTCGCAGCGTCCGCCCCTCACGTTGAAGCTGAAACGCCCCGGCTTGTAGCCACGTAGGCGCGATTCCTTGGTGTCAGCGAAGAGAACCCTTATGTGGTCGAAGACCCCGGTATAGGTGGCCGGATTGGAGCGCGGGGTGCGGCCGATGGGACTCTGGTCGATGTTGATGACCTTGTCGATATTCTCCAGGCCCTCCAGGTCCCGATGCTTCCCCGGCGGCACCCGAGAATGATAAAGCTTCCGGGCCAATCCCCGGAAGAGTACGTCATGCACCAGCGTGCTCTTCCCCGAACCCGAAACCCCCGTGACGCAGACCAGGAGACCTAGAGGTATCTCCACGTCTATGTTCTTGAGGTTGTGTTCCGCCGCGCCGCGGACGATCAGTTTGCGCCCCGAGGGACGTCGTCTCCTGCGGGGTATACTTATGCTCTTCTCTCCCCTCAAGTATTGGGCGGTTATGGACCCCCGATGTTCCAAGAGCTTTTCCAGGGGCCCGCTAAAGACGATCTCCCCACCGTGTTCCCCGGCACCGGGACCGATGTCCACCACCCAGTCCGCGGAACGGATGGTGGCCTCGTCGTGCTCCACGACGATGAGGGTGTTCCCCAGGTCGCGAAGCCCCTTTAGGGTGTCGATGAGGCGTTGGTTGTCCCGCTGATGGAGTCCGATGGAGGGTTCGTCGAGGATGTAAAGTACCCCCACCAACCCCGATCCTATTTGCGTGGCCAGGCGGATGCGCTGCGCCTCTCCCCCGGCCAGAGTGGAGGCGGTTCGGTCCAAGGTCAGGTAGTCCAGTCCCACGTCCACCAGGAAGCCGAGCCGGGAGCGGAGTTCCTTGAGAATGCGCTCGGCTATGGCCTCTTCCGTCTTCGTGAGATCCAGCTTGTCCAGGAAATTCAGGCAATCCCGGATGGACAGCTGGGAAACCTCGTGGATGTTCATCCCCCCCACGGTCACCGCCAAGCTGGCCGGTTTGAGTCGGGCGCCCCGGCAGGCCGGACAGGGGCGTAGGCTCATGTACTGGGAGATCTTGGCGCGGGCGTACTCGGAGTCCGTCTCCTGGTAGCGGCGTTCCAGCCAGTTTATGACCCCCTCGAAGTAGGTAAAATAGGAACGCACGTAACCCCTGCGGTTGCGGTAGCGCAGGTAAATCTTCTCCTCGCCCGTCCCATAAAGAATCTTCTCCTTCACTCGTTCGGGAAGGTCTTGGAAGGGGGTCTTCAGGCTGAACTCGTATTTTTCCGCCAAAGCCTCCAACCTTCGATAGAGGAAGGAAGCGGTAGGGGGCCAGGGGGCTAAGGCTCCTTCCGCCAGACTCAACCGGGGATCGGGCACCACCAGGTCGGGGTCGATCACTTGTAGAAAGCCTAGGCCGCTGCACTCCGGACACGCGCCGTACGGGCTGTTGAAGGAGAACATGCGGGGCTCCAGTTCCGGGAGGGATATACCGCATTCCGGACAGGAGAAATGTTCGCTGAAGTAGCGGTCATCCTCCCCTTCCACGGAGACGATAACCGTGCCCTCGCCCAACTCCAAAGCGGTTTCCAGTGATTCGGCTAGTCTCCTCTCCACTCCCTCCTTTATGATCAAGCGGTCGACCACCACTTCGATGTCGTGACGCCGATAACGCTCCAGTCGAATCTCCTCGTCCAGGTCGTGCAACTCCCCGTCCACCCTGGCTCGGGAGAACCCCTTGGCGCGCACTTCGGAAAGAAGCCTCGAGTATTCGCCCTTGCGTCCCCTCACCAAGGGAGCCAGTATGGAAAGCCTGGTCCCGATATCGAGGGCGGATACCCTTTCGATGATCTGCTGCGAGGTCTGTTTCTCTATGGGCCGCCCGCAGGACGGACAATGGGCCTTGCCTATACGTGCGAAAAGAAGGCGTAGGTAATCATGAACCTCGGTGATGGTCCCCACCGTGGAGCGGGGATTCCGGCTGGTGCTTTTCTGGTCTATGGAGATGGCCGGGGAAAGCCCTTCGATGTGGTCCACATCCGGCTTCTCCATCTGGCCGAGGAATTGGCGTGCATAGGCGGAAAGCGATTCCACGTACCTCCTCTGCCCTTCTGCATATATGGTGTCGAAAGCCAGGGACGACTTGCCGCTCCCGGAGATGCCGGTCATGACGATGAGCCGGTTGCGGGGTAGGCGGACATGGACGTTCTTCAGGTTGTGCTCCCTCGCTCCGCTGACCACGATCCACTCCATGTCCTGCTCACCTCTTCTCCGCCGCCGCCCGGCGCAACCGCTTGCGCAGATCGGCGATCTCGTCCCGCAGGCGTGCGGCATACTCGAAACGTAGGTCCTCCGCGGCCAGCCGCATCTCTTCCTCCAGGCCCCGTATGAGCTGTTCGATCTCCTCGGCGGACATCTCCTCCATCTCCTTCCGCCGGGATCGGTAGGGAACCTTCTCTTCCGGCAGCAGGACCATGTCCATGATATCGGTCACCCGTTTGCGCACCGTCTGGGGGTTGATGCCGTGTCGCCGGTTGTAGTCGATCTGCAGGCGGCGCCTTCTTTCCGTCTCCTCCAGGGCGCGACGCATGGATTCGGTTACCTCCTCGGCGTACATGATGACTTGTCCGTTTACGTTGCGAGAGGCCCGGCCGATGGTCTGGATGAGAGAACGCTCGTTTCTCAGGAACCCCTCCTTGTCCGCATCCAGGATGGCGACCAGGGAGACCTCGGGGAGATCGAGTCCTTCCCGGAGAAGGTTGATACCCACCAGGACGTCGAATTCTCCCAGCCGAAGATCCCGGATGATCTCCACACGGTCCAAGGTGTCGATCTCCGAGTGGAGGTACCGTACTCTTAGCCCCATTTCCAGAAGGTAGTCGGTTAGATTCTCGGCCATGCGCTTGGTGAGGGTCGTTACCAGGGTCCTCTCGTTTCTTTCCACTCTCTTCCTTATCTCCCCCATGAGATCGTCTATCTGACCTTCCGCCGGCCGTACCAGTAGTTCGGGGTCCACCAGGCCGGTGGGACGGATAATCTGCTCCACGACCCGGCTGGACACCTCCAGTTCCCAAGGACCGGGGGTGGCGCTGACGGCGATCATCTGGGGAACGCGATCCAGAAACTCCTCGAAGCGAAGCGGCCGGTTGTCCAGAGCGCTGGGAAGCCGGAACCCGTAGTCGACCAAGGTCTGTTTGCGGGAGCGATCGCCCTCGTACATCCCGTGCAACTGGGGGATGGTGATGTGGCTTTCGTCCACGAAGACCAGGAAATCATGAGGGAAGAAGTCCAGGAGGGTATAGGGTGGCTCACCGGGGAGGCGTCCGTCCAGATGCCGGGAGTAGTTCTCGATACCCGAGCAATATCCCATCTCGCGGAGCATCTCCAGGTCATAAAGGGTCCGCTGCCGCAGGCGCTGCGCTTCCAGCAGTTTCCCCTGGGACTCCAGTTCGGCCGTCCTTTCCTCCAGCTCCTCCCGGATGGAGACGAGCGCCCTCTCCAGGTTTTCCTCGCTGGTCAGGTAGTGGGTGGCCGGGTAGACGGCCACGCTCTGCTCCCTGGAGACCACCTCCCCGGTGAGGGGATCGATGACCGTCAGGCGGTCCACCTCGTCACCGAAGAACTCCACTCTAACCAGCCGTTCCTCGTAACTAGGATATATTTCCAGGGTATCCCCCCTCAGACGAAATCGCCCTCTCTCCAAGTTGTAGTCGTTGCGCTCGTACTGCATGTCTACCAGTCGCCGGACCACCTCCCGCAGGTCGTATTCCTCGCCCTTCTTAAGGATGAGCACCCTGCTCAGGTATTCCTGGGGGCTTCCCAAGCCGTAGATGCAGGAAACCGAGGCCACGATGATGACGTCACGTCGGGAAAGGACGGCGGAGGTGGCTCGGTGGCGAAGTCGGTCTATATCGTCGTTGATGGAGGTATCCTTCTCGATATAGGTGTCGGTGCGGGGAACGTAGGCCTCCGGCTGGTAATAATCGTAGTAACTAACGAAGTACTCCACGGCGTTTTCGGGGAACAGTTCCCGGAACTCGTTGCACAGCTGGGCGGCCAAAGTCTTGTTGGGGGCGATGACCAGGGTGGGTTTTCCCGTGTTGTGGACGACATGGGCCATGGTGAAGGTCTTTCCGGACCCGGTGACTCCCAGAAGGGTCTGAAAACGTTCTCCCTTCAGCACGCCCTCGGTTAGCTGGGCTATGGCCTTGGGTTGGTCGCCACGGGGTTTCAAATCGGTTTGTAAGCGGAAAACTCCCATCCTTAGCCTCACTCCAGGAGCGAGATGATCTCTCTGAGATCCCTGACCCGTTCGCCCCGGAAATCGGGGAACCTACCCCAGCGATCGAGGAGAACGGCGCGCAGGCCGGCGTCCCGGGCTCCGGCGAAGTCGGAGACGGGAGAGTCGCCTACATGCAGGGATGTTTCCGGGCTCACGCCCATCCGCTGTAAGGCCAGCTGAAAGATGCGGGGATGGGGCTTCTCGTACTCCTCGTTCCCGGAGATGACCATCACCTCGAAATAGCCGGCCAGTCCCAGACGCCTGAGAAGATCCTCCAGCCAGGGCTCGAAGTTGGAGATTATGCCCAGGCGGTAACCCTTGCGTGCCAACTCCTCCAGGGCCTCCACGGCGTCGGGATAAGCCTCGTAATTCTCAGGGCGAGAGAACGTTTCGTAGAGGGAGCGGGCCAGGCCGTCGTCACCACGATAACCGAGCTCGTTCACCAATCGCCCGTAGAAGGAAAGCCAGAAGCGGCGGGATCTTTGCGGGTGGTTGGTGAAGGTGTATCCTTCCCTTTGTCTCTCCTCCACCTCGGCCATCAGCTTACGCGTGGTAAGGGACACCTCCGCAATGTCGGCTTCCAGGCCGTGAACCTTGCAGACCTCCGTGAATAGTTGGGGGAAGGAAGGGATCGGGTGGACCAAAGTTTCGCCGGCATCGAAGAAGACGGCACTCGGACGTCGGCTCTTCATTAGGTTGTTCGCTCCTCCTTTTACGTTTATCATGAAGGCAATAAAGGGCTCTCCGAGCCCCTTCTCGAGGAATGTTTTCCTCAAGATTAGTATACCTCAAGTCAGAGGCAAGGGAGGTTGAAGAGGGACGACATGAACATGTGCAGCCGCCTTAGGGGCTGCCCCGCCAGCCAGTATCTGACCTGCGAGGCCTACAGACGTGGGCTGGAATGCTGGCAAGTGGAACAGCCCCGCTGTGTCCTCGAGATGCGATTCTGTCTGCAGTACGGGTGCCCGGTATATGAGCGTTACGGTGCGGAGATAGACGAAGCCTTGAGGAACAGGGCCTTGGGAAGAAAATAACCGTCCCAGCTTGAGGCCCTTCGCGTCAAGCGCCGTCGCCCTCCCCTTCCGATCGCTTTCCCGCCCGCGAAAGTATTTCTCGCCAGGTGCGCGATACCTGATCTTCAAGTTCCTGGAGGCTGCCGGAGTTCTCGATCACCAAGTCGGCATGACGCAGCCTCTCTTCCCGGGAGGCCTGGGACTTGATGCGCATCCAGGCCTCCTCCTCGGTAAGTCCGCGATCCTTTACCAGCCTCCTCACCTGCTCCTCGGGCGGCGCATCGACCACCAGGTTGAGATGGAATAGTTTCTCGGCCCCCGCCTCCACTAGGAGGGGGATGTCCAGGATGACCACTCCCTTTCCTCCCGTCCGTTGGTCCAATTCCCGAAGCCTCTCGGCCATGAGCTGGAATATCCTGGGGTGGGTGGTCCGGTTTAGGAATTCCCTCTCCGAGGGATCGGAGAAAACGATCTCACCAAGCTTCACCCTGTCTATCTCGCCGTCCGGGGCCAGGATCCCTTCCCCGAAATGGGAGACGATCTCCTCCCATGCCGGGGAGCCTTTCCTGACCACCTCGCGGGCTAATAGGTCGCTGTCGAGGACATGGGCCCCCTTTTCCCGGAGCAACCGGCACACGGTGCTTTTACCGCTGGCTATGCCGCCCGTCAACGCCACCAAGAACATTTCTCCTCACCGCCGGACAGATAATCTAATCGACGGACGCCGCTTCATTATCTTGAGCCCGCTCTTTCAAACCATTTCCGTAACGGTTTTCTGGAAGCATGCCCCAATCGCAGGCGTTAAAGAAGGGCATGGACCATGCCCTTCCAACCGCCCAGAAAAAGTCGCTTTAATGCCCTTCCCGCTTCATGTCCTCGATAATCGATTCCAGCGTTCCTTCCGGGTATTCGCCTGCGGCAGCCTCCTCTGGTAATGAGATTTCGGGGTGTGCGTCCCGGGAGGAGGTCGCCTCCGATTCCTCTGTCTCTTCGTTCCCTGTAAGAGCTTCCTCCTGTGACGACCCTTCCTTATCCGACGCGCCAATTCTCTCTTCTTCGCCCGCGTCCCGGGTCTCTGCCGGTACAACTTCGAGGGCTACGTCCGCCGGGCTTTCCTCGTCCTCGGACAGACGGGCCTGGACCGCCTCCTCCGGCTCTTCCCGCTTTCCGGGTTCTCCTTCCCTTTCCGCCTGATCCTCGACCTCGGCCATGGCCTGCCTCAGGCTGAGGCTGATGCGCCGGCGATCGATGTCGATGTCTATCACCTTCACCTCTATTTCCTGGTTCACCTGGAGGACGTCCTCCGGCTGCTCCACGTGGCGCCGGGAAAGTTCGGAGATATGGATGAGGCCCTCGATTCCCGGACGAACCTCGACGAAAGCCCCGAAGGGGACCAGCTTGGTAACCCTGCCCTTCAACGTCTCCCCGATGCGCACCTCCCGGGACAGTTTTTCCCAGGGATCCTCTTGGCAGGCCTTGAGGCTGAGGGAGATGCGCTCCCTCTCCTTGTCCACGTCCAGGATCTCCACCTCCACCTCGTCACCCACGGAGAGCACCTCGCTGGGTTTCTCCACGTGGCACCAGGAGAGCTCGCTGATGTGGATCAGGCCGTCTATGCCTCCCAGGTTCACGAATGCGCCGAAGGAGACTATGCTGGAGACCTTGCCGCTGACCCGCATTCCCTTCTCCAGGTTCTCCAGGAGGATCTTGCGTCTCTCGCTGGCCGTTTCCTCCAGGAAGGCCCGGCGGGAGAGGACCACGTTGTTCCGGTTGCGATCCATCTCGATTATCTTGCAGGTAAGCTTGGTGCCCAGGAAGGAGTGCAGGTCCTTCACTCGATGGACGTCGATGAGCGAAGCGGGCAAAAATCCCCTCAACCCTATGTCCAGGATAAGTCCTCCCTTGACCACCTCGATAACCTCTCCCTCCACGGGTTGGTTCTCCAGCATGCTCTTCTCCAGAACCCCCCATGAGCGCTCATATTGGGCCCGCTTTTTGGAGAGGATGAGTCGCCCTTCTTTGTCCTCTTTCTGGAGGACCAGGGCGTCGATCTGGTCTCCCACCTTGACCACGTCCTCCGCCTTCACCCCGTAGCGTATGGACAGCTCCCGGGCGGGTATCACTCCCTCGGACTTATACCCGATGTCCAGCAATACCTCGTCCTTGTCCACCTTGACCACGGTGCCCACGACGATGTCACCCTCGGAGAAGACCTTTATGGTCCCGTCGTAATCGGGTGACTCGCTATCCGAGTAGTCGAAGTTGGTGAGGGGGGTGGTCAACTCGTGGGCCTTAGGGGCGTCTTCTTTCTCGCGTTCCTTTTCCCATTGATCAAGCATTTATTCCTTTCCTCCAATTGTTAGATTTATCCATGTCTCCTCCTTGGATCGACGGAGGCACACGGACAACTCATTTTAGCATCATTTCTCCGATCTTGCCTACCCCTGTGCTGGTTCACTACATCGTGGACACCTTATCCCTATTCCTGCTTCCTTCACTCCATTCCCGATAGAACTCCATCGGCGTGAGATAGCCGAGGCTCTGGTGGGGCCTCACGTAATTGTAGATGTAGTTCCACTCATCCAACAAATCGTTCAAATCCTTGACCGTGTATGCCTCCTTGAAGGCCCACAGCTCATACAGTGCTTGTTAACCACATGGTGAACACATCGCCCCCATCCTTGCTCTCCTCTAACCCCTAGTTCAGGGATGGCGCGGGTTCACTATTTGCAGAACACATCGCCCTATCCTGATCTCGTCCAACAACGAGATGATCGCGTCATAACATATGAGAACAACTCTATTCGACTGTCTTAAAGATGTTTGGGAGTGAGCAGCCCAGGCCTTATAAGAACGTACCTCGGCGGCAGGCGACAGGAAAGCCTTCCCGGTTTGCCTCTTGGCAAGCTCCGCAAGCACGCCTCGGATCCGAGCGGCGTTCCCTCCGAGCGTGGAAAACGGTAATTGGGGAGGTCCTTGGAGATCCTTCTCGGGGTTCATGGGGGTGATCCAGGGCGGTCCTATTTCGCCTCGTACCATGAGGCGCCCATTCCTATTTCCACCACCAAGGGAACTTCCAGACGGTAGGCGCTTTCCATCTCCTCCCGCACCAGCGCACTCACGGCCTCCGCTTCCCCCTTCTCCACGTCGAAGACCAGTTCGTCGTGAACCTGGAGGATCATGCGGGAACGAAGGCCCTCCTCCTTCAGGCGCCGGTGGATCCGTACCATGGCCAGCTTTATGATGTCCGCTGCGCTGCCCTGGATGGGGGTATTGAAGGCCAACCTCTCTCCGAGGCGGCGCAGGCGATGGTTTCCCTCCAAGAGTTCGGGAATCTCCCTTCTCCTTCCCAGGATGGTGGTCACATACCCGTTGTGACAGGCTTCCTCCACGGTACGGTCCAGGAACCTCCTCACTTCCGGGTACTTCTGGAAATAGGAATCTATGTACCTCTCCGCTTCCTCGGTCTCGATCCCCAGTTGTTCGGCCAGGCCATAAGGGCTCATCCCGTATATGATCCCGAAGTTTATGGCTTTAGCCCGGCGGCGAAGTTCCGCATCCACCTTTTCGTAGCCCACGCCGAATACCTCCGAGGCCGTGGCGGTATGGATGTCCAATCCCTCCTCGAAAGCCCCTTTCAAACCGGGGTCGCCGGAGAGATGGGCCAGTATACGCAGCTCGATCTGGGAATAGTCCGCGGCGAGTATGCATCCCTCGGGTGAGGTGGGTATGAAGGCCTTGCGAATGTTCCGGCCCAGGGGCGTGCGCACGGGTATGTTCTGGAGGTTCGGATTGCTGGAGGAGAGCCGCCCGGTGGCGGTCACCGTTTGGTTGAAGGAAGCATGGAGCCGTCCCGTGGAGGGATCCACGAGACGAGGCAGGGCGGATATGTAGGTGCCCAAGAGCTTGGATAGCTCGCGGTGGCGCAGAAGGATGTCGACGATGGGGTGCTTGTCCCGCAAGGCGGTGAGCACGCTCACGTCCGTGGCGTATCCGGTTTTGGTGCGTTTAACCGGGGGAAGGTGCAGCACATCGAAGAGCACGTGGGCCAGTTGTTGGGGGGAGTTGAGGTTGAAGCGTTGCCCCGCCAACCGGTGAGCTTCGGCCTCCAACCCCTCGATTTCCCTCTTCAGGTCCTCCTCCATCCTCGCCAGTACCCCGGTGTCCAGTCGAACCCCGCAGACCTCCATATCCGCAAGCACTCGCTGCAAGGGGATCTCCACATCTAGGAAGAGGGGGGTGAGCCCACGCAGATTCATCTCCGCCTCCAGGGCAGTCACCAGATCACGCATTATAGAGGCCCTGCGCACGTCCTCCCCAGCCTCATCCTCCTCCGTCTGGATCAATCCCAGCTGACCCGTATCCTCCCGCCGCATGCGTACGTGAAGGTAACGTTCCGCAGCGCTTTCCAGGTCGTGATCCACGCCTGAGGGATGGAGAAGGTAGGAGGCGAGTTGGACGTCGAAATCGCAGTCCGGGATCACCCCGCACTCCTTGGCGCATTGCACCATAAATTCCTTCCCGCGGTAACAATTCACCCGCACTCCCTCCATCTCCGTGAGCCTCTTCAGAAGCAATTGGAGTGCGTCTCGCTCGCCCTTTGTTACCAAGCGATGAAAGTACCCTCCGGACATGAAGGTGGCGGCGATCATCCTCCCACGCGTGTATCCCTCTCCCTCGAGGCGCGGATAGACGAAAAGCTCGCCGTTCCTCTCGACCTGTTTCAAGAATTCCTCAAGGCTCACCATGGCCGCCGGCTGCGTCCCGGCGCCTTCCTTTGGCGGCCCTGGAGTGGGAGTCGCTTCCGGGAAGAGCTCCCTGCGTAGGCCCTCCAGCCTCTCCACGAACTTTCGGAACTCCAAGGAATCAAAAAGACGCTTGACTGCCCCTTCGTCCCATGGTTTCATCCGCATACGATCCGCGGGAGGGATTTCCAAGGGGACGTCTTTACGTAGACGCGCCAGTTCACGGCTCAGGAAAGCGCTATCCCTGTATTCCTGCAGAAGACGGCGCCACCTGTGGTTTTCGATTTTCTCCAGCGAGTCGTACACCGCGTCCAGGGAGCCGAAGAACCCGATGAGGGCGGCGGCGGTCTTCTCCCCTATGCCGGGTACGCCGGGGATGTTGTCCGAGGTGTCCCCCTTCAAGGCCAGGTAATCCACAATCTGCTCCGGAAGGACTCCGTACTTCTCCCTGACCTTTTCCCGGTCGTAGATCACTATGTCGGTTATTCCTCTTCTGTTGGCCACCACCCGCACTCTGTCGTCCACGAGCTGAAGGGCGTCGCGGTCCCCGGTGACAATATATATCTCTCCTTGCTCGGGGAGTCTGTCCGCCAGGGTAGCCAGAAGGTCGTCGGCCTCGTAGCCCTCGACCTCCAGAAACGGTATGCCCATGGCCTCCAACACAGCGCGTATGATTTCCATCTGCTCCCTCAGGGGATCCGGCATGGGCTTACGATGGGCTTTATACTCCTCGAACTGCTCCAGCCTGAATTCCGGCTTGCCTTTATCGAAGGCCACCACCACGGACGTGGGACGCAGGTCCTCCAGGACCTTGATGAGCATGGAGGTGAACCCATAAACGGCGTTGGTAGTCTGCCCCGAGGAGGTGGCGAGATCGGCAGGCAGGGCGTAATAGGCGCGATAGGCCAGACTGTGGCCGTCGATAAGGACGTATTTCTCGGTCGTTTCCTTCACCTCTTCCCTCCTCCACGGAGACGGTAACCGCCTTTTGGTGATGCCCGCCATTGATGCGCCGTCGAGAGACCCATATTTTGCGCCCTACCTTTCCTGCCACTTGGCGAGGATTCTCCGTCATGCCCCTTACGCAGCGCCGGAGTTGTCCTTCACTCTCGACTCACTCCTTTTTCAACCGATGCAGCTCCGCGGGTAGAGGCTCGGGGACGGGGCCGAGACCCCGTCCCCTGCACCCAAGGAGAACGTAATTAAATAATAAATCCTCCGGGTGACAAGGTCGTGCGCAAAGGGGCGAGCGACGAAGAGGTCGCGCTGTATTGTTTCTCGTGTAAAGAGTCCTCGCTTTCCCATAATGAGAACCACCTTGAGCGACGATAAGAATGTCGTCCCTGCGGTGGGGGGTCGTCGAGGGACAACGGGCCCGTCAGGAGAGGTACCGGTTCGAACGTCATGCTTGCCTTCGCCATGGTGGCGACGACTTTCCCCCTCCGGGGGTCCACCCGGTTT
>JACVJF010000078.1 GCA_015711855.1 Candidatus Solincola quzhuomuensis | reverse complement strand
TTATAGGCGTCGATGGAAAAGGAGGAAATAAGGATGAGCCTGCTGAAAAACGAGAAGGTGAAGAAGGTATTCCTCTCTTTGGCGGCGATGCACGCCGTCGAGGCTCCCATTGCCTACTGGGCGGCGAAAAAGCGCGGCAAGAACCCCAAGCTCTACGCCGCCCTGACCGCTTTCTTCGGGGTCTTCGTCCTGGTGCCGTTGCTGCGCCAGCCCAAAGTGGAGGAAGCGGCCAGCTGAGACCGAGCGCAGGAAGTCCGCGAAGCCGTCACGCGGGGTCCGGCGAGGAGGATGCAGTAGCCGGCGCTCGGTAAAGCTTAATCACCGGTTGTAGCGTCGAATTCGTTCTTCCCAGAACCCGTGCCGGCGGAGAGAAGGAATTCGCAAAGAGCCGGTTTTTCTCGTCCCCTTTAAAACCCGGGGCTCTTTAATCCGCAAGTCCGTTCTCTTCCGCCTCCTCCTCGCTTTCCTCCGCCCGCAAATCCTTTAAGCCCTCCAAGAAGGTCCTGGCATCCTCCGCCTCTTCGGGAGGGACCACCACGCGGGCGGTGCCTATGGGGCCCGCATACAGGGGCGTCGGCAGGTCAGCCCAGAGAAGGGGGTGGAAGCCCTCCTCCCGGAGGAGGTTCTCCACCAGCTCGGCCTCCATCCTGTCCCCGGCGAAAACCACTTCCTCCGGGGGCTTGCGACGAAAAAGATCGAGCAGGCCCAAGGCCTAGGCTTCCCTTTGACGAAATTCCCCGGCGTCCGTCATCCCGGCGCCAGGCAGCACGGAGGTAGGTTTCCGCATGACGTCTCTTTTCATCAGGCTAGCCTCTCCGTGACCCATTCACCGTGCAATCCCGTGGCTCTAAACACTCCGGTGGGTCTCGATCATCAGCTTGACCACCTCGCGGCTCGGCATACGCGGTCCCAGCCCCAGCGCCTCCCGGGTCATGCCGTCGGAAATGGTCCAGCGGTAGCGGATGAAGTCGAGCATCCCCGACGGCCCTTCGACGAGCGGGGCGCGCAGGCGCCACAACAGGTCCACGGCCGGATAAGCCACCGCGGGGGGGATGGGCACGATCCGCTTTCCCGCCAGCTCGGCGATCTCCTCCACGTTGACGGTTCCCTCTCCGCAGGCGTGGAAGAATCCCTCCGCCTCAAGCTCCAGAACGCGAGCGAAAACCTCGGCCACATCGTCCTCGTGCACGAATTGCATCTCCGGACGCTCGCTTCCCACGCCGGGGAAGAAGGGCAGCCGGATTATGAAACGGGACAGGTAGTTGTCCACGTTGGGGCCGTAGACGATGCATGGCCGGACCATGGCTATCTTCACCTCGGGATGATCATCCTTGAAGAGACGGCATATCATCTCCACCTCGTATTTATCCGAGGCATACGTGTAGTTGGGCATGCGGCGGGGATGGTCCTTCTCCGTCAGCCATTCCGGGTTGTCGGGGAAGGCCCCGAAGGCGGAACTGGAGGAGGCGATGATCAGGTGTCTGGCTCCACAGGCGGCGGTGGCGGCAAGTACGTTCCGGGTACCGTTCACGTCGATGTCGTGCATGAGCCTCTCATCGTGCAGGGGGTTGACGATAAAGGCCAGGTGGATCACCTTCTCCACCTCGCTCAAGGTGAAGAGGTTGGTCAGGCGGGGATCGCGCACGTCCAAGCGGTGGAAATCCATCTTGGAGGAGGAGTAGCGCGGGGGGTTCAGGTCCACGCCCACTATCTTGGACACTTCCGCGCTCCTGTCCAAAAGCGGGACGAGCCTGGAGCCGATGTAACCCGAACAACCGGTGACGGCGACCACGGACATACACATGCACCTCCCTCACGAACCGAAGCCGCGGTATGCTCATCCGGCCGGGCCGGAAGCCGGCATAGATCGTTTATACCATCTTTTCCGGCGGCTAACCATAGGGTAATAACGCTCGTATACCCACCGGCGTCCCCTACGCCTGCCTTCCACCAGGTACACCGAGGTCGCCCTTACGGGAACCCGAGGAAATCTCGGCGTACCAACACATCAACGGGTAAAAATTACCCGAAGATGCGGGTCCATCTCGGAGCCTCAGCGCCGCCCCGACGGCAAGCCATATGCTTTTTCGCTGAAAACGGGCTCGGCTATGAAAGAAGCCCCGCTGCCGGCACAGAAGGTTGACCTCGCCCTTCCTCCATATCGCTGAAGGACGAGGTAGAACATAAGAAAGAGGACCGACCCCCTGCACAGGAGGTTGACCAGGGGTGTTTTTCGTGATATGTGTTAGTTAATGTTTACTAACCAACTTTATCGGGAGGAGATCACGTTGACCCAAAAGGCGGCCAATCCCAAGATCGCCGCCGGGAAGGAATCAATGCGCCCGGGAAAGGACAAACGCCGGAGGCAGATACTGCAGGCCACCCTTCAGATCATGAAGGAGCAGGGCCTGGAGGGCACCACCACGCGGCGCATCGCCGACAAAGTGGGGATAACCGAGCCCGCCCTCTACCGCCACTTCCGGAACAAGAAGGAGATCGTGCTCGAGGCCCTCGAGGAGCTGAGTAAGCGGCCCATCGAGCTCCTGCTGGAAGCGGGAGGGGAGGAGGGAACGGTACCCGAGCGCATCATGCGCATGAGCGAGACCTTCTACAACTTCGTCATGGAAGACCCCGAGGACGCCCTTCTCCTCTTCGAGGTCATGACCGCCGCCCGTGACCCGGACATAAGGAACGCCTTAGAGGAGAAGTTCCTGGATTATACCCTGGTGTTCTCGCAGATGTTCGAGCTGGGCAAGCACGAGGGCTCGGTGCGCAAGGACCTGGACACCGTGGTGGCTGCGTGGCAGATAATGTCCCTGGCCATAGCCCTGGTGCACGCGGCGCTTATCGGTTTGGGTGATGTCCTCACCAGGGAGAAGGCGCTCCTCGCCGTGAGGGAACTCCTGGAAAACATCATGGGCGACGCCTCGTTTCGTGGTCAGGGTAACGCGGCCCCGCCTACCCGTCTTGCGGCACCTAAAAAAGGTGCGCGGGGGGCGTCGGGGAAGGGGCCTTCCGGGCAAGATAAAAAAATCCGAGCGAGGAAAGGTTGATGAAGGGAGTGAAAAGACGATGAAGGTTTTGGTCATGGGTGGCGGAATGTCCGGCCTGGCCACGGCCATCAACCTACTGGACCTCGGGTTTGAGGTGGAGCTGGTGGAGGCGGACGAGATCTTCGGGGGGCGGGCCAGTTCCTGGAGGGACGAGGATGGAGATATGATCGACAACGCCCTTCACGTCTTCTTTCCATATTATGCCAATCTTATCAACTTCTTCCGCAAGATGGGTATAGAGGAGAACATCCTCTGGAAACAGACCGAGTTCTATTATATGCAGGCGGGGGGGAAGGAAGCGGTGCTCCGTTTCGCCGACCTTCCCGCTCCCTTCCACGCCGCGGCGGCCTTTTATAACCTCCTGAAAAGCTACACGGGCATCCCCAAGTGGAAGCTGCTCTTCACCGCCGCGGGCATGGCCTCGGGGGTCATGGCCCCCGAACGGAAGATGGAGAAGTTGGACGAGATAACCTTCGGCCAATGGGCCGTACGAAGGGGCCCTACCGACGCCTTTCTCCCCATGGAGCCGGGGATAAACGGGCTCACCTTCACCCCCTCCTGGATGGTCTCGGCCAAAGTCATGCTCAACTGGTTCCGCAAGGTCACCGCCGACCCGGACAGCGCTCGGGTGGGGTTCGCCAACGGCGGGCTTGGGGACATCTGGGTGGACACCTGCCTGAAATACATCCACGAAAAGGGCGGGAAGACGGAACTGCGCAAGGCGGTCACGTCCATAAACGTGGAGGGGAACCGGGTGCGGGGCGTGATCATAAACGGGGAGGAGGAGCGCGCCGCGGATCTATACGTCTCCTGTCTCCCCCCTTTTTCCCTGAGGCAAGTTCTTCCCCGGGACGTGTACCGTTACGAGTACTTCCGCAATCTTTGGTATTTCCATTACGCCCCCTCTCTTTCCCTGCAGATATGGTTCGACCGCAAGCTCACCGACGTGGACGTGACCTTCTTCTCCAACAACTGCATCTTCAACACCTACGCCGACCTCTCCAACGTGCTCCCGCACATCTTCACCGGAGGTTCCATGTTCGAGATGGTGCTCTCTCCGGCGGACAACATCGAGGGGCTGCCCGACGAGGTGATCTTCGACATCGCCATCGGCCAGATACGCGATCTTTTCCCGATCGCGCGGGAGGCGGAGGTGCGCAAGTACAAGGTGGTCCGGGAGCGGCAGGGAGTCTACCGAGCCTACCCGGGCATGGAGAAACGCCGCCCCTATCAGAGGTCGCCGCTGGACAACCTCTATCTGGCCGGGGACTACACCAGGACCCACGTGTCCTCGGGGGGGATGGAGGCGGCCATCTGGACGGCCAATCACTGCGCGGAGATCATCGCCCTGGACAAGCTGGGCAAGTTCCACACCCTCAACGTTGACTGGAAGCCCAAGGCGGGGCTGGTGCCCATCATCCGGCCGGCCACCCAGGTGGGTGGGATTATGGTCGCCCTGGCCTTGGCCCGTGGCGCCTTAAGACTGCTCAAGAAATCGTGAAGCGGGTAACCCGCTCCTCTGCGGGGTCCGGCCTGCAACCGAGAAGGACGGAATCAGGCTTGGAGGGATAGGACAGGGTCGGGGCACGCCGAGGGTCACCCTCTCCCCGAATCTTGTCCTTGCCTCGGGTTTATAATCGAAAAAAGGCCGTCCTTGGCGAGGGGGCGAACTACGAACCATGCCCGTGCTGTTCCGCGATCGGGAGGAAGCGGGTCGAAAGCTTGCGGAATCCTACCGGGGTCCGGTTGACGGACTGGTGGTGCTGGGGATCCCCCGCGGGGGAATACCCGTGGGTTTCCGCCTGGCGCAGGAACTGAAGGGCGAGTTCGACGTCATCGTGGCCCGCAAGCTGCCCATCCCTCACAACCCGGAGGCCGGTTTCGGTGCCGTGGCTCCCGACGGATCCCTGTACCTTAACGAGGAGATGCTCCATCACCTGCGCTTGTCGGAGGAACAGATACGATCCATCGCCTCGCGGGTGCTGGTGGAGGTCAGGCGCAGGGTCAAGATATACCGCGGCGACAAGCCCTTCCCCGACCTTAGAGGGAAAAACGTGGTCCTCACCGACGACGGCCTGGCTACCGGCTACACCATGATCGCCGCCGTGGAGATGGTGAGCAAGATGGAACCGGCCTCGGTGGGAGTGGCCGTCCCGGTCAGCCCGGAACACACCGCACGAAAGGTACGACCCCTCGTGGACCACTTCCACTGCTTACACCTCTCCGACCGTTACCCCTTCGCCGTGGCCAGCTTCTACGAGGACTTCCACGACCTCACCGACGAGGAGGTCCTCTCCTACCTCCACCGCCCATAAAACGGCTGGAGGCCTGCCCTTTCTCGAGTTCAAAGCCTTGCTTTCCGGGAAGGCCCCGGCGCAAGGTGGATATCGGGCCGGATTCCGTTCGTTTACCGAGAGTTTCAGCGGCGGCACGTGGTCGGGAATGAGCCCTCAAACCGCCCTATAGATATAAAAGGTGCCCAGGGCTTTGGCAGCCATGCGCTCCTCCTCACCGTCGCGGTTGAGGATCTCCGATTCCATGACCGCCAAGCGAGAGCGCCTATCCAAGACCTTGGTGTTGCATATCAGGATGCCCGCTCTGACCGCGGCGAAGTAGACGATCTTTACCTCCACCGTGGTGCATAGCTCCCCCTCGTCGAGGAGTGAATAGAGGGCTCCGCCCATGCCGGTATCGGCCATGGCGTAGATCACCCCACCGTGCAGGACCCCGTGGGGATTGAAGAGCTCCTCCCTCACCAAAAGCTCGCAGCGGCTGCTTCCCCCGCCGTACTCGGTGAAGACCAGGCCGATCAGCTCCCCGAAGGGATTGAATCCCTTGGATCGGATCGGAAAATCCTTGGGCAATCGACCCACCTCCCCTAGTATTCTAACAGCAATGTGCCGAATTATTCGAACCGTGGCAAGAAATGGTAACCTCAGAGGCCGGTCGACCGTCCCCGCTGTCCTGGTTCAAGACCCGCCGCACGAAAGCCACGACCTTTCGGAATCGGGGACAGACGGCGATCGTGGATGGTTGGTCAGGAAGTGCGCACTCGTCGTGACCGAAGTAGTTTCCGGGGGTCAAATGCTGTTGGTGAAACGAAGAAAGGTATCTATGGCCTCTCCCACGGCCTCGTCGAAGGAATCCGGCGACACGCCGTGTAGGCACTCCTTCATGCGTGAGGTTATTATATGCGCGCCCACCTTCTCCATGGCCGAGCGGACCGCCGCGACTTGGGTGAGGACCTCTTCGCAGCTCTTGCCCTCTTCCACCATGCGGATTATCCCCCGCACCTGCCCCTCGATGCGATGAAGGCGCCTCAATATGGCTTTCTTGGAATCCTCATCGGTCGGCATTGGTCCTCCTCGCCCTGAACCAGGGATATTATATAACGGCCCCGGGTGCATTGCACCTTCCGTCTCCAAGCGGGACGGCAAGCTCCTTTTCCCTGCGGCGAATCGGGGGTGCCCGGCTTCCTTGCCGAGGAGTTGTAACGGCCCCGGGTGCATTGCACCTTCCGTCTCCAAGCGGGACGGCAAGCTCCTTTTCCCTGCGGCGAATCGGGGGTGCCCGGCTTCCTTGCCGAGGAGTCCACCCCCCTGTGCCGGCGGAAGCGAGGTGCCCTGTTTTCGTTACGAAACCCGGTCCTGGTCCGGCTCGTTTAGCTTGCCCCGCAACGGGGTATCCATTTACTTGGCGAGAAACGGTCTCTCGACGACTTGGCGAACTACAGTAGGGGAGGCCCCTTCCGGGCTCGTGGGGGCCTCCCCTCCGGAGGAAAAGACCGCGGCCTCTCGCGGCTCTTGACGCGGAAAGGGGGTGAACCATGGAAAAGCAGATCGGAAGGGTCACCCACTACTTCGGCAAGGTGGGCGTGGCGGCCATCGAGCTGGAAGATGAGCTGAGGGTGGGAGACACCATCCACATCAAGGGCCATACCTCGGACTGGACGCAGAAGGTGGAGTCCATGCAGATCGAGCACCGGGAGGTGCAGCAAGCTGGCCCCGGAGACGTCGTGGGGATAAAGGTGAGCGATCACGCCAGGGAGCACGACGTCGTATACAAGGTCGTCGAGGAATAGCCTTGCATAATCAGGGATCCAGCCCTAAGCTGGGCCCAGCCGTGGCTTACCACAACGTTTTCGGTCGAGACGCCGGCCCCTCCGTTCGGATAACGCTCTACCTCCATGGTTTATAATCACTGCAAAAGGGAACGCGACCGAAGAGAGCGGAACGTGGACTTGGCCCAAGAAGATGCTCGGAGTATGGAGTTCGAGGTACGAGGAGGCCCCTGGGAGATAATCCATGCCCTGGTCTTTTACGCCGCGGTGACCTTCGCCGTTTTGGCCACGGCGGGTGTGGCCAGGCTTTTCTCGGGGATCTGCGCCGTCGTTCTCCTCTTCTACAGCATCCTGGCCATCTTCTCCTCCCCCACATACGTGGTTATCCTCCCCGAGGAAAAGGCGTTGATCTGGGAGGATTACCGCTTTTTCGTCCCCTTACGCCGGCGATTCGCTCGTGAGAACCTGGAAATGCTGGAGGTGTTGGAGTCTGGCCGCCTCCCTTCCGAAGAGGGCATCTCCGGATCAGGGCGGGACCTCTCTTACTCCGTGCATGTCTACCTGAAGCCGGTGAGGGGTAGAAAACGCAAGTTGTTCCGTTCCGGGATGACCGGCCATCCGCTGGAGAACAGGGCCAAGGCCTACCTGGTGGTGGAATCCCTGGCCCACAGCCTGAACCTTCCGGTGTTCTACGCCCATAAACACGGCCCGAGAAAGGACGTAGGGGGTCAATCGGGATGAGGAGAACGCGGAAAGCGGAGGCCGCACGGCGGAATGCGGCTCCGCGGAAAGCGATTCCGCCGGTTGTCCTTCTTTCCCTTCTTCTGGCCCTCTCCCTCGCCCATTCCGCCTGCGGGAAGAAGGAACCGGACCACGGTGGCTGGACGGACGACCCTATCGTGCCGGGCTATTCCGTGGCGGAAATAGAGATCGGCAGTTCTTTCTCCGCAGTTCAGGAATCGCACGGTGAACCCGACGACCGCCGTAAGGAGGGAGGTTATCTGTACGCCTACTATCGGAGGACGCGCGAGGGCGGAGGCATCGACGACCCCGCTTCCTGGCTTTTGGTGGTGACCCTCTACGACCAGGGCAACGGCTACCTGGACCCCGAGGATGAGGTGGGGGCGGTGGAGGTCTCCTCACCCTATGCGGGGAAGACCTCGGGAGGGGTGGGGATAGGAAGCACGGCGAAGGACGTGGAAGGGGAGTTCGGGCCGTGCCCGAACGTGTCCACCGCCTCCTCTCCCGACGGAGGGGAACTCCTGGTCTATTCCTACGTAGACAGGGGAGTGGAGTTCGTCCTATCGGAGGAAGGAAAGGTCCTCACGGTCATGGTGACCGCCTACGGTGGGCTGCGCCCGGCGGAGGAGAGGAGCGGCGGCGTGGAGAGTCCGGAGGGCGTCTTCGGTTCCCACCGCGACGATCCCATACTCCCCGGCCAGTCGGCTGCGGGCATCAGGATAGGAGACGAGTTCCGCACCGTGCGCGAGCTTTACGGAGATCCGGACGTCCGTGGTTCCACCACCGAAGGGCTGGTCTACGCCGCTTATACGGGCGGGTACGGGACATGGAAACTGGCCGTCTACCTCGAGGATCGTGACAAGGGCGGCTCCCTCGACGACTTCGACGTGGTGGTCTCCGTGAGCCTGCGCTTTCCCTATGCGGGAAGGACCCCGAAGGGTGTGGGCATAGGATCCCTCCAGTCCGACGTTATCCGGGAATTCGGGGCCCCCGAAAGACAGAACACGGCAGTGCACCAGGGGGAGCAGACCACCATCCTGGAGTACAACTCCAAGGGAATAGTCTTCGCCGTGCGGACCGCCTCCGCCGAGGTGGTGGAGATCGACATCAACCGCGCCGTATGAACCGTAGAGAAAAACACTCCTTACCACCGAAAGCCTCATGTCCGGAAATCCAAGCCTTGGATGGCCGCATTCGGTTCGGGAAACCGTCAGATTCGACACGCCGGAGGGGGCCTCACCCCGAAATCCCGTATTAGGCCGGACGGAAAGTCCGCTCAGGAGACGAAGCGGCGCCGGAGGGCCCGGCGGTCCCTCTTTCCCCGGACGCTCCGCGAGGCGACGATCTCCGATACGTCGAGTTCTCCCACTACACCGGAGAGCCTCCGGAGCATGGAGACCTCCCTCTCCAAAATTTCCCTCATCCGGTAGCGATAACGCAAGTGGGGCGTGACGTTCTCCCCGGCGCTCTCGGCGATGGACTCCGCAGCCACCCTCCCGCTCTCCAGAGCCAGCCGGATGCCGAACCCCCAGGCATCCAGCAAACCGGCCGCTTCCCCCACCAGGAGGGCGCAACCGGCTCCCAGGTTGAACCTCCCCTTGGATCCCATGCGGTTGGAACTGGCCAAGGCGCGCGCGGGCGAGCCCGACAACCTCAAGCTTATCCTCTGGGAAAGAAAGTTTTCCAACGCCTCGAGCTCTCCCTGCCACCCGCGGTCCCCGCGGAAACTTATGGCCATGCCCACCTCCTCCCCGCGGCAAAAGAAGCGGGCCAGGCCCAGGCCCCTTCGCAAAAGCGCCAGGCCCATCCATTCCGGATCCCAGGAAGCCGTGCCCTCCGTGGTGACCAACATGGTCCTCTCCGTGGCCGGAACCGCGTAAAGCCGGTGAAATTCCGGGCGCACCAGGCGTGAGGAGAGCCCCTCCGCCCCATCCGCTCCCACGAGGTAAGTGGCTTCCACCCACCTCTCCTCTCCCTCCATCTCCAGGTGAACCCGCACGTGGAAGCGGCCCAACTCGAACCCCAAGACCTCGCACCCGTCCCATATCTCCGCCCCGCTCCGCCGAGCCAAGTGCGCGTCGAGCGCGGCCCGCCTTATGCGGAGGCCTTCTCCCCCGAAGGGAAGCATGTAATCTCCCCCCCGCTCGCAGAGGAGAACGGCGCCCCGGACCACGGGAGGTTCGTCCAGGCACTCGGGGGGAATGCCCCCGAACCTCTCCTCGATCAGGCGCTTGGCCCCTGGGGTGAGTATTCCCGCACACACCTTATCCCGGGGAAGGACGCCCTTTTCTAAGAGGAGCACCCTGAACCCTCTTTCGGCGAGTTCCCTGGCCGCCATGCACCCTCCCGGGCCCGCGCCGATCACCAGAACATCGTAATGCATAGGCGTTTTCCTCTCCCTTGAAGCGGCGAAACCAAGAGGTCATCCTCTTCCGTGAATGTAAATCCGCGGAGCCTCGCCGGCAAGGGTCGAAGTCGTACGCAAAAGGGAGTTCCTGCAGGCGATACGCAAATGGTAATCGGGAATACCTCGAGAGATCGGCTTCATGCGGGCCGAGCGCGAGCCGGCCGCAGGCGGGAACGGTGGGCCTCGAGGGCTTTGGTATATATTTCCATATATCCGTCGGCCATGGCCCGGGGGCTGAACCTCTCCTCCGCGGATCTCCGGCACTCTTTGGGGTCTATCTCGTCTATGCGGTCGATGTACTCTAAAAGCCCCTCCGGAGTTTCGGCCAAGAACCCGGTAACGCCGTGCTCCACCACCTCCGGCGCCGCGCCCCAGCGCGTGGTCAGTACCGGCGTCCCGCAGGCCAGGGCCTCGGCCATGACCAGACCGAAGGGCTCCTCCCACTGAATAGGGAAGAGGAAGGCGCGGGCCCTCGACACCAGGCGCACCTTCTCCTCCTGTGAGACCTCGCCCAGATACACTACTTTCTCTCCGTCCAAGTAGGGCTTCACCTTTTGTTCGAAATACTCCCGGTCCCTTCCCGGGTCTATCTTCCCCGCCAGCACCAGCCGGCACCCGGATCGCCTGGCCAAATGTACCGCATGTTCCGTGCCCTTGGCCTCGCAGATGCGGCTAACGCAGACCAGGTAGTCCTCCTTCCGGTCGCAGAACCCATGCTCCTCCACATCCACCGCGTTGGGCACCACCCCCAGGTAGTTGAGATCCTGGTGGCTGTCCCTCTGCCGGCGGCTGATGGCCACGTAATAGCAGTCGTCGCGGAAGGCGCTGTAGAACATGCGGGTGTCCCGGGTGAAGGGGCCGTGCAGGGTGTGGACCACGGGTTGGGGAAGGAGCCCGGCGAAGGCCGGCCCGAGAAAGCCGGAATGGTCGTGCACCACGTCGAAGGGGCCGGAGGCGATGAGGCGAAAGGCCTGCCCCACGTGGTAAGCGTCGAAAAGGGTCTCCCCCATGTGTTCGGTGGGAGCTTCGTCCATGAAGATTACCTGCTGGGCCAGGGTCCTGGAAGGCCCGGCGGCGAATAGGGTCACCTCCTCCCCCCTCTTCACCAGCTCGTCCACCAGAAGCTTGAGGACCCTCTCGATGCCCCCGTAACCGTCGGGAGGAACGGGAATCCACACCGGCGCGATCATGGCGATGCGCATCTATCACGACCTCCTTGCGCAAGATTTCAATATGTAAACCCCCAGAGGGGGTTTCCTTCTCGGGAGAACGGGAATCAACGCTATGGCGAGCCAATAATAATATTTTCCCGTTCAAGGCTCTCGTAAACCAAGACGCGGGAAGGACCTCTTTTGTTCCGCCGGCCAGGTGCCCGAGGCTTCGGCGGACGCTTTCGGGGCCGAAAGGGTAAAAGAGGCGTCTGCCATCCTCACGGGACCGATCGGCGTGATGGAGAGGCCACTTCGCGC
>JACVJF010000077.1 GCA_015711855.1 Candidatus Solincola quzhuomuensis | reverse complement strand
ACCCTCTCCGGTTACACCTTCAACCCTTGAAATCGGACCCGATATGTGCTGCTTAGTCCCTGATCTTGCTTGGAGGGAGGAGAAAAACGAGGCTTCCGCCTCGGAACTTTCCTCGGTCCTACATCATCAAGAAGGGAGTTTAAAACGAGGAGACCATTACTTTAGATGCTGATTTGCGATGGTCACCTCGACCGACTCGAGTCGTTTACGGCAGTTCTTATGCCCAGCCTGTGAGGCTTGCGAAGGGTGGCTGGGTTGGGCTTGGTAGGCTGGAGGGGGGCAGTGGGAATCGAACCCACCCCAGCTTTTTCACGGCTGGCCGACGGGTTTGCAGCCCGCGGGGGACCCAGTCCCGTACCCCCCGAGAACTTCATGAATTATAAATTATAAAATAATTTATATATTATATAAACATAATTAATATATCACTATCATATGGTAAGTCTTAAAAGTCCTGGTCGCAGAGGTTTGAGCACATCTCGGTTTTCGATAAGTTTCTTTCAGGTTCAAATGGAGGTTTATTTATCCTTCCGTGCATCCATATTGGGAATAACCTTTTACCGTCTCCCGCCTTGGCTTTTTTCTTGGGAATCCGCCGGGTTCGTTCCCTTAAGTCAGGCCACCAACCCTGTACGCGGAAGGAACGCTGAGCAAGCCCCGCTGGTCCAAAACCTTTTCCTCTCCATAAATTTGGTGAAGCGAATATGTGGATAGTAGGATGTGGATGGGTGGAAAGTAACACTCGCGCGGGAATCGAGGATATGCAGTTAAAGTACGAGGCGCAAAGGCCGCTTTTCGCCGTGTGGGAATTGGAGGGATCGAGCAAGGGATGAAGGTGGCTCTGGTGAACCCCAACCGTTACCTCGAGCCCCCGGTAATTCCCCTGGGGCTGGAGTACCTCGCTCATTACCTGGACCGCGAGGGGCATGAGGTCCTGGTGATTGACCTGACCTTCGCGTTGGACCCGATTGCGGTCCTGGCGGAGAGTCTGGCCGGATTTCGCCCCAACCTGGTGGGCTTTACCCTGCGCAACCTGGACACCTCCTTGTACCACGATTCCGTTTTCTTCCTGGACGATTTCCGGGACCTGGTGTCCGTGGCCCGGGAGGCATGCGGGGCGAAGGTGGTGATAGGCGGAACGGCGCTCCTCGCTGGCCCCCGGGAGGTGGCGGAATATGTGGGGGCCGACAGCGCCGTTTACGGACCGGGCGAGCGGGCACTGCTTTACCTGCTGCGTTACGTTGAGGCGAAGGAAGAGCTGCCGCGCCTGCTGAACGGTTGGGAACATTCTTTCGACAGGGGGGAGGTTCCGAAAAGGGCCCGATGGGTGGATTACGCTCCCTATCTGCGGGACCGGGGGCTGGCTGGGTTCTCCACCCAGACCGGCTGCCTGGGAGGATGCGATTTCTGCCTGGAGGCCGGACTGCCTTGGAGGACCCGGGACCCGCGAGCGGTGGTTGCCGAACTCGCCGCCCTGTACGAATCCGGAGTTCGGGAACTCCACCTCTGCGACTGCGAGTTCAACCAGGAGCTGGAGACCTGCAAGGAACTGCTTCACCTGTGGGCCTCCTCTGGTCTGGACCACGCCTGGTCCCTCTACATGAAACCCATTCCCCATGACGAGGGACTCTTCCGGCTTCTGAAAAAGAGCGGCGCCGTCTCGGTGACCCTCTCCGTGGATTCGAGCTCCCTGTTCTCGGGCCGCTACGGGCTTTTCGACCTCCAGAGCTTCATCGAGCTGGCCGGTAGGCACGGGATCCGAGTGGCCGTGGACCTGCTCATCGGTTTCCCGGGGGATAAGGAGGCGGAACTACGCGACCTCCTCGATTTCTTCCGCGCTGTGCGGCCGGAAACGGTTGGAGTTAATGCCTGGATAAGAGTCTATAAGTACACTGGCCTCGGCATGCTCCTTCGCCGGCAGCCTCCGCGCTCGGGAACGTTCTTGGGTTGCCGCGAGGATCCGGACATGCTCCGGCCCCTTTATTACAATTGGTTGAAACTGGAAAAGCTTCAAGAATGGATAGGGGACGACCCCCTTTTCCGTGTGGAAGGGCTAGAACGCCGCAGCAATTACGAACGACTGCGGGATTAGCGGTGGGGAGGACGGCTGATGAGTGGTACTCGGCTAATGGTTCCAGGTTAGGCAGGAAGCAGATTCCCAAGGGGCCAAGAGACCGTAACTCTGTTCCATACTTAAGATCCCGCACGACAAATTGTCTTATATATACGACCGGTCTATAATGAAAGCCGATTCCGATTCATGGGGGACGAAAAAGGGGGTCTGATGAAATCGCGCCGAGGTCGAATTAAGGGCGCGCGAATATTTTTGCTCGGCGCGCTGGCCATCTTTCTATTAACCCTGCTTTCGGGGACAGAAGCCCTGGCCGACTTTCCCTGGCCGCAGCCTTCTCCTGGCCAGGACCCATCCCGTTATGAGGATTACTGCCGGAGCGGGCAGCCCCCCGACGATTACCAGCCATCGGACCGGAACTTCTGGAAGTATACTTCCCAACCGAGCGGCGCTCCCTACAACGTCTTGGTGAGCCTGTTCAACCCCGGGTTGTACCGGCAAGAGCTCCAGGGAGTGATGGGGGCTTCCGTGGACAAGGCCTGGGAGGTCACCACCGGCCGGCCGGACGTGGTCATCGCCGTGCTGGACAGCGGGATAAGGTGGCACGACACCGCCGTCATGAGGGAATTGGCCGGCAAGATCTTCCTCAACGAGGGGGAACTGCCTCCTCCGCTGGGAGCCGCAAGCTGGGACGCGGACGGGAACGGGGTCTTCAACGTTTGGGATTATCTGGGAGATCCTCGGGTAACGGACCTCAACGCCAACGGCCTTTTAGACCCGGAGGACCTCATCTGGACCTTCTCCGATGGGGAGGACGACGACGCGAACGGTTACCCGGACGACATATCCGGATGGGATTTCCTGGAAGACGACAACGACCCCCGAGACGAAGCGGACTTCGGCCACGGCGACAGCGAGTGCTCCTGGTCGGCCGGCGAGGCGGACAACGGGAGCGGGATTCCCGGCTCCTGTCCCAACGCCATGCTCCTGGTGGTGAGGGTGGGGGACTCCTTCATCGTGGAGGCCAACCGCTTCGCCCAGGGCGTCGTCTTCGCCGTGGACTCCGGAGCCTGGGTCATCCAGGAAGCCCTGGGCAGCGTGAACGCGACCTCCTTCGGTCAGGCCGCCGTGGACTACGCCTGGTCCCGGGGGGTGGTGGTCATCGCCTCGGCGGCGGACGAGGAATCGGCTCATCAGAACTACCCCAGCGGTTACGAGCGCACCGTCCAAGTCAACGCTGTCCAGAAGTTCGCGGACCTGGGATGCTTCCTGCTCAGCCAGTTCCCCTCCTCCTACCTCTTCCTGGGAGGTCTTACCAACTATGGGGCACGCACCCTGGTATCCGCTCCTTCCGACGGGCATTCGTCGGGAGCCACGGGGATGCTGGCGGGTATCGCGGCCTTGGTCTACTCCGCGGCCGAGGACCAGGTGAGACAGGGTAAGCTCTGGCGTTACCCGGGTCTGGACAAGCCGCTTTCGGCCAACGAGGTAAAGCAGATCCTGGCCATGAGCGCAGACGACGTGGATTTCTCGCCGGATTCTTACTGGGTTACCCTGGGCCTCCTGGACGGGATCGTGGGGCCATCCCGACGCTTTCCCTCCAATCCCGGATGGGATCCCTACTTCGGATACGGGAGGGTGAACGCTGGCAAGGCGGTGCGGGCGGTGGCGGAGGGCAGGATTCCCCCGGAGGCCGAGATCCGCTCACCACGGTGGTTCGAACTGCTCGACCCCGGGGAGGTGAATCTGGAGGTCACGGGGAGGGTGGCCGCTGTGCGCGCCAGCTCCTTCCACTACGCCGTGGAGTGGGCGCCGGGTTGGGATCCGCCAGAAGACGCCTTTATGACGGCCACCCAAAACGACTACTGTTTCGAGCCGGTGGAGGGCGTCTTGGCCACCCTGGACCTCGGTGAGGTCTACGGCGCGATCCAGAGGTCTTGGCAGGAGGACGACACCAGCGGCGATCCCAACCGCTACGCCTTCACCATCCGGGTGAGGGTGCGCGATGACCGGGGCAACTGGGGAGAGGACCGCAAGACCCTATTCTGCTTTCACGATCCGGATGCCTATCCCGGCACGCCCTTCCGCCTGCGAGGTGACCTCACCGCCTCCCCTCGCTTGGTAGACCTGGACGACGACGGGACGGACGAGATAGTGGTGGCCACGGGAGACGGCGAAGTGCACGCCTTCCGCTCGGACCTGTCCGAGTTGCCCGGCTGGCCAGTGTGTACCGTCCCCATTCCCTTGCACCTCGATTCTCCGGGGTTCGTCTCCCGCGAGCTGCCCGCGGAGGTCCACGCCTCGATAACCGGTACGCCCGCGGTGGGGGACTTGGACCGCGACGGCGACCTGGAGGTGGTGGCGGGCGATGTCGCGGGAAGGGTCTACGCCTGGGATAAGCGGGGAGCCCTGCTTCCGGGCTTTCCCGTTCGGTCCAACCCCCTCTTTTCCGTTCCCGATCGAGCCGAGTGGTGGACGGAGGGAGCCCTGCCCGCCGAATGGTACGCTTCCCGCATCCTGCCCGACAGGGTGCATCGCCTGGACCGGTGGAACTGTGTGGATCGCGGCTTCTTGCGTGGCCCGGTCCTGACCAACCTGGATTCCTCGTCCGACGGCAAACTGGAGATAATAGCCGCTTGCCTGGACCAGCACGTCTACGCTTGGCATGCCGACGGCGCGCCGGTGGAAGGGTGGCCGGTGAAGTTGGCCGACCCCGCGAAGGTGGCATATATGGATCCCCTGACCCATAGGTGCAGCTTCCATCAACAGGAAAAAGTTCCCCGGGGAAGCAAGATCGTCACCAGCCCTTCCGTCGGTGACCTGGACGGCGACGGGGACCTGGAGGTTATCTGCGGGACGAACGAGGCCTACACGGATGAAAGGGTCAACGCTTCCGGCGCTACTTTCGCCCTTTCGTTCATCCTTCCCCTGTTCAAACCCCTGCTTTCGGGCGCCGGAGGCGCCCGTTTAAACCCGGGTAACACGAGGGTCTATGCCCTTCATCGCGAAGGTACGGCTCATCCCCCGGAGGATGGGTCGATCCCGTCGCCGGACAGGATCCCTTCCTGGGCTTATTTGCGGGGTTGGCCGGTTAGGCTGGCCATGGCGGCGCCGGGCATGCTCCCCAGCGTCATGGAAGGGGTCAACGGCCAGGCGGCCCTCGCCGACGTGGATGGGGACGGAGTGGTCGAAGTGGGCGTTTCCTCGGCGGCCGGCCCCGCTTACCTTTTAAGGCCCGATGGCACTTCCTTGCTGGGCAACGATGCCTGGGGACTGCCGCTCACCCTGGAATGCGAGGAAGCGGGCTTATATCCGGAATCAGCCGACCTCCCGGTGATGTGCGCCCTGGGAGGAGGCTGCTTCGCCCGTGTGGATGACGGGGCAATCTGCTACTTCTCGCCCACTATGGGTTTGGGCAGGGCCATGGACCTCTTCTTCCCCGCCGAACAGGTCAAGTCCGACGACCAGCTGACCGGGTGGAGAGCGGCCGATGGATGCATGCTTCCCTCCTTTCCCCGCCGACTCAACGACATGGCCTTCTTCGTCACCCCTGGTGCGGCCGACGTCGACGGGGATGGTTCCCAGGAGATATTGGCGGGAAGCTCCTACTACGACCTCCACGCCTTCAAACCGCGTGGCGGCGAGGCGGCCGGATGGCCCAAGTTCACCGGGGGCTGGTGCGCGGCGACCCCTGCGGTGGGCGACCTGGACGGCGACGCCCGGCGGGAGGTGGTCGTCGGCACCCGAGAGGGTTGGCTCTTCGTGTGGTGTACGGATTCAAGCACCCACGACCCGGCGGACTGGCCGGAGAACGGTCACGACGCCTGGAACACGGGCTGCCTGGAGACGGATGCCCGCAGGCCGGGGATGGTGAACGATCTGTCCGCGGAGTTGGTCATGGAAGGCGAGCGTCCTGTGGGGATCAGGCTGACCTGGACGGCCACCGGGGATGATGGGAAACTCGGTCAAGCCATGTGCTACGAGGTCCGCTGGCTGGACCGTCCCCTGGATGCGGACAATTGGAAGGAAGCTATACCCTTGACGGAGAGAAAACCCATGCCCGCCGAGCCGGGGAGCACCCAGGAAATGTTCGTCCCCCTGGAACTGATTCGGGCGGCGGATGGGTGCGCGGAAGGCTATTTCGCCCTTCAGGTAAGGGATGAAGCGGGCAACGTCTCGCCCCTTTCCAACGTGGTACGGTTGTCCCTCTTGCCGGCAGGGGAAGAGCCCTGAGGTGAAGAGCTGCTTGAAGCGTCCGCGACCAGGCATGGATTCTCCCGGTCACACCCGGAACACCCGTCTTTCGAGGTGGAGAGGAAACATTGAGAACAAGCTTGATTTATTCCAGATGATATATTAATATAACATATACAAGTTGTAGATTTCGCCAGACTCCGAAGGAGGAGAGATGGCTATAAAGATAATAAGCACCACGGAGTTGAGGTCCAAGGCCGCGGACATGGTCATCGGCCTGCGCCGTGGTGACCGCTTTCTCATCCAGCACTACAACGACATCGTCGGTTACGTCACGCCGGAGATCCCCCAGGATATCCTCAAGAAGCTGGGCATCAAGAGCGGCAAGCGGGAGGAGACCTTCAAGACTCTGGGTTGACCTCCCGGTCCTAAACAGTTCAAGGGGTTAAGCGGCAGAAAAAGGCTCCGTAGAACACAGCCCATCCTACCGTCCATCGTTCAACACACGGGGCGGAAAGAGGCGATTTCCGTGCGCGGATAAGGCCCCATATAGCCCCATATAACATGAGAGTTCTTTCGTGTGCAGTCTTTATGGGTTGGAGATCCTAGGGGATGGAGAACTCCATCCGGGGGCTTGGGATGAAGACGGCATTAAGGCGAGCACGCGCACCGGCGTTTTTCCGAGCCCCGATGTTTCCCGCCCGGTTGCGTAAGGGGATCGGGAAAAGGATGCTTTCCGTCGGAACGAGTTCGTTTCATGGGTGGACCTTGCGAGGATCGGGAAAGCCTTTGATATGGACAATTGGGAGGACCTTTCATCATGTCCGGGATAACCCGCTCTCACAAAAGAAGTTCTAAGGTGGTCGGCGAGGAAACGGGGCCGAGGCCTACCCTTTTTCCCGAGTCTTTACCCAGGAAAAGCTCGAGGCCAACCCGGGGGGCGTGGACGGAGGAAAAGGCCCAGGCCACCGCGGAATTCGCCATGGTCCTTCCCTTTTTACTCCTGGTGTTCATGCTATTGGCCCAGGCGGTGGTGGTCATGAGGGCGCAGATCGCCGTTTCCGCCGCAGCCCGCGAGGGAGCCAGGAAGGGGGTGGAAACGGGAAACGTGGCCCTTATCGAGGGCGCGGCGGCCCGTGCCGCGTCCGGTTTGGACCAGGAAAAGCTGAGGGTCAGGGTGGAGAGCGGCCCAAGGAAAAAGGGGGAGTGGATAAAGGTGGTGGTGGAATACGAAGTTCCGGTGGTCTTGCCCGCGGTCGGGAAGCTCTTTCCCTCCGTCACCGTGAGCGGACGGGCGGAGATGCGGATCGAGAACGATCGGGAGGGCGTGTGAAGGATTCGTTGCGCCGGGGCCGACCGGAAAGTAGCTGCGAAGGCGTGGAAACAGCTCGGTTGGGCGCGGAAAAAGACAGGACTCGCGAAGGCGACGTAATCGGGTCCATCGGCTGCCGACGAACAAGTCGCCGTTTCGGGAGGAGGGGTTCTTTTCCGGGACCGGCGGATAGGAGCGGTGGCAGCGGCAACCCCGCCTTAAAACCCGGTCCGACCTCAAGGCATGCGGCCTTTTTCTCGAGGGCGCGGGGCCTGATGGGTGATGAGGCGGCGGGCATAACCGTCGTGTCGGCGGTCATGGTGCCGGTGATGCTCCTTTTCGCGTTAGTCCTGCACGACGTGACCCTTCTCTATGCGGCCAGGGCGCAGGCTCAAACCGCGGCCGACGCGGCGGCTAAGGCGGCGGGATTGGAACTCACCCCGCTTTTCGGGGTGGGTAACGACCCCGCGGGAGCGGCCCGGGAGTATGCCCGGCGTAACGGAGGAGAGCTTATGTCCTGCGAGACGGGCGGCAACGGCAGGTTCTTCTGGGTCACTGTGCGCGTGGCCCGCAGGGCGGACCGCCTTTTCTTTAGACCCGAAGGAGCGGTTCTCACCGCCACCGCCCGCTGCTACATGGACCTCTCCGGCGGAGGCCTGCTCTCTGACGATACGGACACTGTTCCGGAGGCCAAGGGATTGAGGCGGCGGCAAGACGACGTTCGGCCGCGCTTAAACCATCGCTAATCGCTCACGGAACACACCCGCGGGATCGCCTTGGGTTTGTCGTGTCGGGATGTCATGGTTCGGAAGGTGAAGGCGTTGAAGAGGGAGGGTCAGGGACGAGGCCGATTTTCGAGGACCCGGACTGTCCTCGGGACCGATGAGTTGACGACCACGAGAATGAAAGCCCTTATGACAGCCGGGTGGAGCGCGAAAGTCGAAGATGGTCCGTCCATAGATTCGCGATCCTCGATCAGGGGTAATCGGTATATGACCCACAGCAGGGATGGTTTAGCCCTACAGGCTCCATGGACGCTCGGCGGGTCTAACGATCCGGGCCAAAACTTCCCAAGCCTCTTTCCTCGGCCTCTCTCCTGTAGATCATGATGCAGGCGCCATGGATGGCCTGGATGCCTTTTTCCCTGCAGAAGGCTATGGCCCTGGGAGATTCGGAGCCCGGTTGCATCCAGACCCTTCTCACTCCCGCCTTCGCCGCTTCGGCAAGGGCCTTTTCGGTGACTTCCGGTGGGACGACGAAGATCAGCAGATCCGGGACTTCGGGCAAGCTTTGGACGTCGGGAAAACAATCTATCCCCTCGATCTCACGGTAATTGGGGTTAATGCCGTAGACGCGGTAGCCGCCTTGGCGCAGGTCCATGAGCACTTTATATCCGAATTTGGAACGATCACGGGTGGCACCCACCACGGCCGCACTTTCTATCTTGGAAATATCGAAATTCTCCAAATCGGCTCACCTTCAAGGAATCGCCCGCCAATCATGCATACCTAATATATCATCCATGATTTTCACGCAGTATCGGGGGTTTCATGGTCGGATGCTCAGCTGTCAAGCTGCGGCGGGATCGAAATTGGCATTAGGCCGCCGGCCAGTTGCCCGCTTGGAGAGATATGAGATAAGGAGA
This sequence comes from Candidatus Solincola quzhuomuensis, assembly GCA_015711855.1. Classification (GTDB taxonomy): domain Bacteria; phylum Actinomycetota; class Geothermincolia; order Geothermincolales; family RBG-13-55-18; genus Solincola_A; species Solincola_A quzhuomuensis. The sequence continues at coordinate 2,714 of JACVJF010000077.1, read as the reverse complement.
GGAAGGGCAAGACTAAGAGGTTCGCCGAGTACGCGGGTTGTGCGGCATCCCTATGTCGTCTATATGTTCTCGATCGCGCTCCTGCTCTCCGCTCATGGATACACTAATAGGCATTTTGGCCACCAAGGACCGTGTCGACAATCACCGCCCCTGCGGCCTCTACTTGGCGGATTCGTGCCATGTGGGTGAAGACCGGGTGGGAATAAAGAAGGGCTGCGGATGGAGGTGGTTTTCGTGTCTTTCACCGTCAGCCTCATCGCCGGTACCTTCAGGGGGCCGGCCCCGCGGTGCATATTCGCGGCGAGCACGTGTCCTCAAAAAAGCGATCGGAGCCGCCTGCCAATCCGGTGGGAATAACTAAAAAGCCGGGGATGTAAATCAACCGGTTCGTCAGGGGGTTCGTCCACGGCAGTGTCCTCCGCCGTGCTCCCCGGAGTGATCGCATACGTTCGGCTCAGCGACCAGAGTTCCCGCGGCCAGGGCGCGGGCGACCTCTTCAAGTCCTCCTTGGGCCCCGGTCACGACCTCGATGTCCATGGATTGGAAGAGGGCCACGGCGCGGTTGCCCATCCCCCCGGAGACCACATGGGTCACCCCCCATCCTTTGAGCAAGGATGGAAGCACTCCTGGTGCATGCCCCGGATTGGGTACGCGTTTGAGCGGCCTAACATTCTCCCCATCCGTCTCGAAAAGGGCGAATTCCTCGCAGTGACCGAAATGGGCGCACACCTCTCCGCCTTCCGCGGCTATACAGATGAGCATGTCCATCCTCCTTTGCAAGACCGTTCCGTCCGGCTTCCCGGGTCATTATTTTGAGTGTGATTTCACGCGTTCTGCATACGAATATATTGAGAGAATAATTGGCATTTGTCAAGTAATCGATCTTGGTTGTAAGCGGGATGTCCCCATCTTCTCCGTCACCTTATCGTACAGGCTTTGGAAGTATCGAGCGACTTCGTCGTCCTCCGTCTCCAATGGGGTAAGGCACAACCTGGTAGCTTCTGTCAGTTGCTCCAGGTAGGGTATCTCTGCCACCACCTCGACGCCCAGAGAGGCGCACTCGGCTCTGATGCGTTCCGCCTCCACCTCGTTCATGTCGCATTTGTTTATGCACACCAGGGATGGTATGCGGAAAAAGGCCGCGGTCTGCAGGGCGCGTAAAAGGTCATGTCGCCCGGATGGGGTGGGCTCGGCAACCATTAGGGCCAGGTGAACGCCGGTCACCGAGGAGATCACCGGGCACCCGATGCCCGGCGATCCATCTATCAATAGAAGTTCGTATCCCTTCTCCACGGCCGTTGCCTGGGCCTCCATGCGCACCTGGGAGACCACCTTACCCGAGGCCTCTTCACCTACTGCCAGCCGGGCCCACACCATATCCCCGTGGGGCGTTTCACCGATGAAGACCTCCGCTCCCGCCGGACTCTCCATGTTCACGGCGCTGGAGGGGCAGATATGCGCACAGAGGCCGCACCCCTCGCAGGCGTGAGGGTCTACGCTGATTCCCCGGATGGCCCCAAAGCGACATTTTTCCTCGCATTCCCCGCACCGCGTGCATTTCTCGGGCTCTATGCACGCTTTGCGGGAAATGTTCATGATGTAGGACCTCAGGACTCTGGGCTTGAGGAGGAGGTGGAGGTTGGGCGCTTCCACATCGCAGTCGGCGATCATAACCCTTCCCGCCAGCTCGGCCAGAGCCGCGGTCACGGTGGTCTTTCCCGTGCCGCCCTTGCCGCTCAACATCACCAGCTGCTTCATGATCATTCTCCCTCTAAGAGGATCCTTACTACCCGCTCCGTCGACCTCCGAAAAACCCTTGGGAGGCCGTTTCCATAACGCCGGCTTTCCTTCCCCGGATCGCGAGGGAAACGAGAGCGTCCTTCCGTTCTCGTCACGCTTTCGCTTTTCCGGCCGACACTTCCGCCTCGATCTTTCGGAACATGTGGAGTAAGTGCCCCCTCCACTCCGGGACTTCCTCCACCAAGTTGAGACCCCGGGAGTAGAGGGAGGCGTACTCCCGCTTGTAGGGGATGCGTAAAAGGATGGGTATGCCGTTCTCCGCGCACCAGGTGTCCAGGCCGCCCCCACCGAGGACGTACTTGTTGATGACCACGCCGTGGGGCGTGCCTAGTTCTCTGACCATCTCGAGGGCCATGCGCAGGTCGTGCAGGCCGAACTGGGTGGGCTCCGTCACAAGTAAGCAGTAGTCGACCCCTCGGACCGTCTCCATGACCGGGCAGCCCGAACCCGGTCCTCCATCCAGGATGTTCACCGCCTTTTCGTCGATCATGGCTCTGAGCCTCCTGACTATGGGCGTGGCCTTGGGCTCGCCGATGTCCAGGATCCCTTGGCAGAAGGAGAACTCGGTCTCGCCGCATTTGCATGCTCTGACCAAGCCGCACTCCACTCTACCGACGGATATGGGTTCCTCCTTAACCGCATCCCGAGGGCAGAGCAGGGAGCAACCCCCGCAGGAGTGGCACAGTTCGTCGAAGACCATCAACCGGTCGCCGGCAACGGCCAGGGCGTTGTAAGCGCAGAAATCCACACATGCCCGACAAAGATCGCATCTGCCGGGGTCGATCCTCGGTACCATCAACTCTACCCGCTCAGAGAAACGGATCTCGGGCCGGAGGAAAAGATGGTCATTGGGCTCCTCGACGTCACAGTCGATGAGCCGCACCTCGATACCCTCCCCGGCAAGCGCCAGGGCT
>JACVJF010000076.1 GCA_015711855.1 Candidatus Solincola quzhuomuensis | reverse complement strand
GAGGGAGGACATGATCCGGATGGGGTACGCGGCCCGAGGTGGCGGCTCCGGTGAAGGCTTAAATGTGGGACAAGTCCCGGGGGCGGGACGGGCGCGGCTGGGGAGGGGAGTAAAAGATGCTCCGTTCAGAGCGCGCGGCGCAGAAGGGGCGGCTCCGGCGAACGGCGAGGGGCGAGCGGGGGCGCAGGCCACGACGCACGCGGCTTTAGCAGTAGGGGAAAAATGGGATGCGCTCCGGAAAACTAAAGGTATCGAAGCGGCTTTTAGGCTCGAAATCGTCGTAAGAACAACGGGGGCGAATGCGGTGAGGTCGAAGAAAGTGACAGCGAGCGTGTATCCGCGATCCTAAACGGTGAGGTGATGAGCATGGACAACGGCAACGGGGGAAGCAAATTGAAAGTGGAGGACCTGCGAGACACTATCAGGAATTTCCTGGAAAACATCGGCGGCAAGGACCCGCGGGAACTGGCCCACGAGCTCCTGGACGGTGAGGGACGACTCTCTGATACCCTGCTGGAAAACCTCCCCACGTTGGTCCAGGCCCTACTGGAGGCGGCCCGGTTGGTCCTGGAGAGGATGGAAAGCCTTCCGCCGGAGAAGACGGCGCGCATCCTGGCCCGGTCCTTCCCGGGAGCGGAAGGCGACATGGCGGGCGAGCTTTTGAACTCCCTTTCCCGCCTGCTCATCCGCCTGCACGAGGAACGCCCCGAGCTCCTGGTGGAAGAGCAGGTGGACTTCTTCTCGCGGGCCACGAGGGCGGTGGACTTCGGCAAACTGCGCAAGTTCCTCGCTTACCGGGCTTCCGACCGGCTGGAGGGGCTGCGACGGGAGATAGAGATCCTGGGGGACAACCCGGTGGCCCTGGTGAACATCTTCAGCGTGGTGGCCCCGGCGGCCAACCAAGCCCTGCAGGTGTTGAAGACCCTCTTCAAGGTGTTGGACCTGCCGGCGGAGGCCTTGACCTACGCTCTGTTCAACATCCTGGAGGAAATCGACTGGAAGGACGCGGCGGAGGCATTGAACGGCGCCGCCGCCTTGGTGGTCAACCTGCACCGGGGAAGCTACATCCTGGGAGACGGGAGCCTGTATTCAGCGGCGCCCTTCTCGCGCATAGTCTCCAGGTTGGCCGAAGGAATAGACAAACCCCTTCTGGCCGAGGCGCTGGCCGCCCTGGGCGAGGAGGGGGAAGCGCTCCTCACCTCCCTGGCCGAACAGGCGCTGGAGGACGCGGATCTGGCCTCCTCCCTACTGGAGGCCGCCGCCTCCCTGGCCAACTCCGTTCTGCGCGCCGTTTCCAATCTGCTGGAAAAAAGCGCTTCCCTTCCCGCGGAGCACCGTTCCCGGCTGCGGGAGACCTTCGTCATCGGACTCGGCGCGGAAGAGCTTGCCCGCCTCTCGCGCTCCCTGGCGGCCCTCCTGCGCGCAGGCCGCCTCGCAGAAAAGGGCGGTGTCACCGCGACCGGGGGCCGACCCGCTCTTCCCTGGCGGGAGATCGCGGAGCCTCTGCGCGCGGAGTTCCGGGAGCGGCTGGAGGCCCAAGCCCTGGCCCGGAGGCTCAACGAAGTCCTGCGCAACCTAAACCTACGCCTCCGCCAACCCCCCTCGGCAGAGGGATACGTCGGCACCTTCCTGCGCTCGCTCGACGCTCGGGTGTTGGAAGACCTATTCCGCTCCGCGGGCTTGCGCTTGCGGGATATCCTGGCCGCACGGCCCGAGGTGGCCGCAGCAGTGCTTAAAGGGACGGTCGCCGTCATCTACCAGGGTTTCAGGGGCTACCTGGCCGGGCTTCGCGCGGGGTGGGCTTCCCGTAGGAGGAGGTGAAGATGAAGTCGCCGGACACCACGCATGGGCTAAACCACAGGCCACAATCTCCTACTACGGGGAACGGGGCTCGACTCATGATTTAAACTTTGCGGACCAAGGAGGCGACGGCTATGAGGAAGTCGGCAATCCTTCCGGATAGGTGAGGGACGCTACCGCGTCGCAACCATCGAAGGATGCATACATGGCGTTCCCTTTCAGGCACGGCAAGCGAGTGCCGGAGGAGGTGAGGACGATGGCCGTATCCGGAACCGCACTGGAGATAAAGGAGATTTACGACCCCTATGTCCAAAAGTGGAAGGAAAAAGGCGGCCGGGTGGTGGGATATTCCTGCGTGGCCACCCCGGTGGAGCTCGTCGAGGCCGCGGGCTTGCTCCCCTACCGCATCAAGGCCTTGGGCAACCCCAGAACCGACCTGGCCGACGGAGAGATGTCCCTCTTCAACTGCTCCTTTTGCCGCTCCTGCCTGCAGTTGGCCCTGGACGGCACCTACGACTTCCTGGACGGCATCATCGAGACCAACGGCTGCGACCACCTGCGGGCCATGTTCGAGAACTGGCAGCACAACAAGAACCTACCCTTCTTCCACTACCTAAAGGTGCCTCACTTCTTCCGCGACGACTCCCTGGAATACTTCCGGGGAGAGCTGGAACTGCTGCGCGAACACCTGGCCTCCCACTTCAACGCCCCGGTGGAGACGGAGTCCCTCCGCGGGGCGATCGAGGACTGGAACTTGGTGCGGAAGAGATGGCGGGAACTCTGCGAGCTCCGCGAGCTCCCGGAGCCCCGGGTCACGGGAAGCGAGGCCTTGGCTTTGGAGTTGGCCGGCTCGCACATGACCGGGAAGGACTTCGCCGATCTTCTCTCCTCCTTCATCGAGGAGAGGCGCGAGGCCCCCGGGAGGAAGCCCAAGGCCCGCCTTATGCTCTGCGGCCCGGCCACCGACGAGGTGGCCTGGCTGGAGGAGATGGAAAGCCTGGGGGCGGTGGTGGTGGCCGACGCCCTTTGCTTCGGATCCCGGGCTTTCCTGCACCGGCCGGGCACCGGGGAAAACCCCTTGGACGAGCTGGCGGAGGGATACCTGAACACCATCTTCTGCCCTCGCATGTACAAGGAGTACGACAAGCGCCGGAGCTACATCCTGGATGCCGCGAAGAGGGCCGGGGTGGACGGTGCGATCTATCTCTACAACAAGTTCTGCGACCTGCACGGGACGGACTCCGTCCTGGTGCGACGCGATCTGGAAAATTCAGGCATTCCGGTGTTGGTCCTGGAAAAGGAGTACAGCGCCGCCGCCGACCTGGGTCGGATAAAGACGCGGGTACAGGCCTTCCTGGAAAGGATCGGGGGTGGTGCTCGGTGAGGTCGATGACCTCTGGGTTCGGCGCCCTCGCCCCCCGCAGCGCGAAGTCGGCGATCCCGGGACGAGGTCTCGAAGGACCTGGGGCGTATGCGAGGGGCCGTGCGCCGCGTTCATCGGCATTTCGTCCGCAAGACGCCAAACACTGTTACGGCGGAGGTGAGAGATGATGGAAAAGGGCTACGTCATGCGGCCGGGAGAGAACGGCTTCGAGAGGGCCGTGGGCATCCTGGAGATGGTCTACAAGTTCACGGAGCAGGTGAGCGACGAGGCCGTGGAGGGGGCGGCCAACTTCGTCTTCCCGGAGCTCAAGAACACCGTGCTGGGACTGCTGGAACTTCCTGCCAACCGAGGCCTGGAGATATTCTTCTTCCAAAGGCTCCTGGAGCTCTTCTGGGAGGCGATGCGGGCCCAATCGGAGGGCAAGAAGCTCATCTTCATCCCCTTCACCTTCCCGCCGGAGCTCTTCTGGGCCTTCGACTCCCTCTTCCCCCTGTGCACGGAGATCGTCTCCGGGGCCATCGTCAACATCTGCTACGGACAGGGAGAGCGCTTCTGGGATTACGCCATGAGCCTGGGGCTCCCCGACTCCCTCTGCTCCGGGAACACCATCGGCATCGCCTCCCTTTTGGCCGGGCCAGGCCTCAAGCCGGACGCCATCGTCTACAACACGCCCGGCAGCTGCAATCCCAACGCCAAGATCCACGCCTTCGCCGCCGATTACCTGGGCATCCCTCAGTTCATCCTGGAAAAGCCGGTGGACGAGTCCCCGCGCGGGCGCGAGCAGTACTACAAGTACCTACTGCGCTTCGTGCGCGAGCTGGAGGAGTGGACGGGCGAGGAGCTCAAGGAGGACCGCCTGCGCGAGGTCATGCAGCGCGCCTACCAAGCCGTGGAACTCTACAACGAGTACTGGGAGCTGAAGAAGGCCCGTCCCTGCCCGGTGCCCAACATCTTCAGCATGACCCTGCTGGTCCTGCGCAGTCAGATGTGGGGCCGGGAAGACTGCGTGGAGGTCCTGCGGCGCATGGTGGACATCTCCAAGGAGAGGCTGCGCAAGGGCGAATACGCGGCACCCGAGGAGGTGGCCCGCATCTACGTGAGCTATATCTACTGGCTCTTCGACTTCTACAACTACTTCACCTGGATGGAGAAGAAGGGCATCTCCATCCTGGGAGACATCCTGGCCATCCACTACTTCCCGCCCATCGACTACTCCAGCAAGGAGAGCATGCTGCGGGCCTACGCGGACATCGCCTTCGACTACCCCATGACCCGGCAGATGGGCGGGGAGACCATCTCCCTACGCTGGGTGGACGACATCTGCTACGCCGTGCAGGACCTGGGGGCGGACGCCTGCGTCTTCGGCGGGGTGCACGCCTGCAAGCACACCCTGGGCACCATATCCTTCTTCCGCCGCGAGCTCATGAAGCGGCTGGGCATACCCACCCTGGTCCTCATCGGGGACGTCTTCGATAAGCGGCAGACCCCCATGGAGATCTTCCAGCACGAGGTGGAGACCTTCGTGGATCAGGTGGTCTCCCGGAAGAAGGCGGGGCGGCGTCGGGCGAAATCGGGATGAGCGGTAAGATAATCCCCAGGAACTGGAAGACCTTCCTAAAGGTGGCGGCGGTCTGGCAGCCGGTGACAGACCTCTGGACCAAGACCACCGCTTGGCCAGTGGTGGGGAGGCTCACCGGCTGGATAGTGAACCGCGACCACTACGACGTGACCCTCGTCCCCGTCAATCGGGAGCTGGAGACGGGCTCCACGGTGGTGCCCCGCCAGGCGGTGGAGGAGATCATCCGCAGGTCTTGTCACCGGGTGATCCTTCCCCTTTGCCTGTGCCGCTTGGGCTGCCGCTGCCGGGACTATCCCATGGAAATCGGCTGCATCTTCATGGGCGAGGCGACGCGGCGTATAGATCCCAGCATCGGCAGACCAGTCTCCGTTGAGGAAGCCCTGGCCCACGTGGAGCGGGCGGCGGCCGAGGGGCTGGTCATCCAGATCGGGCGCGTGGACCCCGATCCCTTCATGTTGGGGATCCCCATGAAGGACTGGGGGCGCTTCCTCACCCTCTGCTTCTGCTGCCCTTGCTGCTGCATCGCCATGCGCAACATCCACAACTGGGACCAGGACATAAGAAGCCGCATACACCGCCTGGAGGGCCTTCGCATCGAGGTTACCGAGGAGTGCAACGGTTGCGGCAAGTGCGTGAGGGCCTGTTTCACCGGGGCCATCCGCCTGGAGGACAAGCGCGCCGTCATCGGGGAGGGCTGCAAGGGCTGCGGCATCTGCGCCTTCGTCTGCCCCAAGAAAGCCGTGAGGATAGAGGTGGCCGACGGCGACCTGATGATGAACGAGTTCCTTCGCCGCGTGGAGAGCTACGCCGACGTGACCTGAGTCCCGCGGACGATGAGACTTCGAGCCACGCATGGGAGAGCTAGAAGAGCTAGAATATAATAATTTAGTAGCGTTTCAACATAATTGACTTAAGATTCAATGGCATCAACCGCCTTCTTTTCGGAGACAGTTCCACGCATGGCAAGGGTGTACGCTTCGCCGACACAGAGGGGGCGATGAATGGCGGTCGGGATAAACGGGTTTCAGGACGTGCGGGAGGAATTGTTCCGCGGGATCGCGGGAAAGCTCTTCACCGTGCACGTAGTCGCCGGGCAGGAAGGGGTTGTCTCGGGGTCCGACGACGTCGCCAGGGAAGCGGAAAAGCTGGGGATATTTCTACTGAAAACGGCCGATGAGGGAACTTGGGCTCGTGAGGGGGAGATCCTGGCCGCATTCCGCGGGACGCCGCATCAGGTGGCCGCGGCGGAGGAGTCCATGCTGGGACTCCTGGCCAAGACCTCGGGCATCGCCACCGCCGCCCGCGCCTTCGTTGACTTGGCGGGAGGTAGGCCGCGGGTGGTCTGCGGTGCGTGGAAGAAGATGCCTCCCTCCCTCAAAGAGCCCGTCCGCCGCGCCGTCGTCACGGGAGGCGCCCACTTTCGCATCGCCTCCGGCCCTTTCGTCTACTTGGACAAGAACTACGTGCGCATGCTCGGCGGCATCCGGAAGGCCCTGCAGGCGGCTTCGAGCCTTAAAGGGCATACCAAGGTGATCCAGATCAAGGGGGAATACGGAGACGTGGCCACGGAAGTGTGCGAGGCCGCCTCTTGCGGCGCGGGGATCGTCTTCGTGGACACCGGGAACAAGGATGACGTCCGCCTGGCCTCCGAGGTCCTGCGGGACTCCGGCCTCCGTGAGGGGGTAAAGATCGCCTTCGGGGGAAACGTCAGACTGGAAGACGTGGCGGAGCTCAAATCCATCGACGTGGACATCCTGGACGTGGGCAGGGCCATCGTGGACGCCCCGCTCCTCGACATGCGCATGGAAGTGGTCGGTACTTAAAAAACGGGGCGCACGAAGACAAGCCGCCCTTTGGCCGGTGGGAAGAGGAAGGAAAAGATCCACACGGAGGAGGATATCTTCGATGGTTTCAATGGTTTTCAGGGCCGTCCTCGCTTTCTGCTACGTCGCGCTGCGCTTGCTGTTCGGCCTCGCCGCGCTGGTCGACCACTCCTTCAGAAGGCGCCTGAAGGAGGCCGACCTCTCCTTCGCCGTGCGTTCCGGAGACGGGTCATCCGCCGGTCTTTTCCGACTCCAAAAGGGCAAGCTCCGATACCTTCCGGGATGCGACGGGCCCGCGGACTTCGCCGTGACCTGGAACGGGTGGGGGGACGCGGACACCTGGGGCAAGAGGCTGCGCCTCCACGCGGCGGAGTACCTGAACCGGGGGATGATGACCCTGGAAGGCGACCTCTCCTGCGTCATCGCCCTATTCATGCTCCTCGGCGAGGCGCTGGGAAGCCTGGGAAGAAAAAAGGCCGTCCCCGTCAGAAGAAGGGAGTTGAAAAAGGAGGCCTCATGATCCTGCGCGAGTACCTCCCGAGCATAGACCAGGCGCTCTGCCGAAAGTGCCGCAAATGCGAGGAGATATGCCCCGCCGCGGCCATCTCCCTCGCGCGGGATAAAAAGGACGAGAAGAAGATGACCGTGAACCCCGCAAGATGCATCGACTGCCAGCGCTGCATGGACGCCTGCCCGGAGAACGCCATCACCATGCTCCCGCGCGAGGCCGACCGCGCGCTGCGCGTGGACCTCAGCGGCCTCGATCCCGAGGAGATCAAGCGGCTCTGCCGCAGGGCGGGCCTGGCCCCGGGCGAGGCCGTCTGCGCCTGCTCCTTCATCACCGCCCGAGAACTGGCGGCCGCCGTCCTGCTGGGAGCAAAGACCCCGGAGGACGTGTGCGCCATGACCGGCGTGCGCCGGGGATGCGGCATCTACTGCCTGGTTAACGTTTTCAAGATCCTGGAAGCCGGAGGTATCACGCCGGAGGGGAGGCGGAAGAGCCGCCTCTACCACCACCCCCTGGACCCGCTGGACATCCCCGAGGAAAGGCTGCGGGAGATAGACGCTCGCTTCCCTCAGTTCCGGCTTGTCGAGGACGTGGCCCTGATCAGGAAGTACCGGGGCCGAGAGAGACGTGAGGAGGCGTGAAAGATGTACCGGCCCGCCGTGTCCCCCTTCCCGTTCATGGAGTCCGTTTACCAGTCGCCGCCCCGCAAGCGCGCCGCCGAACATCCTGGTTTCGTCTCCCTTCCGGTGAGCACCCTCTTTCCCGAGTTCCCGGAGGCCATCTACTGCTACGGGGAGGATTGCTCGGCGATCCGCCCAAACACCTTCCAGGCCCTGGAAAACGTGGACATGAGCATGATCAAGCCCGGGCACCGCGTGCACCTTTTGGCCTCCGAACACGGCTTCAGCATCTTCGGCGGCCGGCCGTACCGCGAGATGCTCGGCGCGGTTAAGGACGCCGTCCGGGAGCGCACCGGCTGCGAGGAAGTATACCTCGGGGTGGCCGCCTACCGGGGCTTCCGGGAATCGCGCGAGGTGATCGAGGCCTTCCACCTGGAGGAGCTCTTCGAGGGCAGGGTGTTCGAGTTCGGTCCCTACGACGAAGGGGTGGCCATCGAGACCGAGGTGGGGACCCTCTACGGCGTCAAGAAGGCCTACGACGCCGACTGGTTCGTGCACTCCTACTACGACGACCCCCGGGAGATGTACTTCCACCGCTTCCTGGCCAGGAGCTTCAAGGCCTTCGCCATGTCCTACGCCCGCCTGGAGACGCGCTCCGCCTACCACTATTCCTACAAGAACCGCAGCTGCAACTTCCTGCCGGTGGCCATATTCATGTCGCCCTACGTCCAGGAGAGGTACGCCTTCAGCTGCATCATGAGGCTCTCCCCCACCGGGATAATGGCCATCGACGCCGACAACGACCTCTTCGCTCTGGACCGGCGCATCACCCGTGGACACCTGGAGAGGTTCGGGAAGATGCAGAAACTCCTCGAATCCATAGAGGAATGCGTAGCGGTCATCGACGGGGGCAGGTGGGGTTATTACGTCCACGCCGGGGGCGTGACCTTCGGCGTCCTCATGTTCTCCAACTGCGCGGGGCACGACATCCTGGACCTGGACTCGCCCTCCGCCCTGATGATGATAGATGAGGTGCCCTACGAGGAAAGGGAGGACCTGCCCACGAAGATGCTGCGGACGGGGATAAACCCCGCGCTCAAGGCCGTGGTCATCAACCAGCAGTGGGCGGGCATCCCCTTCCTGAACCTCTTCTCCAAGCCCATATACGTGGTGGGGCGGGACCAGCTGGACTACCTGAGGCTGGACCGGGCCAACCCGCTCTTCAAGGCCATGGGAGACCTGGGTATAATCCGCGCCGCCCCGGACCTCGAAACGGCCTTGAAGTGGGCCCGCCGCGCGGCGCGCACCGACAAGGTGCTGGTCTTCGACGGAAGCTTCGGGCACCTCAACCTGAGTCCCTCCCTGGCGGACGAGCTGATGCGCAAGGCCCCCGAGGTGAGGAGGAAGGTGGAAGAGGAACTCCTGCCGAGGTGGCTCCGGCAGAGGAACTTGGAGTGACCGACAAGGATGGAAGAATTTGGTCTTTTGCGCAAGACGGAGCTGGAGATAAGGGGCATCCACCTGCGGCGCGCCAACCTCTCGGCCATCGCCCAGGTGGTCGCCGAAGTCCTGGGCCTGGAGGGACGCGACGTGTTGGTTACCGACTACCGTCCCGGAACGCTTGTCCTGGACGTCCACGTGGCGCACCTCGACGCCCAAGGCATCGCCGGCCAAGAACCGGCGCTTCTCCAAAAGCTGGGCGCCCTGCCAGGGGTGACCGTCACGGAGGGGGCTCAAGTCTCCTCCAGAGGGATGTTGGGATGGATAGCCCATGAACGGGACGCGGCCACGGGGGCCATAAACTCCGGAAGGGAGCTTGCGGAGGAGATAAGGAAAAACGTGGAAAAGCTGGTGATCGTCTTCCCCTCGGGAAGCGAGGTGCAGAACCAGGAGATAGAGGACACCAACACGCCGGCCATCAAGGAACGCTTGGAGAAGGAGGGCTTCAAGGTCTCGCGGGGCGAAGCCCTGCCCGACGACAGGACAGCCATCGCGGCGAAGATACGCGAGGCCTCCGAGGTCTACGGCTACGGGGTGGTGATCACCACCGGCGGCGTGGGCGCGGAGGAGAAGGACCAGACGGTGGAGGCGGTGAAGGACCTGGACCCCGAGGCGGCGACGCCTTACGTCTGCCGCTACGAGGTGGGCACGGGTAGGCACGCGAAGGACGGGGTCCGCGTAGCCGTCGGGGAGTACAACCGAACCCTCATCGTCTGCCTTCCCGGGCCCAACGACGAGGTCCGGGCCTGCCTCGACCTATTGGCGGGCGCCCTGCGGGAAGGAAGGGACAAACGCGCCCTGGCCGATTCCATCGCCCAAAGGATCAAATCCCTGCTCCATGACCGCTCTTCTTCGCATTGAGGCGGCGGACACGGCCTGATTTCCACCACATCGGAAATAAGGGCGCTGTAAGTTCGACCATACGGCTGCCGTAGACAATTTCTACCTGGAAGGCGTACTTAATCACCCTCCCCCATAAGCACCGCAAAATAATCGCTATCGATGCGCTTGATCTCTATCGTGCGGATGGCGGAAACCCCCACGCCGTAGTCAAACATGAGTCGGGCAAGATCGCTACCGTCAATCAAAACCACCTTGGGCTCGAGATGGTCGGCATACTCGCGGGCCTCTTTCGTAAACTCCGACGAGGTGATGAAAACCCCTCTCCTCGCCCGCTTCCCCTGCAAAGCACCGACGAATCTCTGGATCTCGGGTCGACCCACGGGTTGGGACCAATGTTTCGCCTGCAGATAGATGGAGTCCAATCCCAGCGGGTCCTGTCGAATAAGGCCGTCGATGCCCTCATCCCCGCTCCCCCCGGTTAACTTACCCGCATCAAGCTGAGAACCGCCATAGCCCATCTTGAGAAGAACATCAAGCACTAAACGCTCAAAGACATGAGGTGACAGCGTTCTAAGCTTCTCGCGCAAATCATAAAGAACTGCCTCATTAAGTTCTGCCAATGCCTTTGCTATTGCTTCTTCAGGAGTATCTATCAAGGCATTAGGTTCAGGGCCGCTTGATATTGAATTTTCCGATGCCCCCGATCTGCGGACGCTCTCTCTATATTCTTTTAGTGTGCGAACGCCTCTTTCATAATAAGATCTGAATTCCTCAAACCGCATGAGGAATTTATTGTCAATGCTTTCTGGGTCTTCATGTATTATTGCTTTTCCACGATCCGTGATGCGTACTACCCCACGCCGTGGACTCTCGATTAAACCGGCCTTCTTCAAATAAGTTCTCGCCCACCCCACGTGATTATAAAAGAGCGGCTGCATACCGCTGGGAATCGTTTTTACGCGCTCGTCTTCGGTTAAGTGGAAGTAATCGGCAAGTTGCTCGGCTAGCTCTTTCATAGTGTGCGGATTACCATCGGCCAGCTTGAGCAGAAATGGCTTCATCAAGGTCTGGTAATCAGGGATAGGCATCTATCATCCCCCCAATCTTATTTCGACAATCACGAAAACGGCATTTCGGCCAACCGTACTTCAACCTCAACCCATTCTCCTACCTGATCAGCAAACGGCATCAATATCTATTTTGGCAACATTGACCTTACACTCCTACTCCTTTTTCATGGCGCCTATGGAAAGTCGTAGAAGTTGCACCTGTCTTCATGGGGAGTAACGATTCGGAAAGCACTTCGCTTACCTCCCACTCGATAAAGGCGGGGTTGTTTTTGGTTGACTCATCCGTTCAGTGTTTTCCTGGTTTGCCTTTTACAAACAACATGCCGGCACTATTTCGCAGTTAAAAACGCTTCTCGCAACGCATCAAACAATGTAGGAAATACGACCAACTCCTTTATGTTATTTTAATATTTCGCCTATTTCTTGCTCAACAACTTTACCGAGGCCCGGTTCCAAGCAAGTGACTCATCGGGAAAGCTTCAATGCTTGTTTTTCTTGCTCGCAGACTGCAACAGGGTAAGCCAACATCCCCCAAGCGTTGTGCTGAGCAGCTTCAATGCTTGTTTTTCTTGCTCGCAGACTGCAACGAGATATGCTCACGGAGGGAGTGAGAGACTTGTTGCAGCTTCAATGCTTGTTTTTCTTGCTCGCAGACTGCAACTCATGGCTATCAGTCTACGGCATGATGTAGACTGACACCGCTTCAATGCTTGTTTTTCTTGCTCGCAGACTGCAACTCCAGCGGCGGTGACGCCGCGGGTCCAAGCGTCGATGCTTCAATGCTTGTTTTTCTTGCTCGCAGACTGCAACTATATTCATTGTTGTCTGCAATATTTTGTGGATTCCAGCTTCAATGCTTGTTTTTCTTGCTCGCAGACTGCAACTAGGAGGTTGTGGGATGAACTACAGAGAATTCTTTGATGCTTCAATGCTTGTTTGTCTATCTCGCAGAC
>JACVJF010000075.1 GCA_015711855.1 Candidatus Solincola quzhuomuensis | reverse complement strand
CGCGGAGGTGGGTGAGGATAGGGACGTGGCCCTGGAAATCCATTCCAGCCGACCCGTGGTGGCCGAACGCCCCATGTACTTCAACTACCGGGGGGTTTGGGACGGAGGGCACATCACCATGGGTAGCCCCGTCCTCAGCCCGGACTGGTATTTCGCCGAGGGGACCACCCGGGAGGGCTTCGAGGAGTGGCTGTGCTTTTACAACCCCTCGGACGAGGTGGCTCAGGTGACCATGGTCGTCGATCTCACGGAAGCGGGCGAGAAGAAGGCGACGGTCTTCGTCCCGGCTGGCAGGAGGAGTACGGTCAACGTCAACCAGGTGGTGGGCCCGGGCCTGGACGTTTCCCTGCGATTGTCCTCCGACCGGGAGATCGTGGCCGAGCGTTCCCTCTACTTCCTGTATCACGGGGTATGGGAGGGAGGGCACAACGGCCTGGGCGCAGTTCCTTGAGCTGCGGCGCACCTTCCCGTGCCCCGAAAGGTGCTATAATCTCACCGTGCAGGCGGGAGAGAAGGATGGGATGAGCTGCTCGGCAGGTGATGTGATGGTGGATGAGGACTCCGTCCGGCGCGCGGCGCAGATGATACTGGATTCCGTACAGGTGGTGGCCCTCACCGGGGCGGGGATATCCACGGAATCGGGGATACCCGATTTCCGTTCCCCCGGCGGCCTGTGGACCAAGTACGACCCTCTTCTTTACGGGACCTACGAGTCCTTCGTCAATCATCCGGAGCGGTTCTGGGAGATGGCCAGGGAGCTCAACCCCACCCTGGAGAACGCGGAGCCCAACCCCGCCCATTATGCCCTGGCCGAGTTGGAGAGGTTGGGCAAGTGCCGGGCGGTGATCACTCAGAACATCGACCACCTGCACCAGAGAGCTGGATCCACACAGGTGTTGGAGCTCCACGGGACCCACCGAACGGGCCACTGCATGCGCTGCAACCGCGTATTCGGCCTCGAGGAGCTGAAGGAGCTCAGCGATCATGGCAACAGGGTGGCTTACTGCCCGGACGACGGGGCGGTGATCAAGCCCGACGTGGTCTTTTTCGGAGAGCCTCTCGATTCGCGAGTACTGGCCCGAGCGGCGGAGTTGGCATCCACTTCCGATCTCATGCTGGTCGTCGGCTGCAGCCTGGAGGTCTACCCGGCGGCAGCCCTTCCCGAATACACCAAGAGGAACGGAGGACGACTCATATTTTTTAACACCGTGAGCACCTACCAGGATCACTTGGCGGACCTTATCTGTCTGGGGAGGGCGGGCCAGAATCTGCCCGCCGTGGTGGAGGCCTACAAGAAGCTGGTGGGCGTCTTTTGACTTGCGAATTAGACCCCTCCGTGTTCAGCCGGTACTCCCTCCCGGGGGAATAATGATATCGAGTTCGGAAGGGAGGCTGGTGGCGATCCGGCCGGGAGGGCTGCAAACGTCGGGGGTGAAGGAATTTGGACCCAAGAGAAGGGAGGCTGGTCACGCGGATCGGACTCCGCAGATGGTGAACGGCCTTCTCTTATCCGAGTAAGACCTGAAGGAGAGTTGCCTTGAACGAAGAACGGTTCCCCTGGGAATCCCTTTTCCGCCGCCCCGGCAGGGAGGAAGTCCCCTTTCTGCGAGGGCAAGGACGCAAGGGGGATGGCGGCGGCTTCCGGGAAAGATGGGATAAGATAAGCCCCCGGGTAAAGTGGACGGCGGGGATAATGGTCATCGTGCTGGTGGTGCTCATCCTGAGCGCATCCTGGCTCTCCACCTTTTACACCGATTACCTGTGGTACAAGGAGGTAGGCTACACTTCCGTCTTCTGGAAGAGAGTGGTAACCCGGGTGTGGCTGTTCTTCGCCTTCGGGCTGCTTTTCTTCGCGGTTTTCTACGGTAACATCTACCTGGCGAAACGCCTTACGCCCCGATACGAGAGGCCGCAGGTGGATCTCTCGCCGGTGGAGGAGTCGGTGGCCCGTTTCCGGGAAAGCGCCGGACGCTGGCTGGACCGGGGGATAATCATCTTGTCCGCCTTCATCGCCTTTTTGGTGGGGTGGTCGTCGGCTGGGCAGTGGGAGAACGTGCTCAAGTATTTCAACCACGTCCCCTTCGGCCGGGTGGACCCCATCTTCCGGAAGGACCTGGGGTTCTACGTCTTCCAGTTCCCCCTGCTCCGCTACTTCAGCGACTGGCTGTTCACCGTCCTCATCTTCACGATCATCGTCTCCGCCGTCGCCCATTTCCTTTACGGGGCCATAAACTTCAGCGCCAAGGGTCAGCGCTTCGCGGCCCACGTCAAGGTGCACCTCTCGGTGCTGGCGGGGGTGCTCCTCCTGGTGCAGGCTTGGAGGTTCCGCCTGGACATGTTGGCCCTGTTGCACTCCCATCACGGGCCGGTGGCCGGCGCCACCTACACAGACGTGCATGCCCGGATACCGGCCTATTGGATACTCGTCGTTACCTGCTTCGTCTGCGCGGGGCTTTTCGTCCTCAACATAAGATATAAGGGATGGCGCCTGCCCCTGGCGGGGGTTGTGGGCATAGTGGTCATCTCCATACTGGCCGGGTCACTATATCCCTTCATCGTCCAGACCTACGTGGTCAAGCCCAAGGAGCTGGCGCGGGAAAGCGAATACATAGGCTACAACATAGAGTTCACCCAGGACGCTTTCCGCATCCAGGACGACGGCGAGCGGGCCACGGTGGAACGAAGGGTTTTCCCTGCGTCACTCGCCCTCACCTACCAGGACATCCAGGCCAACTCCGCCACGGTGAACAACATCCGCCTGTGGGACCCTCGCCTGGTGCAGCAGGTCTTCAACCAGCGCCAGGAGTTGAGGCAGGAATACAACTTCAACGACGTGGACGTGGATCGCTACACCGTGTTCGACGGAGACTACACCCAGATGCTGGTCTCCGGGCGGGAACTGGTCGTGGACCAGCTGCGGGAGGACGCCCGTACCTGGCAGAACACGCGCCTCTCCTATACGCACGGCTACGGGGTGGTCATGAGCCCCACCAACGAGGTGAACGCGGAAGGCGACATCGTTCTCCTTGTCAGGGACATACCCCCGGTGATCGAGGATGGTCTGGGCGTGGAGATAAACCGCCCCGAGATCTATTACGGGGAGCAAACCCACGATTACGTCGTCGTGCGCACGGGGGCCGCGGAGATAGATTATCCTTTGGGCAACACCAACAAGTACGTGGAACCCCACTACCAGGGCCGAGGAGGCATACCGGTATCCAATTTCCTGAGGCGCCTGGCCTTTTCCGTTCGCAACCGGGACGTCTCCTTCCTCTTCAGCGGTTATATAAAGAGCGATTCCCGGGTGATGTTCCGCCGGAACATAAAGGAGCGGACCTTGGAAGTGGCCCCCTTCCTCCGCCTGGATAACGACCCGTACCTGGTGATAACGGAGGACGGGCGCCTGGTCTGGATCGTAGACGCTTACACCACCACGAATCTCTATCCCTACTCCGAGTCCTACAATGAGGACATCAACTACATACGGAACTCGGTGAAGGTGGTCATCGACGCCTTCGACGGCACCCTCACCTATTTTCTTGTGGATCCCGAGGATCCCATCGCCCTAACCTACGCCAAGATCTTCCCGGATCTCTTCACCCCCTTGGAGGAGATGCCGCAGGACATCAAGAAACACCTGCGTTACCCGGAGGACCTGTTCTCCGTGCAGATGGAGATGTTCCGCACCTATCACATCGACGACGTCGGCGCTTTCTATCAGAAGGAGGACGTGTGGGACGTCTCCACGGAGACCTACGGCGCGGCGGCCGAACCGCAGCCGGTCACCCCCTATTACGTTATCCTCAAGATCCCCGGGGAGGAAAAGGAGGAGATGGTGCTCATGCTCCCCTTCAACCCCAGGGGGAAGGACAACATGGTGGACTGGGTAGCGGCCAGGTGCGATTTTCCCGATTACGGGAAACTCCTGAACTTCTCCTTCCCCGCCGGTACCCTGGTCAACGGGACCCAGCAGTTCGAGTCCCTCGTGGACCAGAAGACAGAGATATCGGAACAGATAACCCTCTGGAACCAGGCGGGTTCGAGGGTCATCCGCGGAAACACCCTGGTCATCCCCATCGAGGAATCTCTCATCTACGTGGAACCGCTCTATCTTCTGGCCACCAACCCGGCCATTCCCCAGCTCAAGAGGGTTATCGTGGGTTTCGGAAACAGGGTGGAGATGAGACCCACCCTCGAGGAGGCCCTGAAGGCCGTCTTCGCCGCGGAGGCTCAGCCGCAACCCCAACCCCAGCCCCAGCCGGAACCGCAGCCCGTGGAAGACCTGGCCGCCCTGGCTCGGGAGGCCAACCGGGTCTACGACGAGGCCCAAGCCGCTCTCCGTTCCGGCGACTGGACCGCCTACGGGGAGAAGATGACCCGCCTGAGCGAGCTCCTGGATCGCATGGCCGCTCTCGCCGGGGAGACGGCGCCGTAACCCCTGGAGCCGTGGCAGGCGCGGTTGAGGAAGTGGAGTATACTGGGAAAAAGGACCGATTCCCGGAACGAGGACGCATGAGGACGGAACGCCGTCCGGGGACGCAAAAGGCGGTCGTCGAGGATGGCTCTGGCTCGCTGCCCGGAATGCGGTTTACCCCGTAGACTATCCCGCCATTTCCTATGGACCGGGAACGGCGCCATCATATCCCGGCGCGACCCCAACATGCGCATGGTCTTCTTCGAGGCCGATTATTATCCCTACATCTGGGAAGAACTGGAAAACAGGCTGGGGGTTTCCATCTCCGAGATTTACGTGCGGGGACAGAGGGCGTCGGTGCGGGACTACGTGGAGGAGAACGTGCTCTACGGGTGGCGCAGGATGCTCGTCCGCTCCTTGCCCTTCTCCGCGGTGATCCGGCGCGTGGTGGAGGAACTGGCCCTGTTCGGTTTCGGCCACCTGGAACTGGTGGAATATAAGCGACACCGGATGGTTCTGGTGAGGGTTACCAACCCCTTTGACATACTTTCCCTTGCTTGGGGTTCAAAAGGTTTCTTCGAGCTGGTGGAGGGAAAGCCGGCGGAGATGGCTTGGTATAGGGAAGGCGAGGGTTACCTGCTCACCGCGGTCCCCGCCTCGGAAACCCTCGAGCATGCGGAGCCGGATAGGGAGGCCCTTCGCGCCCTGAGGGAGGCCAAGAGGAAACTGTCCGACGTGCGAGACGGGGTCGATTCGCTGGTGGTCAGGAAAAACAACTGCCGCCGCTGCGGGCTGCCGCTCATGCTCACCGATCTGGAGTGGAGGGAGGAGGAAGGCGCCATATATCACCGGAAACTGGGAAGGCGTTTCATCTTCAGTTCCGGGCACGTCCTGGTGGTACTGATGCAGGAGCTGGAGCGCCTGACCGGCCAGGATCTGGACTGGACGCTTCTGGAAATAACCAGGAATTACCATCTCAGGTCCATGCCCGATCTTTCCCAGCGGGACAAGGCCGAGGTCTATTACGAGCTGGTGAACCGGCTGCACGCCTGGGGTTACGGGATCCCCGTGGATTATTCCTTCGGTGCCGGTCATCTGGAGATGACCATAGCCAACCCCTTCTATCCCCCGCGGGTGGTGGGATACGTGGCCGCTTTCTTCGAGTCCCTGGAGGGATTGGAGTCGGAGATCGAATATCGTCTTTCGGGGTCCAAAGACCTGGACCTGGAGATCCGGACGGGCTGAGAGGAACGCTACGGGTTATTCCATCTCCTCCACGGGGGTAAAATCCTCGAGGGAGGCGCGGACCACGAGGCGTAGGGTGGCCTGCCCCTCGGGGGCGCAGGTGGTGAGGGTCAAAACGGGCTCCTCGGTCCAAAGGGTAACGTTCTCCGCGGGGTCGATATATCTGACCTCCCTCACCCGGTACTCGTAAATACCTCTGGGGTTCTGGATGAAGACCGCGTCTCCCGGCTTCAGCTCGTCCAGGCGGTTGAAAGGCCGGGTCTTGGTGGTCCGGTGCCCGGAGATGACGCAGTTCCCCGGCCAACCGGGGTACCCGGTATGGGGGAGGTGTACGGGACCCTCGGCCAGGATGCGGTACAGCTCCTCCTCGTCGTCGCTCCCCTCCCGGACCTCTTCTTCCACCCCAATGGAGGGGATACGGATATAGGCCGGGGTCTCGAAGGAGAGAGGTGGTCCGAGGAGCTCGTCGTGGGTGAGGGGCTTGGAGGCGGTACCCGGCTCCTCGCCCCCTTCCGTCCGGGCGGAGGACCGCCGCAGGTGATCGTAGAGGAAAGGCCCCCCAATGGCCAGAGCGGCCACCAGGGCGACGGAGGCGGCCACCGCTATCCAGTGGGAACGTCCTTTATTCAAGGCGCCGATTACCTCCCGTCCTCGCGACCACGGGCCGAGGTGCCTCTCGAGCCGGGTCGGCGCGGTGCGAGTCCGCGCCTTCTCTCGAGTCCCCCGCCGCGGTCAAACGCCCGAGCGGCCTCCCCTCGCCGCTCACGGGACTTTCCAAGGCAAACCCGTGTCTCCACCTTTTCCCGCGGGTGCTTTACAATTCACACCCATGCTGTAAGATAATAAAAACTGAGCTATAATTTAATAGACCATAGATCGACGCGGGGTGGAGCAGTCAGGTAGCTCGTCGGGCTCATAACCCGAAGGTCGGTGGTTCGAATCCACCCCCCGCTACCAGGATGACCTACCAGAGCCTCGTCTCTGGTTTTCTTTTTAGTTAAGGCCTCTGCGGCGGACCGAATCCGGGCGCCGCTTCGGCAACCCGCCTCAGTACTTCGTGGAGAGGAACCATTCCCAGGGAAGCCTACGGAGCATCTCCTCCCCCAGCCTCCTCTTCCATCCGTAGGGGACCAGGTCGCTTCGGAGGAAGAAGTCCAGCGCGGCCTCCAGCCTCCGGGAAAGGGGGGCGGGGAGGGAGAATACCCGATGGTAAAGATAGGCGAAGGGAGTTATGAACTCGCTCACCAATTCCAACTGCTCGTCGGTTAGGTTCCTCAGGCGAAGCACGGAGTGGCGGGTGAATATGGTGTCCGTCTCCTCCGCGGCGTAGTAACCCTCCTCCAGGCACTGTCGGTACAGTTCGGTGCCCGGAAAAGGATGAAAGACGGTTATCTGGGTTATGCCGGGTTGGGCGCGGGCGTTCAGTTTCACCGTGTCCAGGACCATGGAGAAGTCCTCGTGAGGGAAGCCCATCATGTTCAGGGACACGGTGCCGATCCCGTATTTACGGCAGAGGCGGAAGGCGTCGAGGATCTGCCCGTCGGTCATCCTTCGGCCCAGGACATGCCTTCTCAGCCAGGGGTTGCCGCTCTCGATACCCATGCAGATGGTCTTGCAGCCGGCTTCCTTGAGCTTGGCCACCTTGTCCTCGTCCAGGAGGTCGGCGCGGCTGTTGCAGATGAAGGGCATGTCCACCCTTCTCCGGTACTGGCGGACGAATTCCTCGAACCACTTCGGCTTCAGGGTGAGGATGTCGTCATCGAAGCGGACGTGGTCGATGCCCTCCGCGCCCTCCAAGAGCAGCTCGATCTCCGTTATCAGGTTGTCCACGCTGCGGAAGCGGACGTACCGGTGGGGGTTGGGGTAGACTTTCTTCTGGGCGTGGTTGGAACAGTATCTGCACCGGTAAGGGCATCCCCGGGAGGCCATGACCGTGAGCCTCTCCCTCTGGTCGGGGGCCATCTTCTCCATGTCGAAGATGGACCGATCGGCGAAGGGCAGCCGGTCGAGGTCCTCCAGGAGAGGGCGGACGGGATTGGAGAAATCGCGGCCCCGCCACCTCCCGGCGAGGCTTCGGATGTCCTCCGGGTCTCCCCGTCCTTCCAGGGCCTCGGCCAGCTCCACCACGGTCTCCTCGCCCTCGCCCAAGCAAATGAAATCGATGGCCGGTTCCTGCAGGGTTCCCCGGGGATCCAGGGTGGGGTGTACGCCCCCCACCAACACGGGAAGCCCGGTCTCCTCCTTGACCCAGCGGGCCATCTCGCGAACCTTGGGGAACATAAGGCTTGTGGAGGAGAAAGCCACCAAGCCGGCGTCCTGGTCGCAGAGCCAACCCAGGAATCCCTCCCGTTTCACGGGCTCCACCAGGTGGAGGAAAGCCACGTCGTGCCCCGCCTCCTTAAGACAAGCGGACAGGTAGGCGCATCCCAGGTACACCCTTCCTTGGGGTTCGCCTCGGATGCAGCCCGATTGATAGTAATCCGGATAGATCAAAGCCACGCGCAAACCCCATCCCTCCCCGGGTTATCGTCTTGCGCCCATGGTTTGTCCTGCGGTCAGCTCAGGAGGAGGGTTCCACCACGGATAGGTCCCGCTCCAGGTACTCCGGAAGACCCACGTGTCCCCAGAAGTCCTCGATGTAAAGCCCGTCCACCTGGCCGCTCTGTTTTCCCTCCACGAGCAGTTTCACCTTCCGGATGGTGGGGAACTCGGTGAGGGTGTTGGCGATGGAGGCGAGGGCCAGGCCTTCCGTCTGAGCGCCTGCGCCTCCCTGTTTGGCCTTGTCGGTTATTATCTCCCGGCTGACGTTCAGGAAGCACGTCCCGTCCTCTATGCTCACATCCAGCACCTTGACCGTATTGGGGAAGATGGGCGCCAGCTCGCTTCCCGGCGCCGGTCCCTTGAAGAGCTCCTCCGCCGCCGCCCGGGCCACCGCCTGGGTATAAGGGATGACCCTCTTCTCCGGGGCCAGGAAGAAGTCGGTCGGGGTGGACTTCAGGAAGTAAAGGGTGATGACGATGGTTCCCTCCTCTCCGCTTATTTGGGAGCCCTTAGCCTCCGCGCTCCCCTCTTGCGCTTTCACCTCCTCTTCCCCGCCGGCTTTCCTCTCCCCGCATCCGGCGGCCGCCGCCGTGAGGAGAAGAACGGCCGGAATCACGGACAGGAGGACCAACCTTTTCCACCACTTTCCCATAGCGGCGTCTCCCTTCCCTCGCAGCCCGACCATAACCGGGCTCTCCTCTGCGGGTCCCTTCCCCCTCCCTCCATGCCGTTCGTGACGTTCAAGAGTACCGTCGAGAACCGGGCCGGGCGCCTTCCCTGCAGCCGGGACTTCCCCTCCCGTTGGTGATATTTTAAGCATGAACGGCGTGAGGATGCACGGGTATGCTCGGAAAGGAGGCGGCCATGGCGCATTACGACCGGAGCGGGGAAGAGGGATGGGCGCGTTTCCGGTTCAAATTTCCCTATGCCGCGGGTTTGCAGAGGCTTCGCGAGGAGGTCCTTACCCGCCCCGATTTCGACCCCGCCGTCCTCTGGGTCTGGGGGACCATGCAGGCCACAGCGGTAATCGAGATACTCAAGGCCTGCGAAAGGGATCTGGGAGAAGAGGGCCAGAGGGTGGTCAAGGAGACGCTGCGCAAGGTGGGCTTGGATGCGGGAAGGCAGATACTGGAAGGAGTGGAATGGCCCGAGGGCTTGAGCGAGGCAGAGTTCGCCAGCTTCTACGCCACGGTGATCAACTGCATACTTTACGCCTCTCTGGAAGACCCTTCCATAGAGAGCGAGGATCGGGTGAGCTTCCAGATCCTGTGGTGCCCCCACCAGGACCAGTACGGGGCCTTCGACTGCCGGGTGCAGCGCTATTTCGTGCAGGGGATGCTGGAAGCCCTGCAGGAAAAGGGCTGGCTAACCGATTGGCAGGTCCGCTTTACCCGCACCATCCCCGCCGGGGCCGAGACCTGCCGTTTCGAGATGTGGAAGGCCCCGCGGGAAGAGGGCTTCCTCTGGGAGATCTACTCCCGAGAGCTGGAGAGGAAGGCCCTGGAGAAGGCGGCCCAGGAGAGGGAGAGGGGGACTCGGGAGCCCTCCGGACGCGGCTGATACGGGCTCCTTTCCGGACTGCATGGTCGAGTGCACGAGGACCATGGGCATCGCGTCGGTTGCAGAGGCGAGGCGGTACAGATTCCGTTGACTTGATGCAGGGCGCCGGTCAAGAGGCCCTTGGGATCGGGAGGATGGGGAGGAGGGTCGTTCCGGACAATAGGAGACCGGGAGCCTTCTCGGGGCGTTGGAACGAGATGCTGTATCATGATATCGTGCCGGAGATCGGTTTGCTCGGGATGATCGGCTACGTCGGCGGGAGGAGGCCTTGGGCAGCGTTTATTACAAAACCCGTTCTTATCGGAAGTTGGAGTATTATTCCATGAACACCCTGCATCATCGCTGGCGAGACGTGCCGGCCGTGTCCGCCCGTGGGGAAGACCGCATGGAGGGCATAGCCCTCCATATGCGAGGGCCGGCGTAAAGCAACGGAGCGCGGGGGACAAGAACGGTCTTTGTGGAGACGGGGGTAGTAGGTTACGAGGCCGGGCTTGCTCTCCGCCCGTAGTCCGGGCGGGATTCTAAGACCGGGAGCTTCCAAGGGACGGAGCTGGATCAAAAGGGGGTGGAATGGATGGAAAGCGGCGACCATCACGGCCTTTACGGTTATCGGTGGGTGGTCCTGGGATCCTTCATGTTCGTTGCTGCCGTGACCCAGCTCATGTGGCTCAATTACGCTCCCATAACCTCCCAGACGGAAGAGCTCATGAAGGTGAGCGAGTTCAAGGTGGTCCTTCTGGCCACTATGTTCCCCCTGGTGTATGTTCCGGTCTCCATCCCGGCGGGGATCCTGATCGACCGCAAGGGGTTCCGGTACGCGGTGGTCACGGGAGCCCTGCTTACGGCGGTCTTTTCCTTCCTGCGCCTTTTCGCGGACAACTACGTCTTGGTCCTTCTGGGGATGATCGGCATCAGCGTGGGACAGCCCTTCGTCCTCAACAGCATCACCAAGCTGGTCAGCACCTGGTTCCCCACCGAGGAGTCGGCGCTGGCCAACGGCCTAGGTTCCCTCTCGCTCTTTTTGGGCATGATCGTGGCCATGGCCTTCACCCCCTCTCTGCTCAAGGCCTTCGGCGAGGAGAACGTCAGCTCTCTCCGCTGGGTGGTGCTCATCTACGACCTGGTGGCGGTGGCCGCGCTGCTGGCCTTCGTCTTCCTGGGAAGAGCCCGACCGCCGCGGCCCCCCAAAAGGATGGAGAAGGGTGTGCCGGGGGAGGAAGCCACCATAGACCTCAAGGGCATGCGCACCCTTTTCGGGCTGCACGACTTCCGTCTCCTCTGCGGCATCATCCTCATCGGCAACGGCTCCTTCGTCGGGCTCATGCAGCTCCTGGAGAAGATACTCAAACCCAAGGGCATCGAGACGGGGACCGCCGGCAACATCGGCGCGGTGATGGTCCTGGCGGGAGTGGCGGGTTGCGTGGTGCTTCCCTCCATCTCCGACCGCATGATGCGCCGCAAACCCTTCCTGGTCCTGGCCGCGGCTACATCGGCTCCCCTCCTCTTCTTGATGGGAGCCCTGCAAAGCGCGGCGGTCATGTTCCTTCTCGGTGGGCTGTTGGGCTTTTTCCTCCTCAGCGCCTTCCCCGTGCTCCTGGCCCTTTCCGAGGAGACTACCGGGGCGGGCCTCACGGGCACGGCTACCAGCGTGCTCCTGCTCCTGGGGAACGCGGGCGGAGTGGTCATCACCCTGATCATGGAGGCCATCAAGGGAGGGACGGGCGGAGTCGAGGGGTCCTTCTTCTGGGCCATGGTCTTCTTGGCCCTGCTGTCTACGGCCGCCTTCTTCATCTGCCTGGGTATCCGGGAGAGGACCGGACTCGCGGAGGCAAGAGGGGAAACCTGAGAAAGGACTCTCCGAGAACCCCTGGCTCACCCGCCGCGCAGGCGGAGATAGACCTTGGGGAGCTGCCGGGGAAGGTCCTCCACGCTACGTACTACCAGGTACCCGTGGGGCGGGTACATGCGGCGGAGGTAGTCGTGCCCGGCGGCGTCCACGGTGACGCAGAAGGGGATGATGCGCCCGGCTTCCGCCTCACGTAGGGCCTGCGCCGTGTCCCGCAGGCCGTACTCGCGGTCCGTGCGGTCCTCGCCGTAGTCGAAGTCCTGGGGATAACCGTCGGAGAGCAGGAGCATCAGTTTCAAAGACGAGCTCTCGGCGTCCAGCAGGCGGTGAGCGTGGCGCACCGCCGTTCCCATGCGGGTGCTCCTCATGGGCTTGAGGCCCGCCAGTCGCCGCCAAGCGGCTTCGTCCAAGTCCTCCTCGAAGGACTTGATGCGCAGGAACTCCACGCGGTCCTTTCCGTATCCGGAAAAACCGTAGA
>MU158525.1:582-12180 GCA_015711855.1 Candidatus Solincola quzhuomuensis | reverse complement strand
AAACCGTAGATGCCGTACCGGTCGCCGAGTTGCTCCAAGGCCCGGGCCATGATGGCCACGCTGGCCAGGATGAGGTCGAGGACGGTTTCGCCGGCATGGGTCCCTTCGTGGAGCGGAGAAGAAGTGGAGGCGGAGAGGTCCAGGAGGAAGAGGGAGCTAACCTCGCGCGTGACGCGTCTCTTCTCCATGTATACCTTCTCCGAGGGGGAAAGGCCGCAGCGCAGGGCGACCTGCCAGTCCACCGCCTCCTGTATGTCGATCTCCTCCCCGAATTCCAGTTTTTTCCTCCAAGCGCGTTCCTGATAGCGCAGCAGGCGGAACTGCATGGAAACCTCCCGGACCACATCGTCCCACTCCTCCAGCAGCCGACCCAGGCGGACTTCTTCTCCCTCCCGGGGCCGAATCTGGTGGAGGGTGGTCCAGTCGCGGCGGTACCCACCGGCCAGGTAGTCCCATTCCGGATAGCGCAACCGCTTTTCCGCCTCGCCCGCTTCCCGGTCCGTACCGCTTCCCGGCCTCGGCTTTTCCCTTGCCGGACGCGCCTCGCCTCCCTCCTCCGTGCCCAACTTCCGTCCCAAGGTATCCGGGCGGAGGAATTCCCCCAGCCCGGAGGGCAGGCGGCGGGAGAGGAAATCGGCGCCCAGTAGGCGGTGGAGCTCATCCGAGAACTCGGCGTCCCAGGCACCCTCGCCGTCCGTAACGCCGGCCAACTTGCGCCCCTCCCGGCGCCGGTCCGGGCCGTCCGTCCCCAGTACGCTTTCCTCCGCGAAGGGCAGTCCGGCGAATCTCTCCGGCGAGCCTCGGCAGAGAGGAGCCAGCAGGCGGTAGACGGAATAAGTGCAGGTAAGGGACTCCTTGAGGGTGGCGCCGGGGTCGATCACCGCGCACGCCGCTTCCCGCAGTTCCGGGGGATAACCCTCGAAGAGGGGACCCGAAAGGGGTTGGAGGAGGTCGAAATAGAGGTTCCAGAGCACGCAGCGGTGGTCCAGGGGTTCCAGGGGAGCGCGCACGCAGGTCAAGAACCAGGAGATGTCGGCGGCCAGGCCCCGATAGCGTCGGGAAAGGAAGGAGAGCACGCGGGCGCTCTCCAGGTAGAGGAATATCTCGCTGGCCAGTCCGGGCCGGGGAAACAACCGAAGGAAATGGCGCAGGAACGCGAGCGGGTCCTCCAGTGCTTTTTCCGCCGATCCCGCCTTTCCGAGCCAGGCTCCTTCTCCTCGGGGAAGATCGAAGGTGCCCGCCTCCCACTGCCCGGCCTGGACGGCGGCGTACAGCCGGAGGACCTTCCAGTTGTCCCGCCGGTCCTCGAAGACGTCCAGGACGGCGGGAAGGTATATATCCTTGCCGTTACTGAAGGGAAAGGGCCTCCAGGTGCTGGCCAGCGAGGGCAAAGCGTCCTCCAGGGGTTTGACCTGCAGGTACTTGGAGCATAATCCCTTTCCGAAGAGGGAGAGGCAAGCCCGCGCCTGCTCTAGGGTGACGGCGGATCGCGGCACCCTCCCGGGTTCGGGAATCGCCGACCCTCCGAATACCGGTTCGGATGCTCCGGGTTCTGCCGGGGACGTTCCCTTGCGGGAACTCGCGCGGTCCGCCTTTTCGAGGAATTCGGGCAAGCCCCCCTTGATACGGAAGAGGAGATCGTGGTCGGCTTCTTCGCCCACACCCCGCGGTGCGGCGGGAGGGGGGCCCGAGCCGGCTTCCGCCCGGAAGGCCGCCGAGCGGGAGTAGATGACCAGGTTCAAAGGCGAGGTCAAGCCTTCCCTCCCCTGATCTCACGGGAAAACTGCGGCCACCAGGTCCCGCAGGGCCTGTTGCACCACCGGGTCGTCGGATACCGCCGAGACCAGGGCCGTCTCGCAGGCGCGGCGCGGTTCGACTCCCTGGCCTATAAGGCGCGCGGCATAGATGAGCAGGCGGGTGGAAGGCCCCTCCTCCAGTCCGCGTTCGCCCAGGTTGCGGGCTCTTGCTCCCAGGAGAGCCAGGTCTTCGGCCAGCTGGGCATCCACCTCCGCCTCGCCGGCGATTATGCGCGCCTCCACGTCGGCGGGAGGGTAGGAGAAGTCGATGGCCGCGAAGCGCTGGCGGGTGCTCACCTTAAGGTCCTTGAGCAGGCTCTGGTAACCTGGGTTATAGGAGATAACCAGGAGGAAGCGGGGATGAGCCCGCACCAGGCTACCTTTTTTTTCCAGGGGGAGGATGCGGCGGTGGTCGGCCAGGGGATGTATGAGCACCAGGGTATCCTTGCGAGCTTCCACCACCTCGTCCAAGTAGCATATGGCCCCCGTCTTCACCGCCGCCGTGAGGGGCCCGTCCACCCACACCGTCTGATCGCCCTGCAGGATGTACCTGCCCACCAGGTCCCCGGCGGTAAGGTCCTCGTGGCAGGCGACCGTTATCAGGGGTAGGGGAGACCCGTCCTCCTTTCCCAGCTTCCAGGCCATGTACTCCAGAAAGCGGGTCTTCCCGCAACCGGTGGGACCCTTGAGGCTCACCGGCAGGCGGGAACGGTAGGCGGCACGGAATATCTCCACCTCGTCGCCCACCGGCACATAGAACGGCTCCTCCTCCGGCACGTATTCCCGGTAGTTTATCTCCCGTATCGGCTGGTCCTCGTCCTCGGCGGGGCGGGACTCCCGGGCGTCAAGCGGCGCACATCCCCCTTCGGGACGCGCTGGTTCGGCTTCTCTTCGCATGGTGGCCCCCTTCCCGGATCCTTCCCTCCCACCATAAGAAACTGATCCCGCGGAGGGGATAAACCCATCCGGCCGTTTCACTGCCACTTGAGGATATTCTAACAGTTTACGGGCGGAGAAGGTGGCGCCCTCCTCGGTTTTCGGACGGAGATGCCGTCGTTCTCCTGGAGGGAGTTCCTCCCTCCGCTCGGAGCCCACTCGACGCGAGTCCGTTGGAAGAAAGGATTTGTTAAGTTGTAACGACGCTGGGATTAAAGGTTATCATGGTCATGGTTGCGGGGCTGCCGGGTGTTGAGACCCGAAAGACACCGCGGCCGCGGCGGACGAAGCGGGTCGACGAGTATGGCGGCTTGCCGCCGGGCCCCTGAGCCGGGGGGGAGGGTCGAGGTCAAGCCTATATCCGGGTTGAGGGTCTCGGAAAGTACCGTCCTGGAATCTCTCGGCTCCAACGCGGACCGCCTCCAGGACTCCGACGCGTCGGCGGTACCGAGGGCTCTACGAGATCCGCGTCCTCCGATTAGGGGAAAAGGAGACTACATCCGTAAGAGGAGGCTTGAAAGATGGATGCGCGCTGGAAGGAAGAGGTTTCCGTGCTCGTGCGGGTCCTGGGACTGGAGAACAAGCCGGTGGCCGTGACCTTCACCAATGAGCCGGTGGAGAGCGGAGGCAGGGAAAAGATCTCCTTCTGCCGTGCCTTGAAACGGGCGGCCGATGGAGAGTCCTTCGTCATCGAGGCCGGCAATTCCGCCTGCCCGGGAGGTTCTTGGCATTGCGGGCTCACCAAGCCCCCGGCGGGTGAGGGCATGAGGTTCATCCAGGATTTCCTGACCCGAGGAGAGAAGCTGACCCATTCCATCGTCAGCTTCCACCGCATGCAGGCCTTGGGGTCTCCGCCCCCCACCGGGTTGGCCGACCGGGTGCTCGTCGGTCCGGTTGAGGGGGCCTCCTTGCGGCCGGATCTGGTGGTCTTTCTCGTGAATCCGGAACAGGCCTGCCGCCTCGTCACCTTGGACCACTACTGGGACGGGATTCCCCTGCAGGTGGAGCTCACTGGGGCGCTGTGCCATTCGGCCATCGCCTATCCAGTGGTCACCGGGCGCACCAACGTGACCTTCGGGGACTGGACGGCGCGGCGCATGCAGAAGTACCCGCAGGATGTGGTCTTCGTCTCCTTGCCCTACGAGAGGATGGCCAACCTGGTGGCCGCCGTTCCCAAGTGTTCGGCGGGCGACGCCCCCCTGGAGATTCCCCGGGAGATAGAGGAACACCTGTGAAGACGGGGACGCCGTCGCGCTGCGCCGCTGCGGCGCCTTGCGGGGACGCGGAGAACGATTTGGTAAAATATGTTATGAGACGCCGACCGTAGCGGATAGGCCGGGACGGCCCGTTCGTCGCCGGAGGCAGGGCCGGAGAGCGGGGGAGGTATGGACATGGAGCTTACGGAGAGCCAGCTTCAGAAATTGCGCCTGGGCGCGCTCACGGCCATCGACGGGCTGTGGTTCCTGGAGGTGGAGTCGAGGTACGGGTTCGACGCCGCCCTGGAAGTGGACATAGAGGTGTGGAAGAAGTACGGACTGGTGATCCTCAAGCGCATGGCGCGCATGATAGGGATAGACCTCTCCTCCGAAAGGCCTCCCGACCCGGCCACGGTGAACTTCCTCATGGAGAACATCTGTCGCATCGACGGGACGGAATGCGAGGGCGAGGTCGACGAGCGGGGGGACATAGTCTTCCGGGTGACCCGCTGTTCCTGGTGGGAGAACCTGAAGAGCGCGGGACGGGAAAACGTGGTGCCCTGCGAGCACATCGACAACACCATCTTTCGCCACTGGCTGCGTGCGGTGGATCCCCGATTGGATTTCGAGATAACCGCCTCCATGCCCCGAGGGGCCGATTTCTGCGAGTGGGTCATCCGTAGGGCCTGACCGGTCTACCACGGCCGGGGAAACATAGCCGGGCAGCTCCCACGGGCCGACTTTCTGCTCTCACGTGTAACCCGCCCCCCGCCCTCCGTGTTTCTTATGGCGAAGTAGGTTGATATGCGGCACGGGGGACGGTCCGCTACTCCCCAAACTTTAACCTCTCAAAGATCGGGCTGTTTTAAGGAACTTGCGGAAAATCGTCCCTCGGCACGTGAGGGAAAGGAGGTCCGTCCATGAGGAGTGCGAGGAGCGTATGGCAGGGGATCGCCGAAGGAGTATCCCGTTCCCGCAAGGGCTTGATCATATTGGAGGAGGACGGGGAGAAGTCCTTCTCCCCAAAGGAACTTATCGCCGCTGCGAAGAGGACCGCTTGCGGACTGCTGAAGATGGGGATCCAACCCGGAGATCGGGTGGGGATAATGGCCCAGACCACGCCGCACACCGTCCTCACCTTCTTGGGGTGCTGGGCGGCGGGGGTGGTGGCCGTTCCTCTGCCTCTCCCCATGCGCGCCGTGGATCCGGTTTCCTTCATGGAGCAGAGCAGGAGGAGATTGGAGAAAGTAGGGGCGAAGGTTCTGGCCATCCCCGGGGCCTTCCTCTCTTTGGTATCGGGGATGGGAGAGGGGTTCCGCCTAGTGACCATGGAGGAACTCCCTTGCGGCAAGGAGGCCTCTCCCGTATCGAGGGGGAGGGAAGACGTGGCCTTGATCCAGTTCACCTCCGGTTCCACCAGCGAGCCGAGGGGGGTCGTCCTCACCCACGGGAACATCTTGGCCAACGCTCGGGCCATAGCCGAGAAGGTGGGTGCCTGTCCCCGGGACACGGTGGTCTCCTGGATGCCCCTTTACCATGACATGGGGCTCATCGGCTTTCTGATCACCGCCCTGGGTGCGGGATGCAGCCTGGTGCTCATGTCCCCCCAGCGCTTCGTGGCCGACCCCTCGCTCTGGCTGCGCGCCTGTGGGGAATACCGGGCCACCATCACGGGAGGACCCAATTTCGCTTACGCCCTGTCCACCCGCGTTCTCCGAGCCGGAGGGTTGGAGGGCACGGACCTCTCCTCATTGCGCCTGGCCTTGAACGGGGCGGAACCTATCGATCCCCAGGTGCTGGACGACCTGGTGGAAGCCGGCGCGGAGTACGGCCTCAAGCCGGAAGTCCCTTATCCGGTATACGGACTGGCCGAGGCCACTTTAGCGGTGACCTTCCCCGAGCCCGGCACGCTCTATCGAAAGGATTACGTGTCCAGGAGGGGTATCGAGGAACGGCAGGCAGCGGTTCCCTGTCCTCCCGACGGCGCTGACGCGCGTTGTCTGGTCTCCTTGGGGCGGCCCCTACGGGGACTGGAGGTACACATCATAAAGGAGGACGGCAGCGCAGCGGGGGAACGCGAGGTGGGGGAGGTGTGCGTGCGGGGCCCCTCTCTCATGCAGGGCTATTGGGGAGACGCGGCGGCCACCGCCGAGGCTCTCCGAGGCGGGTGGCTGCACACCGGGGACCTCGGATACCTGGCTGAAGGGAACCTCTTCTTGGTGGGGAGGATCAAGGACATGGTCATTATCGGAGGACGCAACCTATTCCCGGAGGACGTGGAGCGCTGTGCCGAGCGCGTGGAGGGCATGCGCAAGGGCAACGCGGTGGCCTTCGGGGTGACCACCAAGAGAGGTCGGGAAAGGCTGGTGTTGGTGGGGGAGACCCGTCTATCCTGTCCGCAGGCCGCTCTGGAGACGGCACGCGCCGTGTCCTCCCTGGTGCGCGAGGAGATCGGGGTGCCCGTGCGCGAGGTGGTCCTGGTCCCGGCGGGGACCTTGCCCAAGACCTCCAGCGGGAAGAAGAGGCGCTTCCTCTGCCGCGAGCTCTACCTCAGTGAGAAGTTGCAGGCCATAGCCCGGAGCGGCGCCCCGGTCATGGCCAACTGATCGCCTTAGGGGCCCCGGTCAGGAGCGGGGAAGAGAAACCTCTCGCGGCCGAGGCGGAACGCCTGCTTGGCCCGAGAGGCCTCTTGAAGCTCTTCGTAATGGTGAAGAGAACCCTCTCGTGGCCGAGGCGGAACACCTGCCCGACCCGGGGCGTCCCTCCAGTGGGGTGGCCGACAAGGTGTGTGCGAGAGTCGGGGATGCGCCTTTACTGCGCCATCACCGATATTCTCATTTTCCCGTTGCCGTCGATAACTTCGGTCACTTCCCGACCGCCCGGATCGTAGCGATCGTTGTTGGCGTTTGATTCCCCTCCTCGACCGCACGCATACACCGCTTTCCGAGGAACAACCCCGCGAAGCAGGCCATGATTCCGTATCCCGGGGAGGAAGGTCGGGGTTCGTTTTCTGGTGCCGCGCGTATCTCAGGGCTGGAGGAGCTCCATGAACCTCTCCAGCTTCCCCTTCCGCTGCAGGATACGCATGCCCATCTCCGCCGTGGTGGCGGGAGGTGTCGCCGCCTCCGCCTTCTTCCTCAAGCTCATGGCCCGGTTGGGACAGCCGGTGACGCAGAGGCCGCAGCCGATGCAGCGTGATTCGTCCACCGCCGCCGTGTCCTCTTCAATGGAGACGGCACCCACCGGACACCTCTCGTCGGCGCATATCCCGCAGCCGGTGCACAGGTCGGGATCGTTCTCCGGCACGAAGCCTGAGGAGGTGAAGACATTGGGGTTTCCCCACTCCAGGGAGGCGCGCAAAAGCCCGCAGCAGCAGGGACAGCAGTTGCAGACGAAGGTCAACCGCTCCTGGACGTTGTTTATCTGGTGTACCAGCCCGGCGCGATCGAACTCGCGCAGTTTCTCCTTCATCTCCTCCTTGGTGAGGTAACGACCGAAGCCCCGCTCCACCAGATAAGTGCAGGTCTCGTCGAAGAGCATGCAGGCCTCACGGGGAGCATCGCACTTCTGCTCCAACTCCCGGCAGGCACAACGTCCGATGCCCACCACCTTGGCTTTATCTATCATGTCGTAGACCTTGTCATAGGGAAGGACCCCCGGTTGGCTCTCCACCTCCTCCTGAATGGGCACGATGCGGGAGAAAGAGACCTCCGGGGTCCCGAATTCCCGTGAGAGCTTGGGGAGGTAGCTCTTCCACAGAGGAGTGAGCCTCTCCCTCGTCTCCGGGTCCAGGCCCTTCATGTAGGGGAACTCGAAGATGCCCGGCATCACCGGGAGAAGGGCATATCCCCAGACCCCGTCCTTCTCGCGGGCGAAGACCACACCCTTATCCGCCAGGGACTCCAGGCGAGCGCGTGCCTCCTCCGGCTCCACCCCCGCCCTCCGGGCGACCACCTCCAGGGGGAAGGGGCGGAAACCAAGCCCCAGGGCCACCTCGGCTTCCTCGGGGGTGAAGAAGGTCTTGAGGATCTCCCTTATCTCCGGAGACGGCGGGCATCCCGCCGGATGGCGGTCCAGGATTTCCCTGAGCTTCTCGTAGACCTCCTCGGACATGTCGAAATTACCTCCTTTTATCCTCCCTCCCGGAGAGCAGGCGCAGCTGCTCCAGGACGAGGGCGATGCCGTTGCGCATGGGTCCTGGATCCCGTGTCACCTTGCTCATCATTATCCCGCCCTCCATGGCGCTCACCGCGAACTGGGCGTAGGCCCGGCAATCGAAGTCGGCCGGGAGGTGGCCCTCCTCCTTCATGGTTTCCAGATGAGAGGCGATGAGTTCCCACCACTCGCGGAATGCGGCGGCGATGGCCTCCCGGAACCCCGGATGGTCGTGGCTGGTCTCCAGGGCCAGGTTCCCCAGGATGCACCCCCGCGTGCAGTCGGCGGCCTCCACGATCTCCTGGATCTCGCGCAGCATGGCCTCCAGGCGTTCCCATGAGGAGAGGCCGGGCCTTTCCAGGGCCTCCTTCAGCCTCCCGAGGATGTAGGCGGATGCGTTGTCGATGACCGCATATCCAAGGTCCTCCTTGGACCGGAAGTGGAAATAGAAGCTGCCCTTGGTGATTCCCGCGGCGCGGATGACGTCGTCTACGGAGGTGCGGGCGTAGCCGTTGGCATATATGAGGAGGGTGGCATGCCCCACGATGCGCTGGCGAGTACGCATGCCTTTGGAGGGCCGTTCTCCGCCCTCCCCGCGGACGCCCGTCTTCGCTTCGCCGCTTTTGCGGAGCGTGACCTCGCCTCTGCCGCCCATCTCCAAGCCTCCTTGATGACCAATTCAGGTCAGGGGATCAAAGGAAAGCTCTGCCATGTGACATTCCCTCCCGCTCCCCTCGCTCTCCGCCCTCGCCGCTCGCCTTCCGAGACGTGGTTCCCTCGATGCCTTTTCGCCTTCCCTCTCCAAACTCAATGACCGGACTCCGCTCCTTTCCGGACCACATCCGAACTCACATCTTCATGCGGGCGGCGATGAAGTCCTGCAGGCTAAGGGGCGGAGAGATCTTCTCTCGCACCTCCAAGCGGATGGCCTCCCCTTGGCAGGTGGGGGTGCATACTCCACAACCGATGCACTTCTCAGGGTCCACCACTGCCGTCTCCCCGGAGAGCTTTACTGCCTCCACAGGGCATCTCTCCTCGCAGATGCCGCAGCCTGCGCAGCCCTCCTCGTCCACCCGCGCCACGTAGCTGGACGAGGAGACGGTGTGCAGGCCGCGCTTCAGCTTGGCGCGGAAGAAACCGCAGCAGCAGGGGCAGCAGTTACAGATTGTCCGCACATGGCCCTCCACGTTGTCGCAGACGTGGATGAGACCCTCCTCGGTGGCCTGACGCAGGATGCGCAGAGCCTCCTCTTTGTCTATGGCGCGAGCCTTTCCCGTCTCCACCAGATAGCGGCCCATGGTCCCGAAGTGCATGCACCTCTCCAGGGGATGCTCGCACCCCTCTCCTACGAACCTGGCCATTTGACGACAGGGGCAGTGTCCCACGGCGTAGAAGTCCACCTTGTCCAGGAGGTCCTCCAGGGCGTCGAAGGGGAGGACCTGGGAGGGGTCCCGTAAGGACTCTTCCACCGGGACCACCCGGATGAGGGGAACCTTGCGGGCCAGCTCCTCGCCGAACTCCGCGTCCAGGTACTCCTTCCAGTGGCGAGCCAAGCGACGCAACTCCGGGGTGTCCTCGCCGGAGAGGAAGGGAGCCTCCGCGAAGCCCACCACACTGGGGAGCAGGCGGTAGACCCTCTCCCTTCCCGGTTTCTGCGTCGTGAGCACCGTGCCCCTCCTGGCCATGCCGGAGAGGATGTCCTCCAGGCGGTCGGCTTTGTCCGGCATCATCTCCTGGAGCTGCGGGAGGGTTCGGTTCTCGTAGATGGCCAGGTTTAGAGCCACCTCCGCCTCCTCTCCCGGATAAAGGATGTGCAGGATCTCCATGAGCTGGGGAGACATGGGAACCCCGTTGATGGCCCGATCGAGGTGTTCCGCGAGCCGTTGGTACATGTTCTCTTCCATCCTCTCCTCCCTGGCTTTCCCCGTCTGCTACGGCAGGATCAAATAAAATATACCAACTGGTCGGTTTGTTTATTTTAATATGAGGTAAAAGGCGGTGTCAATCCCTTGGAGCCATGCCTTGACCCGCACCCCAATCTCTCGAAGAGGAGCTCGAAGGGTCTCAAGTGTCAATCCCTTGGAGTCATGGCTTGACTTGCACCGGCCCGGCATGCGAGTAGCGGGGAGAGGGACCGGGTTTGTCCGGCGTGTTCTTCAGCCCGGTCCGCCGTGGGCGCGCCTACGCCCTCCGGCGAGGATGGGGGGTCTTTTCGGGCCACGATGCGGTCTCCTCTCCTCCGACGTCGTCGGGCTTTTCCCCTGTTCGAAAAGCGGCGGCCTGAACCGGGGCCGCGTGAACCGGAATCCAAGGATGGATCGAGGAAGCGAAGGCGGACGCATTGCTCGCCGCCTCTGCGGCTTACGGGCGATGAAAAGCGTTCCCCCTTTGTGTGGAATAAGCCGTATCTTCCATATCCGGAGGAGCGCCGCTCCAAGAATGGTTGAAAAGGCCATACTTTGCTTGAGTGGGCGGAGCGGCCCCCATAATGGACCCCTCCGCGATTTTGGCGATGGGTATTACAGGCCCGTCCTTCGCCCTACGTACCGGACTCGCCTCATGGAGCTCCCTTGGACCGTCAACCGGACAAGACACGGGTGAGGTTTAACGGGGTTTAAGATACGCGGCGAGGCTCCCGTGGCGTCCTGACTCGGGACCTTCGAGGTGGTGAAGGGGATTAGCCGCGATCCGACCCTTCGTGCGGGGGGCAGCTCGGGTTCGTCGAAGTTCCGGAAAAAAGGATTCATCCCGCGGCTTTTACCTCCACTGCAAGGGAACGGTCCTCCCCGATCTCCCAGGTCACTCGGGATTCGCCACCCTGCTCGGACTCGAAGCTCCCCTGCAGCAGGCCGACCATGGAGAGGTGGTAACAGGCGTTGTGGATATGGAGGTAGGCGGCCCTTTCTTCCATCCGGAACTCCCGCAGGTTGCCCAATCCCCGCAGGGCGAGCTGCAGCTTGAGTTCCTCGAAGCCGCACGAGAAGTCTAGGGGACGGAATCCGTCCCGTGCCAATTCTCTCTGCGCCTCCACCACCGCCCTGGGGATGGTCTCCCCGAGCTCCCATTCCAGGGCCTCGAACACGGTGTCCATGAGGCCCGGCCCCAGGATGGTCATGCGGTAACCGTTGCGGCGGTTGGTGATGATCCCGCGCTCCAGGTCCCATTCGCATTGCCGGAGAAGGAGAGGGCTGTCGCAGGTGGCACATCTTTCCAGCTCTACGTCGCCTTGTTCCGGTTGATATTCCTCGAGGACCATCCGCTCCTTTAAGACCTCCGGATAGGTGGCCCAATGGGTGGTGAACTCGTAGACCCCCGGTGATTTCTCCTCTATGGCCACCGAATGCTCTCCTCCTACCAGGGAGGCGGTGATTCCCGCGATAGCTCCCGCGGCCTCCAGAACGGAGAAGGGTTCATGGATGCGCAGTTTCGCGTAGTCCTCCTCCTCCCCCTCGTAGCGGTCCCCCAGGTACTCGTATCGCCCATAGCCTATGATATGGCAGCTTTCCAGGATGCCC
>MU158525.1:0-572 GCA_015711855.1 Candidatus Solincola quzhuomuensis | reverse complement strand
CACGATGGGTCGCCTGTCCATCCTCTTATCCCGGACCATGTCCCTTATATCCTGAGGCAGCAGGGAGTTGCCATAGAGCTCCGAGCCCCGGGCCACGATATGCAGGACCAAGTGGTCGATGGGCAGTCCGATCGACTCGCCTATCCTCTTGAAGATATGGTCTATGTTGGCGCATTCCAGGAATCCCACCCGCATCCCGGGATTGAGGCGCACCACGATGTCTCCGTTGCTCAACCACTGGTGGGCCAGGGCGAAAGCCACCGGCACACCGCATTCCGGACACCGCTCCACGTGTTCCATGCTCCACTCCTCAAGGACCGAATCTTTTCTCTTCTCTGCTTTGCCGACGTGTTTTATCTTCGGCCAGGAGGCCGAAAAACTTGCGAACTTGACGGTGCCCTTTCAAGTGCCGCTCTGAGTCTTCCGGGAACCGTCTCCGAAGGAGGGTTTACAAGTCCGGCGTAGCCCCCGTTGATGTCCCGCGTTTTGCGCGAAGAAACGCGGCCGGAGGTCTCGCGACCCCTGCGACGCGCTTTCGGATTCTACCGCGAGGCTTCCGAGATCCGTGTCGG
>JACVJF010000072.1 GCA_015711855.1 Candidatus Solincola quzhuomuensis | reverse complement strand
CCCGTAAACGGCGAAGCGCAGCAAATGCCGATGAGGATACATGCCGGACTCCCCGTCCCCGCGGGCGTAGCGGAAATACTGGCGGAGGAAGGAGGGGAGATCCGGTCGCATGCGCCAGTAGACCACCGCCTCCCGGCTCATCCGGTATTTTATTCCCATTTTCTTCCAGCGATGGTTGAAATACATGTCCTCCCCGATGTCCAGCCACTCCGGATAACCTCCCGCCTTCTCCCAAACCTCCCGGCGAAAGGCCAGGGACCGGGAGGAGGGCATAAAGCGGTCCTCGCGAACCTCGCGGGGAAGGGGAAGGGTCACGCAAGCGCATACCGCCTCGAACCAGTTTCCGGCCTGCGGTTGGTAGAAACCGGCCACCAACTGCATCTCCGGGTCCTCACGGAAGGGAGCCGTCAGCTTTTCCAGCCAGAGCGGGTCCAGGACGCAGCCGGCGTCGGTGACGGCGACGATGTCGTGGGCCGCCAGGGAAACGGCCCGGTTCCTTCCCCGGGCTATGTTGCTTCCGGGCAGCACTTCCACCCGCATCGGGAAGGGTGCCTCGGAAGAGAGCCTGTGCAGCATATCCGCCGTTCCGTCCCGGGAACCCCCGTCCACCACCACCACCTCGTCGGGTAGGCGCGATTGGGAGAGTATGCTCCGCCACCACTCGAGCAGGTTGTCCGCTTCGTCGAGGACGGTGGCCACCAGGGAGACCGGAAGACCATCCGGCGGGCGGACCGCCTTCCCGTCGCCGGTGGGAGAGG
The DNA here is from genome assembly GCA_015711855.1 of Candidatus Solincola quzhuomuensis. Classification (GTDB taxonomy): domain Bacteria; phylum Actinomycetota; class Geothermincolia; order Geothermincolales; family RBG-13-55-18; genus Solincola_A; species Solincola_A quzhuomuensis. The sequence goes on along the minus strand of JACVJF010000072.1, from coordinate 11,635 downwards.
ATCCGCCCCGGCCGGTGCACGACCTCGACTTTTCATCAGAGCCTCCGCTCCTCGCGTTCAAGCCCTTCGACATGGTTCTCCTGCTTCCTTCGGGGATGTGTAGGAAAGCGTATCCCTGCCCCGGCCGGGGAAGGGCCGCCGGGTCTACTCCTCCACGGCCCGGTCGTAGATCTCCCTTACCTTGCGGGCGGCGCGTTCCCAAGTGAACATACGCGCCCGTTCGCGCCCTTTCCTCACCATGCGCTCGCGCAGGGAAGCGTCCTCGAGGAGGGTCTCCACCTTATCCGCTATCTCCTCGGGGTCCAAGGGGTCCTCCACCAGGAGGGCAGCGTCCCCCACCACCTCCGGGAGGGAGGCCCGGTTGGAGGTCACCACCGGGACCCCGCAGGCCATGGCCTCCAGGGGCGGGAGGCCGAACCCCTCGTAGATGGAGGGGAACACCAGCATGTCCGATTGTACCAAGAGGGAGACCAGGCGTTCGTCCGGGACGTAACCCGTAAATACCACCTCCTCCTCCAGGCCTAGATCCGCTACCCGGCGCATGAGCTTGCGGTACTCGGCGTTGTTCAGCCGACCCAGACCACCGCCGCCGATGACCGCCAGCTTATGTTCCCTTCCCCTTCTGCGCAACAGGTTGAAGGCCTCCAGAAGGGTGGCCAGGTTCTTGCGGGGATGCATGTTCCCCACGTAGGCCAGGTAGGGTCTCTCCAGGCAGTAGGCCCGCTGGGCCATCTCCGTTTCCTCCGCTGTGGGCACCCGGTAAAAGACGGGGTTCAGGCCGGGATAGACCACCGTCAGCTTCTCCTCCGGAAGGCGGAAGGCGTCCATGAGCTCCTCGGCGGTGAAACGGGAATCGGCAAGGACCTTCCGCGACCTCTGAAGCAGCCCGGGCAGGGACTGGATGAACCGGCGGATGCCCTTGCTCTGCATCTCCGGGAAGCGCACGAAGTTGATGTCGTGTACCGTGGACACCAGGCGCGCCCGGCGCAGCGCAGGAGCCTGGTAGTTGGTGGCGTGGAAGATATCGAAATCTCCGAGGAAGCTCTCCGCGGGAAGGATCTCCGTTCTCTTCCACAGCCGGTAATAGAGGAAGTTGGCCGGCAGGTTGAATCCCCGGACCTCCAACCCGGGGAGCTCCGGCGCCGACCTGGAAAGCCGATGACCTCCCCGCAGGGAGAAGGCCAGAAGTCCTGCCTGCAGGTCTGGGTCCGCCTTGAGAAGGTGGGTTAGGAGGTTCTCGGTGTAGTGCCCGATTCCCGTTTTCTCCAGGAGGAATGGGGTCCCGTCGAAGAAGACCTTCATCTTCCCCTCACCCCGTGCCCGTCTCCGCACGGCTTACCTTCCGCGCCGCCGCCTAGGGTTCCTGCGGGTTCCACCTTGTCCATCTCCCGGTCCGGAGCGACATGCCCGCGGATGTGCCTCAGGGGCTGGTCTTGCTCCACTGACCCCAGTTGATGAGGATGATGCCGGCCACGATGGCCGCCACGCCCAGCCAGTTCAGGCTCATAATCTCCCGCCCCTCGAAGAACCTGTCGTAGAGCATGACCACGATATAGGTCAGGCTCACGAAGGGATAGGCCACTCCCAGGGGGACGTCGGTCAACACTATGAGCCAGAACAGGGCAGAGGCCACGAAGAGCACCAGACCCAGGACGACCATCCAGGTGGTGGCGATCTCCTTGAGGAAGGTGACCGGCATCTTGATCAACTCGCCCGCGCCATGTCCCGTGCGGTCCCTTACCTCTCCCATGCCCCGTCGCAGGCAGATCTGGCCTCCGATGGCTAAGCCCACGCTGATTATGATGAGCAGGTAAGACATCGGTCTGACGGTCTCCTCCATGTTACCTCCTTGCCCATCGACCGCTCTCTACGCGGCCGGATCTTTTCCCCTTCTTTTCCGGCCTCTCGTCGGCTGACGTATGGTCCCGCGCCGGACCTAACTTCCTTAGCTTAAGACCAAACTCCACTCCCCGGATGGACGGCATGGAGGTATTATACCAACCGGGGGCGATCACCCCGCTTCGGCGAAGACGGCGGGCCTCTCGATGGGCGAGGGTGGCGGCTCTCCGTAACCCGAGAAGTGGATGCTTATCCGGCTGGATAAACCGACGTTCCCGGCGCTCTTCTCCGTATAAATGACCACCCGGACGGGAAGCTTCCCCTCCTCCCCGATCCACACCTCCATCCTCAGCTCTCCCAGAAGAGACTCCCAGTCCAGGCCCTGATACCTCTCCATGAAGGAGGGATCCTCCTGAAGACGGAGGTCCATGATCTCCCGGGCGCCCAGGGAAAAGGCGAGGTGCAGGCAGCGCGTTCCCTCAATTTCCTCGTGACCGAGCATCTCCGCCCCTTCCCCGGCCGCGGCTATCTTCGTCACCAGCTTCCGGAAATCGAAGAAGCGGTTCTGCTCGGCGGGAGGAGTGTAGTGGACCCACCCGGCCAAGCCCAGCTGGGAGGCCAGCCGCTCCCCCATCACGTAAGCGGTCCTCCCTCCGTCGAGGGTGATGTAGGAGAAGCTGTTGGTCTGGGCTTCTCCCGGCCGCAGGCTGGAAACGGCCTCCTCCCGGTATCCATATCTCTCCCGATCCGGGAAGATGATCTCCCCCTCCACCCGGATGCGCTGCTCGAGGGTTCCCTGCCCGGAAGAGAGGACGTTCTCCGATTCCTGGACGAAACGGAGATAGCCTCCCGAATCCATGTACCTCACCGCTGCCTCAACGCAGGTACGCAGGTAGTCGGAAGGCGGCTCGTCTTTCCCGCAGCCGCCTCCCCCCACCAGAAGAAAGACCGAGGCGAGTGCCGCCGTGAGGGTGAAAGCCAGGCCTCGGGACAAGTTCCCCTGGGCAAGCGTAAAGGGATCACCGCCGGCACGTGAGGTCGTTTCACGCGATCCGTCCATCCTTCCCCCTCTTTTCGACCGCCGACTTCGCCGACCCCGCGAAATCCCCTTTCCTCTTCCCCTTTCTTCTCCCGTTTTAAATATATCACCGCCATGCCGCAGGCCCGCCGCCTGCGCATCGCCAGGATAATTCCTCGATGTCCTCGGCGACCGCCGCGCGTCGTCTCAAGGAGCGGCCCTTAAGCGGACGGAAAAAGCGTTTGTAAAGGGCTCCTTGCGGCGTTTATCATTGCTCCCAGGGAAGCGATCTGTCGACGCGGACGGCACGGGGAGGAAATCGGGGAGAGATGAAGATAACCGTCATCGGCGTGGGATACGTGGGCCTGGTCACGGGGGCCTGCTTGGCGGACCTGGGGCACACGGTCATCGGTGTGGACAAGGACCGGGAGAAGATCGATTCCTTGAACCGGGCCGAGCCCACCATATACGAGGTGGGTCTCCCGGAGCTCATGGAACGCACCCTAGGACGGACGCTCTCCTTCACCACCGATACCCGGGAAGCGGTAGAGAACTCGGAGATAGTCTTCATCACCGTGGGAACTCCCCAGGGCGAGGACGGGAGCGCGGACATGACCTACGTCCTGGAGGCGGCGGAGGAGATCGCCGAGGCCGTCAACGGATACAAGGTGATCGTCAACAAGAGCACCATGCCCGTAGGTTCGACCCGTTTGGTGGAAAAGGTCATCCGCCGCAAGGCCCAGGGGGAGGAGTTCGACGTGGTCTCCAATCCCGAGTTCCTGCGCGAGGGGACCGCCGTGCGCGACTTCATGCATCCCGACCGCATCGTCATCGGAACCGACAGCCAGCGGGCGGCGGGAATCCTGGCCGAGCTGTATCGTCCCCTGAAAGCCCCCCTCCTGATCACCGATCCGGCCAGCGCGGAGATGATAAAATACGCCTCCAACGCCTTTCTGGCCACCAAGGTTTCCTTCATCAACGCCATCGCCAACATCTGTGAGGCGGTGAACGCCGACGTGAAGGAGGTGGCCCTGGGCATGGGCTACGATCACCGCATCGGTTTCGAGTTCCTCCGCTCCGGCCCGGGGTTCGGCGGTTCGTGTTTCCCCAAGGACTGCAGGGCCCTCATCGAGATCGCCCGCCGTTCCGGCTACAACTTCTACCTCCTGGAGGGCGTCATGCAGGTCAACCGGGAGCAGATGGAGCTCATGGTGAAGAAGGCGGAAAGGCGGCTCGGAGCCTTGGAGGGAAAGCGCATCGCCGCCTGGGGTCTGGCCTTTAAGGCCAACACGGACGACGTGCGGGAGTCCCCGGCCATGGAGATCGTGCGCATGCTCATGGAGAAGGGAGCACGGGTGGTGGCTTATGACCCCCAGGCCATGAAGAACGCCCTCCAGGCCTTGCCGGAACTGGAATGCGCGGAGAGCGCCCTGGAAGCGGTGCGGGACGCGGATATGCTCGTCATCCTCACCGACTGGGACGAGTTCAAATTGGCCGACTTCCGGGAGGTGGCCGGACTCATGCGCGGCCGGGAGATACTGGATACCCGCAACTGCCTGGAACCCATCACCGTGAGGCGGCTCGGCTTCAACTACGAGGGAGTGGGCCGCTGAAGACCTCGCGCCGTCCCGTGCGAAGGCCGTGTAGAAAAACCCTTCAACAAAGCATCTCCCGGAACGCCTCTCCCGTAAGACGCACGGTCCGGCTCCAGGGATATTCCGCAGCCCGCCCCGCTCCCAGCTCGGCGAGCTGGGCGCGCAGTTCCCCGTCCCTTATGAGCCGGCGCATGGCCCTGCGTATCTCCATGACCTCCTCCGGATCCACCAGGAAGGCCGCCCCCTCTGCCAGTTCCAGGAGGGAAGAAGTCCGAGAGGTGATGACCGGGATCTTCCGGGCCATGGCCTCCAGCACGGGCAGCCCGAACCCCTCGTAAAGGGAGGGGTATACGAAGATCCCGGCCCCCCGGTACACGGCTTCCAGCTCCCCTTCGGGAAGGTGGCCCAGCCAGCGCACGCCGTCCTGGGAAAGTATCCGGGAGAGCTCCCGGCGCCCCATCCAACCCGGCGCCCCCACCAGCACGAGCTCCCCGACGGCTTTCCTGTCCGCGAGGTCCAGTGAAGCGTAGGCCTGGACCAGGCGGGAGAGGTTCTTGCGCGGTTCCACCGTCCCCACGAAGAGAAGATACCCCGGGCTCAAACGGTGCTTGCGGAGCACCTTATCGACTTCCTCCTCGCCAACGTCCGGGGGCCTATCCACCCCGAGGGGGACAACGCAAATTCTTCCGTCCCTCTTCCCGCCGAGAACGTGCAGGTCGCGGGCGGTGCTGTAGGAATCCACCAGAATCCTCTTGGCTCTGCGCAGTATGAGGGTCAGCCCGCGGCGGTGAAAGACGCGCCACCGGGCGGGGAAGGCGCCGGGGAAGCGCAAAACGCAGAGGTCGTGCACCGTGGCCACCAGCGGGGCCTCCGAGGGCGGGCAGACCAGAGAAGGCGCGTGTACCAAGTCCAGGGGGCCCAGGTAACTCTCCAGGAGCGGCTTTTCCACGGTATGCCAGAGCAAGCCGGTAACGTCCCGGCGGGAAGGGAGGCGTCTCATGGTCGTCCTCTCGCAAGGAAATAAGGGTTCTGCAGCGGAGGGTCCGTGGTGAGCGAGCAGGAATGAAGCTTCCGGGAGCTCCTCCGCCAAACCGGGGACCAGATGGCGAATATAGGTCCCTATGCCCCCCGGCTGCCTGTAGAAGAGCTGGTCGGCAAAAATGGCGATCCTCAAGTCACCCACTCCGACATCGTCCTCATACGCGCATCCGATAGATATAAATCGGCAAAGGCGTTCTTGCTCCACATCCCCGTCAAGGAAGAGAGGGGGGAAGGCTCGGGTAACTGGGGAAATAGGTCTGCTGCCAGTTCCGGTAGACGTACCAGGCTTGGAAGGGGATGGCGTTGAAGCTGAAGAGCCCGCAATAGATCTGATCCCAGGAGGTGCCCGGATCCTCGTCCATCATCTGATACACCCAGATCTTGCGGCAGCCGTTCTGGATGAGCGATCCTATCCCCACGCTGCCCATGGCCTCCGCCTGTCCCTGTTCCGAATAGCTGCCGGGTTCCCCGTCCTTGTAGTGAGGCCAGCCCACCTCCGCCACCACCAGCTCCTTCCTCACTCCTTTGGAACACAGCGCGTTGACCACGTTGGTGTAGAAACGGCCCCAGTCCTGGGGAAGCTTGTAGGGATGCATGGAGATCATGTCGCATGAACCGTTAAAACCGATGGTGTAGTTGAGGTTTATGGTGGTCCGCGAGCGGGCGGGCAGGCTCAGAGTCCGGTGGAGGGTCTCCCCTTTCTGCATCATGCAGTGGATGGCCACCTTGGCCTCGGATTCGTTGGGGTTCTGCAGGCAAAGGTATTCCTCCAGGGAATAACCGGTGCACCCCTCGGCGAAGTACCAATCCTTACGGGGCGTATCCGCGCCCAGCGAGTCGTGACCTCCCGCCCGCTTGCCGCCGTAGTTGAAGTACATGGGGCGCTCGGCCACGATGGGAAGACTGGAGCGCACCCTTATGGACACGTCACCGTGGACGTCGTCGTGCACGCCTATGCCCTCCGCCTCCCCGTGCACGGCCACCGTGTACCGGCTGCGGCGGCCTACATTCACCCGTTTGGTCACCGTGGCTCCGTCCCCGCAGTAGTAGTCTATGTCCACCGTGGCCGGGGAGTCTCCCGGGTTCTGCAGGCAAAGGTAGGTGTGGAAGCCGGGGCGGGTGCACCCCTCGGCGAAGTACCAGTCGGCTTGAGGGGAAACGGCTCCCAGGGAGTCGTGGCCCCCCGCCCAGGCCCCGGCGTAGTTGAAGTACATGGGGCGCTCGGCCACTATGGGCTGGTCGGCTTCCACCTTCACCGAGACGTCCTGTCCGGGCCGATTCACGTCGTCGAAGAGGAGGGCGTAAAGTTCAGTCCCCCGGTCGGGATGGGGATCGTTCACGCACTGCATGTCCCCGCTGAGCACGATCCCCGAGGGATCCTTCTCCTTGATGGCCTGGTAGGCCAGCTGCAAAAGGGGCAGATATTCCGTCTCCACCTGCCCGCCGAAGTGGTAGACCCCGTAGTTGTACCAAGCGGTGGAATCCCGGTCCCAGCCGGGCTCGTTCCATATCTCGTAGAAATCCACCACGCTGCCGTATCTCTGGGCCACGGCGGCGCAGAAATCGTACCACCAGCGCATATCCCGGGGGGGCGCTTTGTCCGCGAACTCCCCGTAAGCCGGGTCCCTGGCCCACTCGGGGGTGCCCCCGTGCAAAAGAAGCATTATGGACTGGGCGCCGTCCGCCAGACAGGCGTTTATCTCTTGGTCGAAATAGGACCATCGCCAAACGCCGGGTTTCGGCTGCACCTTGCCCCAGGTCACCAGTATCTTGTAATGGCGGACCCACTGCCTTTCGGGGAGGTAGCCCGAGAGCGCCAGGCGGGGTACTATGCGGGTGGCGTACTCCCTGGTGTCCAATCCCAGTATCTTCCAATCAGCCACGTTCCGCCCGTCTGCGGAAGAGGCTACGGGAGTTCCCTCTCCCGCCGCGGGAGGGAGGTTCGGCAGAGGGAAGACCAGTAGGGCGGTGCAGAGGACGGCCAAGAGACCGATCGCGGAGGACGGGGTGAGCGACGGCCTCCCGTACCCCCCCGAGGAACGTGCGGTGCCTCGCCGGAGGTCAAGGAGCCGGCGCACAAGCCAGCTGCCGGTGAAGCGCGCTCGTCTTCGCGAACCGTGCATCCTCATTACCCGCCCTCCGTTCTTGATCGTCCCCACAGTCTGTCCGACAACCTTTACGCTTCCACAAATAACCGACCCGGTGCGCCGCCTCGGCCGTCCGCTGTGCCGGTCTCCGACCCGCCCGGTCTAAATTTTGGCGTATATCCTCTTGCTTTCGATCCGAGGCCAGGCGATTTTCCGCCTATCTCGAGAGCCTTCCGCCTTCCGCTACCCGTTTTTTCGCCCTCGTCGCCATCCGGTGGGCACCTATCCTCGCACGAGGGCCTGCCGGTTTCGCCCTATTATATTCGTTCTGGGCTCCCCCGCCCACCGCCCTTTTCCTCCAGAGGGTCAGGGCCCGATCTTTCCCGCCAGGCGTCGTGTTCGATTTTCCCCGCGAGGTCACCCCGACACCCCACTCCCCGCCTCTCCGGGAAGTCACACACGGTCGGTCCTTGCTTCCAAGATCCGGTACATCTTCTCCTCGTAAGCTTCCACCAGCCTGTCCCAATCCCTCTCCCGCCTCACCTTTTCCCTGCCCTTCTCTCCCATGGCCCGGGCCCTCTCTTCGTGGAGCAGGAGTTCCCGCGCTCGGCGGGTGTAGTCCTCGACGTCGGAGCACAGGTAGCCGTCCACCCCATGTTCTATCTGCCCCCTAGCCGCCGCGCAGTAGAGGTTCCCGATGACCGGCTTCGCCCGCATCCAGGCCTCGCAGAAAACCAGACAGAAGCTCTCGTTCAGGGAGGGAAATATGAAGAGATCGCAGGCGTCGTAAGCGTCGAGGAGCTTACGCCTGGGAAGCGGTCCCAGGTAAACCACCCCGTCGGCGGGGAGGGGCAACCCGTCGTCATCGGGGCCTATCATCACCAGCACGGCCGGGATGCCTCCCTCCCGGAGCCTGCCCACGCACTCTATGGCCAGAGGATAACCCTTGGCGGCGTTCTTCCTCCCTACCCAGAGGAGGATGGGGATCCCCTCCAGCCCGAACTCCTTGCGGAAACGCGCCCCGTCGATCTCCGGGGATGCGAACTCTTCCAGGTCCAGCCCCGGGCCGATGGAGAAAGCCGGAAACCCCCATTCCTCCATCATCACCCGGATCGCGGGCGAATTGGACTCCACGCCTGCGGCATCCTGCATGGCCCGCCGGAAGTGCGGCCAGTAATGGTTGTAGTCGCGGGGGTGGAAGAGGGGGACGGCCAGGAAGGGCTTCCCGGCCTTCCTGCTTACCCTCCAGGCCACCAGGAGGGTCTGCACGGGCACCATGGCCCCCATGACCAGGTCGCACCGCGAGGCCGCTCTCCCGGCGGCCCTCTCCAGCCGCGGGGAGCGTGGCCCCATGAGGTAGGCGTGCTTCCTGCAGAGCCGTGATGACCTGCCTTCGGCCAGTGGCCACAACAGCTTCCCAATAAGGTTCTCGGGAGCGGTCTCGAAGAAGCGGTACCAGTCCCGGTCCAAGGAGAGCTCTCGCCACTCGTTCTTGTCCAAGAGCGCGAGGTCCCTCACCGCCACTCCCAGTTCCCGTTCGTCGCCCGGCTGACGAACCACGCGGTCACAGCGGAGATGGAGATCGACGAGGTCACGGGGCGAGAAGGAAAGTTCGAACTCCCTGCGCCTTCCCGGTTCCACTTTCACGCGGTGCTCCTTCCCGTCCTCCGAAACGAGACGCAGCGATATACCCCAGGGCGAATAAAGGGTCATCCTCAGGCCTTTGATTTCCGATCCCCCCGCCACCAGCCTGGCCCTTTCCTGTGTCCAGCGGGCCGGGCCGTCCTCCCAGGTTTCCAGATGATACCATCCGGAGAGCAAACAGAAGTCGTCGGTTCCTCGGAGGGTCTCGCCCAGAAGGCGGCGGAACTTCTCGCTCCTCCTCTCCGCCTCCAGCGACCTACGCATACGTGCCGCCTGCCTCGCGCCCCGCCACGGGATCGGGTTCCTCACCGGGTACCTGTACACCTCCACTCCCTCGTCCCTCTCCCTTCCCGGAGGGAGGAAGTCGTCCCAGATCAAGTAACCCCCGGGAGAGGCTATGATATTCTGGGACCTGGTGGTGAAGACCTCCACTTCGTGGCCCCTGGCCGCCAGTCTGGTGAGCAGCCCCCGCAGGAACCTCTCTCCTCCCCCGAGGACGTCGGCGCCGTATCTGTAGGTCACGACCAGGATGCGCAATCTACTCCTCCCATCTTTTCCTTACGGAGCTCGAATCCGGGAAGCGGGCGGGCGCACGTCCGCGTCCTCCCCGCTCAGTGCAGGCTCATGGACACCACGGCGATGCCCAGCCTTCGCAGGTCCTCCATCTCCAGCGCTTCCCGGGGACTGAAGGGGTCCAGGGCCTGGATCTCCACTTCCCATAGTTTGGAATGGTCCTCGCGGGGGAGGGTGATATGGTGGAGGCGAGGTTGGTTGGAGACCCGGATCTCGGTTGGTCCGTTCCCGTTTAGCCGCACCAGAGCGCGGGCTTCCCGATGTGGATGGCCCATTATGGTGAAGATGCGCAGCTCCTTTTCCTTCCCCCTGCCCTGGAGGAGGACCCTGGCTCGTTCCTGCGTCCAGCGAAAGGTCAGCCCCCGGCCGTCCTTCTCTCTCTCGTGCCATCCCTCCCGCAGAGCCTCCTCGCCCCTTTTCCCCATGACCAGCTTCCGGGGATAGGGTCCCTCCCCCTCCCTCCTCATGCGTCCTTCCTTGAGGACCGGGGGGACAGGGCTGGGAGGGGCGCCCACCTGCGCTTGCAATATTCCCCCTCGCAAGAGATCGCGATCGCTGACCTTGCGCCTTGAAGCGATCTCCCTCCTCCTATGGAGGGTGTCGGGCAGGAAAACCAGGTTCCAGCCCACCGCCCGGCACATGTTCATCCACAGCCGGCAGGCGCTGCGTAGGGAGGGGGCCCGGCGGGCCTCCCACGCGGTTTGGTGGAGGAACCAATAGAGATATTCCCCGGCCAACAACCGCAGGGTTTTCCCTTCCATGTTCTTCAGCATGGAGCGCAGGCGGTTCCTCTCGTACTGGTACTTGTTGAAGGGGGTGCCGCCTCCCAGGGTGGTGTTGACCCGGTGCCTGGCTTCCGCGCGCGGTTCATATAATATCCGGTAGCCGAAGAGGTTCATCCTCCAACCGATATCCACGTCGTCATAAGCGCAACTCAGCCGCTCGTCGAACCACCCGACCTCCTCCAGGACGGACCGCCGCACCATAAACGCCGCTCCGCAAGGATAGATGACCCGCAGTGGATAGCGCGAGAAGGCGGCGTCTTCCTGCGCACGCCCTCTTTCCCAGGCATGTCCCAAGAGGTTCATCATGCCGCCGGCGCTGTTGATCCTTTCCGGGGGATGCATGAAGAGGATATGGGAGGCGCAGGCTCCCAGGCTCTCGTCCTCCCGGGCAAAGCGATCCAGCATGGCCCGCGTCCAGCCGGGTTGCAGCTCCACGTCGTTGTCCAGGAAGGCGATAAAGTCGCCGGCCGCCGCGCGCGCACCCAGGTTCCGGGCTCCCGAGCATCCCTTGTTGCGTCCGCTCTCCACCACCTTCACCTGGGGATAATCGCGGCGCAAAAGCGCCACGCTGCCGTCATCCGAGGCGTCGTCCACCACGATTATCTCCCGGGTGACGTCCACTTCCTGAGACAGCACGGAATCCAGGCACCGGGGTAGGATGTCCTCTCCGCGGTAATTGGTGATCACGTAGCTGACCACTATGCCTTTCTCCAGGGGATCGGATCCGACCACCGTCTCCTCGATGCGACGACTCGATACTTTCCGCCTCACGAACTTCATCATCTTCTTAATTCTACCGTATCGTTTCAAGATCGACCCAAGGGCTCTCCTCTCACTCCTCGCGCTACCGCCCGCATTTCGAGAGCCACCGTTTCTAGAGCAAGCTCTTGTTCCCATCCCGACTCCCCTGCCGGCTCGCCCCTAAGCCCGAGGGCGTTTCACCCTCCGGCGCGATGCTTTAGAATCTTCTTCGCGGGAGGCCGTCGCCAAAGGGCGGGGCATGCGTGCGTCCGTCTCGGGCGACGCAGCCCTCCCGAAAAGTAGGGTGGGTTG
>JACVJF010000071.1 GCA_015711855.1 Candidatus Solincola quzhuomuensis | reverse complement strand
ATCAAGAAGGCGGGGGAGAGCTCGAACAAGCTTGCGGAGGCCAGCGACACCCTCTTGCAGATAACCGAGGCCAGCAACATCAACCTCCAGGACATAGCACGCACCGTATTCGACTTGGCCAAGGAGACCGAGGAACAGAACCAGGGGATTTCACGGGTGGAGGGCGCGGCCGGTGCGCTGCTCGAGGACATCCGAGAGGTTGAGGAGGCTGCCAAGGGAGCTCTTGATTTCTCGGAGGAGGTCAAGGCGGCGGTTAAGCAAGGGGCGGAGGCGGTCCGGGTAGTGGCGGACAAGATGTCCGAGATACGGCAGGCCACCGTCCGATTGGCGAAGTTGGTCGGCGAGCTCGACGAGCATTCCGGAGAGATAGGTCTGATCATCGAGGTCATATCCTCCATAGCCGATGAGACCAAGCTCCTGGCCCTGAATGCGGCCATAGAGGCGGCCCGAGCGGGGGAGCAGGGGCGAGGTTTCTCCGTGGTGGCCAGCGAGGTCCGGCGCCTGGCCGAGGACTCATCCACGGCGGCGGGGAAGATAGAGAGGCTGGTGAACGAGATAAGAAACCTAGTAGGTAGGGCCGCAGGAGCGATGGATGAGGCCAGCGGGCGGGTTGGGGAAGGCATGGAATTGAGCAACAGGGCGCATGGACTACTGGTCCGTATGGATGACGTGACCCGGGAGATAACCCGTTACGTGGGCTCGGTCATCGAGGCCGCTCGGGCCACCGAGCCGGTCAACCGGGAAATGGCGGAGACGGTGAGGAACATAGCCGCTCTCTCCGAGGCCGTGAGTGGCAACATGCAGGAGATCTCCTCATCCCTCCAGGAACAGGCGGCCACCATGCAGGAGATCACCGCCCTCATGCACGAGTTGGACAACGTGGCCGATGGGTTGAAGGCGGTCATCGACGTCTATCGCGGATCCTGGTGACGGGGCCAGCCGTCGCACCGCGGACGCCGCGGGGCTCACCAGGAGATTCACGAGGTCATGGAGGGGCGTTCCTTCGCGGCCAATCTGTCCTCCTCCTCCGGGGTGAGCACGCGGCGGCATCCCTCCCAGGAAAAATATTCCATGACCTCGGGATTGAGGAGATAGTCCGGTTTCTCCTTACGGACTAGTTTGCCCAACTGTTCCACGACCAGGGATCCCTGATGGGCGGCTATCTCTCGGGTGTTGCCCCCTATGTGGGGGGTGGTTATGACCTGGTCCATCAGGACCAGGGGGTCGTCGGAAGCGGGCGGTTCCTGGGGAAAGACGTCCAGGGCCGCTCCGGCCAACCGCCCGGATTGCAGGGCTTCCAGCAAGGCCTCATGGTCCACGAGCGAAGCGCGGGCGGTGTTTATGAAGTAGGCGCCCTCCTTCATCATGGAGAAGGCCGACCGGCCGATCATCCCCCGCGTGGCCTCGTTCTTGGGGGCGTGAAGGGTTACGAAGTCGCTGCGGGCCATCAGTTCCTCCAAGGATACCTTTATTGCGTCGCACAAGGCGCCTTCCTCCCTTCCCACGCCGGGGTCGTAAAAGAGCACCTCGGCGCCGAACGGCCGGAGTCGGCGGGCGACCCTTTTGCCCACCTCGCCCAGGCCGATGATCCCCACCGTCTTGCGCCAAAGCTCGTTTCCCTGGAATTCAAGGTAAGCCCGGGCCATGGCGGACAGATCCCCTGCGGTTATTCCGCTTTCCCTTAAAAAGCGGCATGCCTGGGGAAGCCGACGAGCGAGCATGAGCATGAAGGCCACGGTGAGGTCGGCCACGGCGTCCGCGTTCCGACCCGGGGTCCACAGCACGGGGATACCGTAAGCGGTGGCCGATTCCAGGTCCACGTTGACCGGGTTTCCCCGGCAGACCACTATGACCTTGAGTTCGGGCGAGGAGCGTATGGACTCGAAGTCCACCACGTCCATCTCCGTCACCAGCACTTGGCATCCTCCCAAGGCCTCGGCCAGCTCCTTCCCCCCGTCGTAGACCCTCTTCTCCTCCCGCCAGGGCCGGTACACGATCTCGCAGAAGGAGGCGAGGTCGTCAAGGGAGCGTTCGTCCATGCTTGCCGTCACCAGAACGCGAGGGCGGTGCTCGTAGGAGAGGATTATTTCCTCTCGGGGAGCGCGTTTGAGAAGGCACACGGTCATCAATCCGGAGAGGTGGCTCTCACACGGAGCGTTAAGCTCGTAAGCCTCCCTCCACCCCCGGTAGAGCTCCTGGTATTCGGCGCTCTCCCTTCCCGGAGAATGCTCCCTGGCGGTGCGGACCAGCGCTCTCGCCCCTTCGGGCAAGTTTCGGAAAAGGCCGGCTCCGACCCCGGCGCAGAGACACGCCCCTAAGGCGGAAACCTCGGAGACTCCCGCCACGGCCAGGGGACGTCCGAGCACGTCGCTCAGCATCCCGGTCCAGAGTTCGCTCCTGGAGATCCCTCCCGCGACCAGGATCCTGGAGGCTTGGCGGCCGGTGACCTCCTCGATCTGTTCCAGGTTGGCGCGCGCGGAATAGGCAATTCCCTCCAGTACGGAGCGGCTGAGGCAGCTCCTCCCGGATCGAGAGGAAGGAGACACCATGTGGGAGAGGGATAGGCTGCCTACCGGTATAGTAACGGTCCGGGCGTCGAAGACGAAGGCTCCCAAGGTGGAATAAATGCCTTCCGCTCCTGGTGCGGCGCTGGAGGCCTCGGCCAGCAGCGCAAGAAGAGGTTCCCGGTAATCCGCGTAGAGGAGGCCGGAGAACCACTCCAGGACGTATCCGGCGGTAAGGCCGTTGCTTTCCAACACGAAGAGCCCGGGGATCACGTGGGCTCCGCTCCAGAGCCGCCCCTCGGGGTCCATGACCGGCTCGCCGGTCACCATCTGGAGGGGCATGGTGGTCCCGGCCACCACCGCCACATCCCCCGGGTCCACGGCCCCCGCCCCCAGGAGACCGCATTGCGTGTCCGCCCCGCCGGCGGCCACCGGCGTGCCCACATGGAGCCCCAGGTGAGAAGCGGCCTCGGTGGAGAGGCCACCCAGGCGGACGCCGGAGGCCACCAGGGGAGGGAATATCTCCGAAGGCAGGCCCAGCGAGTGAATGAGCTCCGAGGCCCATGAGCGGTGGGAGAGATCGAAGAGCAGCGTCTCGCCTGCCTGGGATATCTCCGCTTGCAGCCCTCCTCCAAGCCTCCAAGCGATCCAGTCGGAGAGGCTTAAGACGGCCCGAACCTTCTCCAGGACCTCCGGCCTGTTGTTTCGAAGCCAAAGGAGACGCGGAGCGGTGAAGAGAGGGCTCGGCCAGTGGCCGCCCAGGCCGTGTATTTCCCTTCCTCTTTCCCCAGCCAGGGACATGGATTCTCCAAGAGCCCGGGCATCCTGGTTGGGGACAGCCATAAGCACTTTCCCGCTGCCGTCCAGGAGGACGGTGGTATTGCGCATGCTGGTAGCGGCGATACCCGCCACCTCCCCGGGACGGGCGCCGGCTTTTTCCAGCGCTTCTCGGGTTGCTTCACCCAGTTTCTTCCATACGAGGTCCAGGTCCAGGTCATAACCGAGGCCGAGGGTTCCCGGGGCGGAAGGATGCGACCACTCCCTCCTCGCGGCGTGGACCTCTCCGGAATTGACCTCCACCACCAGGCACCTGCCGGATCCGCCGCCGGCATCCAGGCCCACCAGGAATACTCTGTCCATGCCCATCCTCCTACTCCCGTCTTTCTTGTCCGCATCTCTACGGAGAAGGTCCCTCTCCGGAGCGCCTCCTTCCGTTATTCTATGCCTTGGATCCAACCGGCGCATAATGGTGGTGAGACGGTGCGGGAGCCTTCGTTTCCATGGCCGGCGGTCGGCTCCTTGAAAGTGAGGAATGAGACCATACTACTTCGTCGGAACGATCAACCTCGACCTCGCTTTCTGCCGGTGGAGATGTCAGAAAACGATCTTGGAACGCGGGGGCGAGATCCCTAAAGTCCGAAAGTTCACGGCCCGTGATGACGAAGATTATCCCGACGGCGCAATCCTATGCGGAATAAAAGGGATGCCGAAAGAAGTCCCAATAGTGGTTCTTGCAAGCGTGTAAACCTTTTCGGGAGACCGGGGCCGAAGACGATCACGATGCCTGGCCTTGCCAGAGGGAACTTTGTTGGAGAGGAGAGATGGAGCGGTATAAGGTGATCATCGTGGGAGGCGGTCCGTCAGGTTCGCTGACCGCCCTTTACCTGCTGCTTTTCCGTCCCGAGCTGGCCGGTGAAATCCTGATCCTGGAATCCAAGGCCTTCCCGCGAGAGAAGATCTGCGGTGGTGGAGTGAGCGGGAGGGTGGGCATGAGGCTTGAGGAACTCGGCCTGGACTTGAGCGACCTTCCCCGGGTGCCCATCGCCGGTTTCGCCGTGTGTTTCCGCGAGATGCGATACTACCCCGACTTCGGCAACGACCGCTGCTTCGTTACCCGTCGGAGCCTTTTCGACCATCTGCTGCTTCGCGCCGCTCGAGAGAGAGGGGCGGAGGTAAGGCACGTTCCGGCTGTGGGTGCCTTCCGCGAGAGGAAAGGGCTGAGGGTTTTGGACGGGGCGGGACGCATTTTCCGGTGCGAGGTACTGGTGGGGGCGGACGGGGTCAACGGTAGGAGTAGGGCTTGGTTCGGGGTCCCCCACGCGAGGAAGAAAACACTCCTCCTGCAGGTGGAATTCCCCCTGGAGATGGATGTGCCTGACCTACACGACCGGTTGGTGCTCGATTTCAGCCCTCCCCGACTGGGAATAAATGGATACGCCTGGTTCTTCCCCTCTTTGGACGAGGAAGGGCGTCGGGTGGTCAACGCCGGGATAAGCGGGGGCGAGTTCGACGGAAGAGCGGCCCGGCGACTCAAGGACGCCTTCCTGACCATCCTTTCCGAGCACCCCGAGATAGCGGCCAGGGCTCCCTCGGATCTCCGCTTCAAGGCCTATCCGGAGCGGTGCTTCTCTCCCTTTCAGCCCTTGGCCACGGAAAGGGTAGTCTTCGTCGGCGAACAACTGGGAGTGGACCCCTTCAACGGCGAAGGCCTGGGCATATGCGCGGATTCGGCGGCGGCAGCGGCCGGGGTCATCTTGGAAGCCCTGGATGACGGGAACTTCTCCTTCAGGGGATACCGCCGCCAGCTGTTCAGGTCGCCGTTCTTTCCCCTCTACCTCATCGGCACCACTTACTGGCCGCAAAGTCGATGGAGGCAGCCTTGCTTCCTGTTCTCCATGTCTACGCGAAGGCCCCCCGCAGGGGGCTTGAACGTCATCGACTACTATGCCAGGGTATTCTCGGGATCCATCCCGGGCGAGGAGCTGTACACCCTTCGCTTCTGGCGTACGGTCTTAAGGGACGCGGTGGGGATAATCCCGGAATGGCTCGCGACCTCTACCCCTTCGAAGCGATGATGCCTTTGGGTTTTGTGTTAAGGATTTATCGTTCGGCCGGCTTTGCCTCCATACCCCTAAGGGTATCAAATTTCAAGACCTGACCCCGTCGATCTTTCGGAGCATGTCCAGGACCACCTGCAGGGTGACGGCCAGGGATTGGGGCCTTACCTTCTCCGCGGTGTCCAGACGCGTGTGGTATTGGGGTACCAGTCTGCTGGTGTCCTGGCAGCACAGGGAGACGCTGGGGATTCCCTGGCGGGCGAAGGCGCTGGCGTCGGTGGCTCCCACGGTAAGGACGGTGATCTTTACGGGATACCCGTTCTCTTGGGCGACTTCCCGGGCCAGGTCGACCAGGTAGGGATCCATCTTGGCGCCGCACCACAGTTCCTTCCTGAAGGCCGTGAGGAACCTCTCGTCGTATATCCCGTCCAGAAAGACGGCGTAGGTTGGGAGGGAGAGGAGTTCCTCACGGTGCCAGGAGGCGTAACGTTTGGCGCCGCGCAGCCCGGCCTCCTCCGAGGAGAGGGCCAAGAGGATCACCTCCGTGTTCTCGGGAAAGAAGCCGCCTCCATCACGGGCTTCCCGTAGCTGTCTGGCCAGGCCGCAGAGGACGCTGACTCCGGCCATGTCGTCCATGGCTCCGGGCACCACGTCCCGGGTATGGAAGAAAGCGAAGGGCAGGACTACGGGCGTAAAAGCGATGCACACGTAGCCTAGTACCCGGTAAGCCGTAGTATCCGGGATTCCTCGAGAACCGGCGATGGTGCGGGCCAAGGAGGCGGCCAGGAGAACCAGGGGCCCAACAAAGGCCAGGACCATGGCCGGGACGGCCAGTCCCTTCAGCCAGTACCAGACCTTGAACTCGTAGGCGGAGTCTAGGTGTGCGGAAACGATGAACCTCCTCGTCACCTCCCCGCGAGGCCTAATGACGCCTATTACGTTGACGCCTTCCCTTTTGGGAAAGAACGGGTCGATCAGTTCCCGGTAGCGGATGACCTCGAAATAGAGGACGCCCACGCAGGCGGCGACGATGATGAGGGAGAGGGGCGGGAGGACGTAATAGAGGGCGAGAGCCGCCACATATCCCGACACCAGGAAAGGGAAGAAGCCGAGGAAGGCTTTGGGGCTGCAGGTGAAGGTCTCCCTTTCGAGCTCGTCGCAGACAGGTTGGACCTCCTCCGCGAAGAGTTCCCCCAACCGCTTCTCCTCCTCGCTGCAGGATTCCCGGGGACCTATTTCCCGCATCACCCGCTCAACGAGCTTGAACATGTAATCCGCATGACGTACCGCCTCGCCCATGCTTCACCTCCCGACTTGTGTTTTCCCAGCGGGAAATCCGGTGGAGTCCTCCTCCTCCTTTTTCTCCGTCATCCCAGGCGACGATCCCTCACTCCAACCTTTGCTCAGATAACGGTTTAGGCTGGCCCCCAAGAAGACCACGTAAGCCGTGTAGAAGATTATGGTAACGGCTATTATCACGGCGGCAAAAGAACCATATACCACTGAAAGGTTCCCCAGCCTCGAGTAGTACCAGGTGAGGAGCAGTTGAAAGGGGTTTATGAGCAGGGAAGCCAGGAGAGCCCCTTTCCATACTTGCCGGAACCTCAATCGTTTTTCCGGGGCATAGTGGTAGACGAAGGCCAAGCCGGCGAAGTGGATGCCCGTGCTGACCGCGACGGCCGCCAGCAAGAGGGGCACCTCGAGAAAGCCCACTTTTCCTGCGGCGAGGACCAGGAGGATATGGATCCCCAAACCGAGCCCCGCCGCCAAGGCGATGACCAGCAGCATTACCAGTCCTTTGAATTTGCGCCTCAGAAACGGCGGTTTCTCTCCGTCCCACACCCCGGCCATCCACAGCTGGAGCGAATCTGTGGCCTTGGTGCCCGTGAACAGCAGGCCGGCGAAGCCCGCGAGGCCGAGCACGCCGCCCAGATCGCGGGAGGTGTTGAGGGCCTCCTGTATCGTCTCCGACAGACCCGGAACCTGTTCGGCCAAATACTCCACCATGCGCCGATAGAGCTCCGGCTTTCCTTCCAGGACCATGCCCAGGATACCCCCGGCCAGGGCCAGCAGGGCGAAAAGGGACAGGAAGGAGAAAAAGGAGAAAGCGGCTACGGCCTGGGTGCCTTCCCTGGCGGAGAACTCCGCCCAGGCACCTCGGGCCGATTTCAGCCCCCGCCGAAAGGAGGCCGCCGCCCTCGCCCTCTTTTCCGCAAGCCCTGGAGACGCCATTCAAAGCTCCCTCGGAGGGAGATGATGCTAATCAATCTATTATTGCACAGAAAGAGTGGATCCCGTTCGGCGCCCAAGCCGAGGTCGCGGCGAGGCTCAGGTGGGACTCGAGGCGCGGGTGAAGAGCGAGATCGCGGGCATGACCAGAAGGGGAACGAGCATAGAGACCGCTCCGGCGAAAGGTACCCAGGGAGTTCCCAGGGAGAAAGCCTGGCCGGCCTTGGCCGCCCACCAGGCGGAGAGCCCTATGGAGAGCCCCAGAGAGCACAAGGCCCCGGAGAGCATGGCGGCCCAGGCGCCGGCCTTCGTAGCTCCTTTCCAAAAAAGCCCGTACACATAAGGGGCGATGAAGGCTCCGGTCACCGTGCCCCAGGAGATGGACATCATGTTGACGATAAAGGTCAAGGGCTTGAGGGCGATGAGCAGGGAGATGCCCACGAAGACGGCGCACAGCAGACGCAAAAGAAAAGTGGACCTTCTCTCCCCCAGCGCATCCGCTCCCCCCAACAGGTCTATGGCCACGGCAGAGCTGGAAACCAGCACCAGCGAGGAGAGGGTGGACATGGAGGCGGAAAGTATCAGAAGGAGGATGAGCAGGGTCAAGGCGGAGGGGAGGAAATCGTTTATCAGCGCGGGCATGAGGTTGTCCACGCCTATATGCTTGACCTGCTCCGCGGAGTAAAAGACCCTGGTCAGGGCTCCGGAGAAGTAGGCCCCCAAGGTGCAGACCAGGGAGAACACGGTGCACACTAAAGCCGCTTTGCGTATCATTCCCTCGCTCTTGATGGAGTAGAACTTCTGCACCATCTGCGGAAGGCCCAAAGGCCCCACGGAGGTGAGAATCACCATGGAAAGCAGCCCAAGCCAGGCGGGAGGCGAGAAGGGAGGAAGTGTGGTCTGAGCGCCGCCGGCCCGCTCCAGCGCTCCCGCCAAACCGGCACCGCTGAAACCGGCGGCCCTGTTCAGGACGAGGGCGACGAGGAGTAGGGACCCGAAGAGCATGATGGTTCCCTGTATGAAGTCGACTAAGGTCACCGCCGTATAGCCCCCCACCACCAGGTAGACCGCGGTGAGCACGGCGATGATCACCAGGGCCTGGGTATAGTCGATGTGGAATACGTTTTCGAAGAGATAGGAAAGACCCATGTACACGGAAGCGGAATAAGGGAGGAGGAAGACGAAGGTCACCAGGGCGGAGAACCTTTTCATGCCGGGGCTCCCGTAGCGCGCTTCCAGGAACTCGGGCATGGTCAGTGCGTTCATGCGCACCGTCTCCGTGCGGGTGCGGCGCGCCAGGAGTAGTCAGGCAAGTAGGGTACCTATGAGCACGTTGCCAGCCACTATCCACATGGTCCCGAACCCGTAAGTCCAGCCCAGCTTCCCGGCATAACCCACGAAGAGGACGGCGGAAAAGTAGGTGGTCCCGTAGGCGAAGGCCGAGATCCAGGGCCCGATGCCACGGTTTCCCAGGAAGAAATCGGAGGTGGAGCGCGTGCGCCGGGAGCTTCGGACGGCTATGAAGACCATCACGGCTGCGTAGATGACGACGACGAAGGCTTTGAGCGGGGCCACGACCGGTCAACTTTCCTTGTGCGAACCTTGCTGCTTCGCGTGCTTCGCAAAGATTATAGCAAACGAGGAACACGGGATACGCGGCCGGAGATCAAAGCACCCAGCCTGGATGGCTATCGCAGAAATCGCGCATGAAGGGATAGAGCCAGGATGTCAGCTCGCGCTGGAGATAAAAGGCCGGGTAGAGCAAGTTCTGTCCGGGCTCTATCATTCCGTCCCGCAAGGCGAGTGCTTCTATCTCGCATCCCGGATATACGCGGATGCCCACGGTGACCGTCACTTGGGTGGGGGCTAGCTCCAGCATGAGTTCCAGACTCTCCCTCACCGTGCGCTCGTTCTCCCCCGGGCCTCCCAGGAGGAGAAAGCAGTTGGTACGCAAACCCAGCTCCTTCGCGGCGGACACGGAGCACACCACGTGCTCGCGCGCGAAGTCCTTTTTCAGGATGGAAAGTATTTCCTCCGACCCGCTCTCGTTGCCAAGGCTTATCCCCACGCATCCCGATTCCCGCATGGCCTCGAGGAGTTCCCGGTCGCAGTACAGGGGGTTAACGGTGCACCACCACTTTAAGGAGAGCTTGCGGGATAATATCTGCCTACATAGCTCCAGGGTGTAATCCCGCGGGTAATTGAAGAGGGAATCGGTGAAGATGACGAATCCGATGCCGTGAACCTCTTCCAGCGAGGCCATTTCGTCGACCACCTCCGCCGGGGGGCGGGCGCGTACTAGCCGCCCTTCGATGACCGGGTTGGTGCAGTATATACAGCGCATGTGGCAGCCTCGGCGGGACTGAAGATTGGCGGTGTAAGCCGGTTCGCGTCCCGGTACCCAATCGTAGCGCTTGACGTCGAAAAGCTCCCGGTCGGGAGGTGGGAAGAGCGCCGGCCAGGTGTGGGAGGCGGGTGGGTTGATCCAGCTCTGGCCTCCGCGCCGCAGGGCCAGGCCGGGGACGGAATCCATAGGCGAACCGCTCTCCAGACGCTCTAGTAGGGTAAGGAACGTTCTCTCACCCTCCCCCACCACCCCTATCTCCAGGTCAAGGTATTCCAGGCATTCCCGGGGGAAGATGGTGAAACCGGCCCCGCCCAGGACTACCGCCGCATCCGTCTCCTGCCGTATGGCTCGCACCAGGTCCCGCAGGGAAGGAAGGTAGAAATCGCTGGCGAACATGTCCTGGTTGTCGATGTTGCGCACGGAAAGGCCGATGCAGTCGGGCCGGAAATCCCTGATCCTCTCGAGGGTTTCTCCCACTGGGTCCTCGGAGAACATGAGGTCCAGACAGGAGACCCGATGCCCAGCCTGGAGGGTCGCCGAGGCGATACAGGCCACCCCCAGGGGAAAGGGGACCAGGTTCTCCCGGCACCTGTTCTCGCTTATAAGAAGCACGCGCAAGGCTTCTCCGTCCTTTCCCTTCCGTGGCTCGTTACGGAGCCCATTCGGGAGTAACCGCCGTCGTCCTTGGCGACCTGTTCGGTTATTCCATTAGAACACATTATAGGAGATCGTTTGCGCTCCCCCTTGCCGGTGGCCGAAAATATACCCGGCATCTCTATTTAGGTGTCGGCACGAGTCCGTTCCCCGGGGATGGTTACTCACCTCGAGGGATCGGGAAGGTCCAGAAAGGAAAGAGCATGAGCGAGAACACTTCCCTTGGCAGCCGTCCCCTGTTTTCCGGTTACGAGGAGATGCACCACCTGGCGGATGGGGTGCACATGCTCCAGATGTGGGTCAACGTTTGCATCATCGAATCCCGGGAGGGAGTGGCCATCTTCGACGCCGGTCTTCCCTTCCTCGGGCCCCGCATAGTGGAGGAGCTGAGGTCGCTGACCGACAAACCGGTGCTTTACGTGATCTACGGACATGGACACGCCGACCACGCTTTCGGGACTCCGTTCATTCTGCAGGACGCGGAGAAGAGAGGGCATCCCCGTCCAAGCATCGTGGCCCACAAGGCGGTGCCTCGCCGTTTCGACCGCTACCGGAGGACGCTTCCCTACCAGGAGCGAATCAATAGGGCCCAATTTCAAATTCCCGAGAACGTACCCGCTTTTCCCTGGGAATACGTGTATCCCGACGAGATCGTCCAAGAGGAGTCGACTATAAAGCTGGGGGACGTTACCCTGGAGCTGCGGCACGCCCGGGGAGAGACGGACGATCACCTGTGGTTGTGGATACCGGAGAGACGGACCGCCTGCGTTTCCGATTTCTGGATCTGGTCGTGTCCCAATCTGGGGAACCCCTTTAAGGTGCAGAGATATACGCTGGAGTGGGCCGAGGCGTTGGAGGAGATAGCCGGACATGCCCCGGAGGTCATGCTTCCCGGGCACGGCTCACCCCTTGTTGGGTCCGGAAAGATAACCGAGGCCTGCCTCACCGTCTCCAGAGCTCTGCGGTGTCTGGACCAGCAGGTGGTGAATATGCTGAACGAGGGAAAATGGCCGGAAGAGATTCTGCGCTCTTTCCGGTGGCCCGAGGAATTTTCTTCCAGCCCTTATTTGGCTCCCATTTATGGACACCCCTACTTCGTGGTCCAGGCCCTGCTCAGGGAGTATCACGGTTGGTATGACGGCAACCCCTCACATCTTTTCCCATCCCCGGAGGCGGAGGTCGCACGGGAGATCCTGGCTTTAGTTGAAGGGGAAGAACGCGTCCTGGAAAGGTCGCGAATCCTGGCGGGGGAGGGCCGGCTCCAGCTGGCGCTTCACCTCCTGGACCTGATCCTCGCGGCGGGATCGCGGAGGCGGAACGAGGCCGGCGAGCTCAAGGCCGAGATCTTGGAGAATATGGCGGAAAAGGAACCAAGCCTGATAGCCAGGAACATCCTCCTTTTCGGGGCGAGGGAATTGAGACGTGAAGTAGAGGTGTGAGCCGGTAGCGGGTTGCTGCGGCGGTCGGCATACCGGATCGATACGGTTCGGTTTCCGATATGCCTTTTGCGACCTTTTCTCGGGAGGAAGCGAGGTGGGAGATGCAGCTGTTCACCACCGGTCTGGCCGTTTTCGCCGCTTCTTTCGTTTTTTCCATGGTGGGTGGAGGTGGTTCCCAGATACTGGTGCCTCTGCTCTTTTGGTTAGGATTGGATTTCAAGACCGGCGCTATTCCCCTTGGGTTACTGGCTTCATGCGTGACCTGTTTTTCCGCCGGGCTACTCTACTATCGCCGGGGTCTTGTCCGCGTGAGGACGGGCTGGCCTTTCGCCCTTAGCGTACTGCTCGGCAGCCCGGTGGGCGCGCTCCTCGCCCGCCCCGCTTCGTCCAAGGTTCTTATGCTGGTCTTTGCCG
>JACVJF010000070.1 GCA_015711855.1 Candidatus Solincola quzhuomuensis | reverse complement strand
GCGGACCTGGAGATAACCATAATCACCGGGCTTTCCGGAGCGGGAAAGAGTGTGGCCATAAAGAGCCTGGAGGACCTGGGCTATTTCTGCGTGGACAATCTCCCCCCCTCCCTTCTTCTCAAGATGGTGGAACTTTGCTCGCAAAGCGGCGCCAATATAGATCACCTGGCAACGGTGATCGACGTGCGGGGAGGCCAATTCTTTCAGGACCTCCA
The DNA here is from genome assembly GCA_015711855.1 of Candidatus Solincola quzhuomuensis. Taxonomy (GTDB): domain Bacteria; phylum Actinomycetota; class Geothermincolia; order Geothermincolales; family RBG-13-55-18; genus Solincola_A; species Solincola_A quzhuomuensis. Next base: position 12,653 of record JACVJF010000070.1, on the reverse strand, counting down.
TCACGCCCTTGACGAGTTGGATCGCGGAGGCATACCCTATCGGATCATCTTTCTGGAGGCCGATGATCAGACCCTCATCCGCCGCTTCAAGGAGACCAGGCGTGCACACCCCATACACAGCGAGGGCGGCATCGCCGAGAGCATCGCCCGGGAAAAGGAGTTGCTGAAGGGCTTGAGGGGCCGCGCCCACATAGTCATCGACACCTCCCACAGCAACGTACATCAACTCCGTGAGCAACTTATGAACCAGTACCGGGCGGAAGGAGTGACCGCCCCTCTGGAGGTTACCCTGGTCTCCTTCGGGTACAAGTATGGCCTTCCCTTGGATGCGGACATGGTATTAGACCTCCGTTTCCTTCCCAACCCCTTCTGGGTGGACGAACTTCGGGAACTCGACGGCATGGATCCTCGGGTAAAGGACTTCGTGCTCCGCCAACCGGAAAGCGACGAGTTCCTCTCCCGCCTGGAGTCCCTGCTGGTGTATCTGCAGGACCGCTTCATCCGCGAGGGCAGGCGTTACGTGACCCTGGCGCTGGGCTGCACCGGTGGCCGACACCGCTCAGTGGTCTTGGTGGAGGATCTGGCCGGGAGGCTCAGAAAGGCGGGCATGGAGGTCAGCGTTAGGCACCGGGACATACATCGCGAGGGATAGATGAGCTTCACTTCCGAAGTCAAGGAGGAGTTGGCGAGGATTAGGACTTCCCGGCGCTGCTGCTCCCTGGCCGAACTCTCCGCTCTCTTCCACCTGGAGGGGTCACTACACCTCCACGGCACCCGTCGGCTGGTATTCCACACGGAAAGTGAGAATGCCGCCGTGACCCGCAAGATGTTCAACCTCCTGAAGGAGCTTTTCTCCGTCACCCCCGAGGTTCGAGTGGAGAGGGTGCCCCGCCTGCGCGGACACAACTGCTATCAGCTATACCTGGATGGGCAAAACGTTCCCCGGGTACTCCAGGAACTCGGACTCCTCGACGACCGTCTCCATCCCGTTCTGGGCATACCGGCACGCTTGGTCCGCCGCCGCTGTTGCGGTATCTCTTACCTAAGGGGCGCTTTCCTTGGAGGGGGATACGTGAGCCGCCCCGAGCAGCCGGCTCACCTGGAGATAAACACCCAGCACCAGGAGATGAGCCGGGATCTAAAGCGTCTCCTGGTGAGATACGGCGTCAAGGCCCAGGTGACTGGCAGGCGCTCCATGTTCACCGTCTACGCCAAGAACCGCGGTGACCAAGTGGATTTTCTGGCCTTAGTAGGCGCGTTCGACGCCGTTTTGCGCCTGCAGAGCGACGCCGTCCTGCGCGAGATACGGGAGAACGTGAACCGACGGGTTAACAGCGAGACGGCCAATCTGGAAAAAGCCGTGGACGCCGCACAGAGGCAAATCCGGGACATACGCATCATAGAAAACCGCCTGGGTCTGGAAGCCCTACCGGGATCCCTGCGTGCCGTGGCGGAAGCGCGTCTTAACAACCCAGACGTCACCTTGCGCGAGCTGGGGAGTCTTATTGAACCGCCGTTGAGCAAGTCTGCCGTCTATCACCGACTGCTCCGTCTGCGGAGCCTGGCGATGAACGTCAGGTTGGAATCGCACGATTGACGTCCCGAACGGACCGGGCTTCGAAAATCCGCTCTCCGTGCGAGGAAGCGCTAACCCCCCTCTCTTTCGCGAACCGGCGCGTCCGCCGGGGCCGAAATTTTCCCTCTAAAACGGTTACATGCACCAGCGAACGGGTTTAAAGCCCTTCCCTTTCGCTTATAATGTGAAAGGCGTAAGAATTTGAATAAATCAGGCGAGCGAAGGAGGTAGTGGAGATGGGCATCAAGGTGGGAATAAACGGTTTCGGCAGGATAGGAAGGCTTTTTCTACGTGCTGCCGCCGGCAAAGACGTGGACATAGTGGCCGTCAACGACCTTACCGATCCGGCGACCCTCGCCCACCTTTTGAAATACGACACCGTGTTCGGGAGGTATCCGGGAGAGGTGACTTCCGGAGAGGGGAAGCTCGTGGTGGACGGTAAGGAGATAACGGTTCTTTCCCAGTCCGACCCCGGCCAGCTTCCCTGGAAGGAACTGGGCGTGGACGTGGTCATCGAGGCAACCGGCAGGTTTACCGACCGCGATGGAGCCTCCAAACACCTACAGGCAGGAGCCCGCAAGGTCATCATCACTGCGCCGGCCACCGACCCCGACCTCACCGTGGTCATGGGCGTAAACCACAGGATGTACGATCCCTCAACCCACCACATCGTGAGCAACGCATCCTGCACCACCAACTGCCTTGCCCCCGTGGTCAAGGTACTCATGGACAAAATAGGGGTGGAATCCGGGTTCATGACCACCGTCCACGCCTATACCAACGACCAGCGTATCCTCGACTTCCCCCATAGGGACCTCCGTCGCGCCCGCGCCGCAGCCGGCAACATTATACCCACCTCCACGGGAGCTGCCCGGGCCATAGGGCTGGTCATTCCGGAACTGAAGGGCAAGATGGACGGCATCGCCATGCGCGTACCGGTGATGGACGGAAGCGTGGTGGACCTCACCGCCGTCCTCACCCGGGAAGCCAGCAAGGAGGAGATAAATGCGGCCATGAAGGAAGCCGCAGAGAGCTCCCTTAAGGGAATCCTGGAATACACGGAGGATCCCATAGTCTCCTCGGACGTCATCGGCAACCCGGCCTCCTCGGTATTTGACGCCAAGTCCACCATGGTCATGGGGCGGCTGTGCAAGGTGGTCTCCTGGTACGACAACGAATGGGGGTTCTCCAACCGTCTGGTGGACCTGCTGGGGATAATCCTCGGTTGAGGAGGCGGCACATGGCCAAGAAGACGGTGCGGGACTTGGATGTCGCCGGAAAGCGCGTTCTGGTGAGGGTGGACTTCAACGTTCCCCTCGGCAAGGACGGGACCATTGAGGACGATACCCGCATTAGGGCCTCTCTTCCCACCCTCCGATACCTGTTGGACAAGGGAGCCTCTTTGGTGGTCATGTCCCACCTGGGCCGGCCCAAGGGGGAGGTTGTGGACTCCCTTCGCCTGGACCCCGTTGCTGCCCGCCTAAGCGCATTGTTGGGCAAGCCGGTACGCAAGCTGGACCAGGTGGTTGGTCCGGAGGTGGAAAGGGTCTGCTCCGAACTCCGTCCCGGAGAGGTGGTGCTACTGGAGAACCTGCGATTCCACCCCGGAGAGACCGCCAACGACCCGGAGTTCTCCGCGGCTCTGGCCAGGCTGGGAGACGTGTACGTCAACGATGCCTTCGGGGCAGCTCACCGCGCCCACGCCTCGGTAGTGGGAGTGGCGGAGCATCTGCCCGCCGTGGCCGGATTGCTAATGGAAAAAGAGCTGGAGGCGCTGGGTGGGCTGTTGCGCGATCCGGCGCGGCCCTTCGTGGCCGTCCTGGGAGGAAGCAAAATCTCCGACAAGCTAAACGTGCTTCAGAGATTCAGAGAGCTGGTAGATGCGCTGCTGCTGGGCGGGGGAATGTGTTTCACGATCATGAAATGGAAAGGACTGGAAATAGGCAAATCCCTCTACGAAGAGGAGTTCCTGCCCAAGGTGGGAGAGATTATGGCCGACGACGGTTCCCGCAGGGCGGAGATAGTGCTGCCCAAGGATCTGGTCATAACCGAGGAATTCGCTGAAAATGCCGCAAGCCGGGTGGTGGAGGCGGACCGCATCCCGGAAGGATGGATGGGGCTGGACATCGGCCCCCGTACTCGGCAGGAATACTCGGATCGGATTCGCGAGGCCGCCACAATATTCTGGAACGGTCCCATGGGAGTCTTTGAGTGGGAGCGGTTCCAGGAAGGCACAAAGGCGGTGGCCCAAGCCATCGCGGAGTCGGGTGCGGTGACCGTGGCCGGAGGAGGCGACACCATATCCGCCATACGCAAGTACGGCCTGGAGGAACGATTCACCCACATATCCACAGGAGGGGGAGCCTCCATGGAGTTCTTGGAAGGCAGAACCTTGCCGGGAGTGGCCGCTCTGCAGGAAAAATAGAGGATCGGAGACCGGGGAGGACGAGATGCGCACGCCCCTTATAGCCGGCAACTGGAAGATGCACAAGGACCATCGCCAGGCGACGGACCTGGTGCGGGAGCTGGATTCCCTTCTGGCCGACCTGGAGGGCGTAGAGGTGGCCGTATGCCCGCCATTCACCGCCTTGGGAGAGGTCTCTCGACTTTTGGAGGAACTGAGCTCCCGCATCGTCCTGGGGGCTCAGGACGTATATCCGGCAAAGGAAGGAGCCTTCACCGGCGAGATCTCCCCGGGGATGCTCAAGGCCCTTGGCGTCCGCTACGTCATCGTGGGCCACAGCGAGCGTCGGGAGATCCTGGGGGAAGACGACGATTTCATAGCGGCCAAAGTCCGAGCGGTAATGGACGAGGGCATGGTTCCCATCCTCTGCGTGGGGGAAACCCTGGAGGAAAGGGAGGATGGCAGGGCCCTTTCCAAGGTGGAGGGACAGCTGCAGAAGGACCTGGCTCCGGTTCGTGCCGAGGAGATATCCGGTTTGGTCGTGGCCTATGAGCCCGTCTGGGCCATCGGCACCGGCCGCACGGCCACTCCCGACGACGCCCAGGAGATGAACGCTTTTATCCGCTCTTGGCTGGCGGAAAGGTACGGCGAGGAGAACGCGTCCGAGGTACGCATACTCTACGGAGGAAGCGTGAAGCCCGATAACGCCGCCGAGCTCATGGCCATGCCGGACATCGACGGGGCCTTGGTGGGAGGGGCCAGCCTGAAGGCGACGGATTTCGCGGCCATAGCACGCTTCCGGGACTGATTCCACCACCTCACCATCTTGGGCCAGGCATACGAGGGTGACCGGAAAGCCGGGTTAATGTATCATGGTCACCGGTAAGTGTTCCTGATGCCGGAAAAGGGAGGAAAGATTGGACGTCCTCAAATACGTGATGTTGCCCTTGTTCTTTCTATCCGGTCTCTCCATGACCGTCTTCGTCCTCTTGCATTCGGGGAGAGGAAGCGGGCTCTCCAGCGCGTTCGGCGGGTCTTCCCTGGGAGGCTTGTCCGGCACTCAGGTGGTTCAGAAGAACCTGGACCGCATAACCATAATCAGCGCCATGGTCTTCGTCATCTCCACCATAGTGCTCATATACATATACAAGTGACGCCGGGCGGCGGGTCGGAGATGCTCGCACGTACTATTCGTACCTCGTACGTGTAGCCGGGAGGGGAGAAATCATTCCCGGCATCCCCGTATTATTCAGGTTTCTCGGAGTCGCTCCTTTTATATGCAGCACAAAAGGGCGCGGAGTTGCCGTATTGCGCTTATCCCGAGGGTGAAAGCGGACCTATATGGTGTAGTATAATGTTTCGATCGGGTTTTCACGGGAGCGCCGCGACGCGGGTAGCGCGGCAAAAGGGAAAGGAGATGAAGTGACCGACAGTTTCCTGTTCACCTCGGAGTCCGTAACTGAGGGACACCCGGATAAGATAGCCGACCAGATTTCCGACGCCATCCTGGACGAGGTATATCGCTACGACCCCCTGGGTAGGGTGGCCGTGGAGACCCTGGTGACCACGGGGCTGGTCATAGTGGCCGGGGAGATGACCACCTCCACTTACGTGGACATTCCCGGCGTGGTCCGTCGGACCATCGAGGAGATAGGCTACACCCGCGCCAAGTACGGCTTCGATTACGAGACCTGCGGGATAGTGGTTTCCATCGACCCTCAGTCGCCGGACATCGCCCAGGGCGTGGAACAGGCTTACGAGGTAAGGATGGGGATGACCGAGGACGAGATGCTGGATTCTCTGGGAGCCGGCGACCAGGGCATGATGTTCGGGTTTGCCTGCAACGAGACCCCGGAACTCATGCCCATGCCCATTCTCCTGGCTCACAAATTGGCCCATCGCCTGGCCGAGGTGCGTAAGGCGGGCATCCTCCCTTATCTGCGCCCGGACGGCAAGTCCCAGGTGACCGTGGAATACATGAAGGGCAAACCCGTGCGGGTGAACACGGTGCTCCTTTCCGCCCAGCACCGACCCAACGTGGACATCGAGGAACTGATGAAGCCGGACCTCATCGAACACGTAATCAATCCGGTGCTCCCTCCGGAGATGGTGGACAAGAACCTGCGCGTACTGGTAAATCCCACCGGGAAGTTCGTCACCGGCGGTCCCATGGGCGACACCGGCCTTACCGGGAGGAAGATAATCGTCGACACCTACGGGGGCATGGCCCGCCACGGTGGGGGGTGTTTCTCCGGAAAGGACCCCACCAAAGTGGACCGTTCCGCCGCCTATGCCGCCCGATACGTGGCCAAGAACGTAGTGGCTGCCGGGCTGGCCGACCGTTTCGAGATCCAGCTGGCCTACGCCATTGGTGTGGCCCGTCCGGTCTCCATAATGATCGACGCTTTCGGCACGGAGAAGGTGGATCTGAAAACCATACACGAGCTGATAATGGCCTACTTCGACCTGAGGCCCGCGGCCATCATCCGAGATCTTAACCTCCGCCGTCCCATCTACAAGAAAACGGCGGCTTACGGACATTTCGGCCGCACGGACAAGGACTTTACCTGGGAGAGGACGGACAAGGCCGAACTTCTCAGGCGAGAAGCCGGGCTGGACTGATACTTTTCATGTGCATTCCGGATTCCGGATGTTAAAGTTGGAAATGGGATCGGGACGCGAAAAACGCCGGAGTGGGAGGTGAACGGATGGCGGTTCTTCCCATCAGGGTCTTCGGCGATCCGGTGTTAAGGGAAAAATGCCCGGAAGTCGAAAAGGTTGACCGGGACGTGGAAAAACTGGTGCAGGACCTCGCCGATTCCCTCCCCAAACCGGGCGGAGCCGGACTTTCCGCCAACCAGATAGGGATCCTCAAGAGGGTTTTCGTTTTCGAGCGGGAAGGCGAGGTTATACCCTGCATAAATCCGCGCATACTATCCCTTTCCGAGGAGTTGGAAGAGGAGATGGAGGGTTGCTTGAGCCTTCCCGGAGCGATGGTCCCCGTGTCCAGACACGCGAAACTGATCCTTGAATATTTGGATCTGGAGGGAAGAAAGCGGACCGTGGAAGCGGAGGGTTGGCTGGCAAGGGTTTTCCAGCACGAGATCGACCATCTGGACGGAAAGCTGATCCTGGACCGGACGGATCGAGAAAGCCGGGTGCAGGCCCTACAGATCCTTCAGGGCGGGCCGGTAGGGGCGGAAGAACTTTGACGGCCGTTGCTGCGGCCGGAGGGGGCTGTATACTACTTGAAAATCGTATTCGTAGGGAACGGCGATTTCGCCCGCGACCTTCTGGAGCAGCTACTCAAAGCCGGGGTGAAACCCTTAGCAGTAATTACCAACCGGGACGCACCAGCCGGAAGGGGAAGGCACCTAAGGCCGGTTCCCGTGGCTGCATTCGCCACCGCGACGGATGTTAAGATGTACAAGACGGAGGGCCCATGGGCACCGGAATTCGCCGAAATTCTTCGGAAGCATGATCCGGAGGTAATCCTGGTCGCTGATTACGGACACAGGATCCCTTCCAATTTGCTCGCCTTGTTTCCCGGGAGGATCCTAAACCTGCATCCCTCCCTGCTGCCGCTCTATCGGGGTGCGGCCCCCATAACCAGGGCCCTCATGGACGGCGTGGAGGTAACCGGGGTATCGATTATGGTCCTGGACGAAGGGCTTGATACCGGACCGGTTATCGACAGTGCCGAGACGGCGGTGGGCCTTCTCGACGACGCGGGGACTCTTAGAAGAAAGCTGGCCGAACTGGGAGCGTTGTTGGTGGCCCGGTCCGTCCCCCTTTACCTGTCGGGACAACTGTCCGCGAAGCCGCAGGAGCACGGTATGGCTACATACGCGCCGCCCATACGGAAAGAAGAACTGTTCATCGACTGGAATCTACCCTCGCTCGCCATCCACAACCAGGTGCGCGCCCTTGCCCCTTCCCCGGGTGCGCGTGCACGTCTGGGAGGCAAATGGATGAGAATCTTAAAGACCCATCCACGGCAGGGGAGGACGAAACTCCTGCCCGGCGAAATCGATGTCGCGGGCGTAAAATTGATGGTGGTGGGCACGGGAGAGGGAGCTCTGGAGGTGTTGGTCTTGCAGCCGGAGGGAAAAAGGCCTATGAATTCCGATGAGTTTCTGCGCGGTTGGAGGCCCGGGGGAGCAATGCGTTTCGAGGCGGTGGTTTGAGTTGGCTAAGCGGAAAAGGGCACCCGGGAAAGCTAGAAATACCGTGACTCCCAGGACGCCCGCCGTCTCCAGCCCGCGGGAAATCGCTTTCCTGTTAACTCGCAGGGTCCACAGCCAGGGAGGATTTCTGACCCTACTCCTCCGCTACAGCATGAGCCGAACTTGCCTCTCCTCTCGCGACCGATCCCTGGTGTCCGAGTTGACCTACGGGGTGCAGAGATATCGGAACAAAATCGATTACCTGATTTCCTTGTTCTCTCACCGACCACTAAAGGAGCTGGACCCCGAAGTTCTGGACATATTGCGCCTGGGCCTCTATCAACTGTCGGAGATGGGTACGCCCGCCCACGCCGCGGTAAACGAGACGGTGGAGCTCGCCAAGCGATACCTGGGCAAGGGAGCTGGATTCGTCAACGCCGTGATGCGCCGGGCCTGCGATGGTTTGCATGGGGTGGAATGGCCTTCCCGGGAAGATTTACCGGCTTACCTGGAGATAGTTCACTCCCATCCCCGTTGGTTGGTGGACTATATGATAAGGCGTTTCGGAAATGAAAAAGCCGTGGATCTCTGCCAGGCCAACAACAGGATACCCACCCTCACCTTGCGGGTGAATTTAGCCCGCGTCGCCAGGGAAGAACTTTTGGAGGACATACGTTCCTCCGGATGGGAGGGAAAGCCCTCCACCCTATTTCCCGAGGCCATAGTGGATGTGGGCATGCCTTACGAGACCCTCGTCCAATGGCTGGAGAAGGGCTATTGCATGGTCCAGGATGAGAGCTCTATGTTGGTGAGCCATATCGTCAATCCAGGGGAAGGCCAGCTGGTAGTGGACGCCTGCGCCGCTCCGGGGGGGAAATCCACCCACCTCGCCCAGTTGGGAGGGGAGGGATGTCGCGTGATATCCGTGGACCGCAACCGGAGGCGCCTGGAAGCCATGCGTAAACTGGTGAAACGCATGGGCACTGAAAACATCGAGGTGCGGGTGGGTGATGCCTCCAGGCTAAAAGAAGTTGTTGAGGAGCAGGCGGATGCGGTTCTACTGGACGCTCCCTGCAGCGGTTTGGGGACCCTGCGCCGAAACCCGGACCTGAAGTGGAAGCGATTTCCGGGAGACATCGCCAACCTCTCTTCGGTCCAGTCAAAGCTCCTGGAGGGATGTGCGGAAGTGGTCCGACCGGGGGGAGTCCTGGTCTATTCCGTTTGCACCTTCACCCGGGAGGAGACGGAGGACGTCCTGGACGGCTTCCTCCGCGGGAGAGAGGACTTCGTACTGGAAGACCTGACTACGTTTCTTCCCCCAACCCTAGCCTCCCGAGCCTCTCCCCGGGGATTTTTACAGGTCATGCCCAACGACAACGGAATGGAGGGAATGTTCGTGGCCCGCTTGCGGCGCGAAGGGTAACGATCTCCTTTTTTAACCTTTCCCTTTTTCTACGCGACCCTCGACCGCGGCTTCGGTCAAGTAGGGAGCCGTCCCTTTGCGATCGTCGGACGACTTCCCTCCGGAAGGTTAATTTGTCACCCCGCGGAAATATAATTTAGGAAGGTTTGAAGGCGGATTCATCGCGGGGGCGGCGTAAAGTGATGATAGTACTCGGTAGAAGGCAGGAGGATGAAAGTGGATAAGGAAAAGGCTCTGGAAATGGCCCTCATGCAGATCGAGCGCCAATTCGGAAAGGGATCCATAATGAAGCTCGGCCAGGACAATCATCGGTTTCAGGTGGCCGTTATTCCCACGGGCGCCCTTTCCCTGGACCTCGCTCTGGGCATCGGCGGCGTCCCGCGCGGTCGTATAGTGGAGATTTTCGGGCCGGAATCCTCGGGAAAAACCACCGTGGCCTTGCACATAATTGCCGAGGCGCAGAAGAGGGGAGGGATAGCCGCCTTCATCGACGCTGAGCATGCACTGGACCCGAGCTACGCCAAGGCCTTAGGCGTGGACGTCGACGAGCTCCTCATCTCCCAGCCAGACACAGGGGAACAAGCGCTGGAAATAGCGGACATGTTGGTTAGGAGCGGTGCCCTGGACGTGGTGGTCATAGACTCCGTGGCCGCCCTGGTGCCGCGCATGGAGATAGAGGGGGAGATGGGAGACACCCACGTGGGACTGCAGGCCAGGCTCATGTCCCAAGCCCTGCGTAAGCTTGCCGGCACTATCAGCAAATCAAACACCACGGCCATCTTCATTAACCAACTGCGGGAGAAGATCGGCGTCATGTTCGGCAGCCCGGAGACCACTCCCGGGGGAAAGGCGCTTAAGTTTTACGCCTCGGTACGGCTGGACATCCGGAAGCTGGACAGCATAAAGCAGGGCGCGGAGATTATCGGTAACCAGGTACGGGTCAAAGTGGTGAAGAACAAGATGGCCCCTCCCTTCAAGAAGGCGGAATTCGACATCATGTACGGTAAGGGCATCTCCACGGAGGGCAATATACTCGACTTGGCGGTGGAACACGGCCTGGTCAGGAAGAGCGGCTCCTGGTATACCTATGGCGAAGAACAGATAGGACAGGGAAGGGAAAACGCCAAGCAATTCCTGGCGGATAATCCGGAAATCATGCGCAAGCTGGAGGGTGAGCTGCGGGAGAAGCTCAACCTTCCTCCCGTACCCTCGGTAGGCTCCACCACCAAACCGGAAAGGAAGGGTACGAACGGGAAGGCAGCAACAGAGGACAAGGCGTAAGAGCAATAAGCAAGCTCCCGTCGAAAATCGCCCATCGGGTGGGAAGCGTCTTTTTCTTCCCGCCCGATCTTTTCATGAAGCCGTCTGTTGCTTTACGAGGCGACTGTTTGTGTTCCTTGACACCTTATGTCACCTTTTTTAGAATTAAAACAGGCTTAAGGTTATGAGCGGCCGCTTCGTTATTGGGCGACATCACGGCTGCTTTATGGATATACCGTAGGATATGTACAAAAATTAGCGAGAAACTTACGGTAAATCTGAACTTAAACCTAACCTTAATGCCGAGAAAACACTCGGCTTTTTTGCGTTATAAGCCCGGGCCACAGCCCGGTTCATATAGACGAAGGGAGGAAAGGAAATGCTGATAGTTGCGGTACTAGCTGGTGTTTTCGCTTTGGCCGTCGGTATATCTGCCGGTTATCTTTTACGCAAACGCATGGCCGAGGCAAAGATCACGTCGGCTGAGGAAGAAGCTAAAAGGATAATACAAGAAGCGGAGAGGGTCTCGGAGAGCAAGAAGCGAGAGGCCCTGCTTGAAGCTAAAGATGAAATTTTCGCTATGCGAAGTGAAGCCGAACGTGAGATAAAGAATCGTAGGAACGAACTTCAGAGGCTGGAAAGGCGGCTACTCCAGCGCGAGGAACAGATGGACAATCGCTCCGAGAACCTGGAAAGAAAGGAAAAGGAACTCGCCGCGAGGGAACGAGAGCTTCAGGAGCTTCGAGAAGAAGCAGAAAGGACACTGGAAGAGCAGAAGCAGAAGCTCGAACAGATCGCCGGCCTCTCCAAGGAAGAGGCCAAACAACTCCTTCTCTCCCAAGTGGAGGAGGAGACCAAGAGGGAGGCTGCCCAGATAATCAAGAAAATGGAGACGAAAGTTCGTGAGGAGGCCGACAAAAGGGCCAAGCACATCATCGCCAACGCCATTCAGAGATGTGCCTCCGATCATGTCGCCGAGACCACCGTCTCCGTAGTTCCCCTTCCCAACGACGAGATGAAAGGGAGGATCATCGGAAGGGAAGGAAGGAATATCCGCACCTTCGAGACGCTTACCGGGATTAACCTCATAATTGACGATACCCCGGAAGCGGTCATCCTCTCCAGTTTCGACCCCATACGCCGGGAGATAGCGCGTCTCACCCTGGAGAGACTCATCGCCGACGGACGCATTCAGCCGGCCCGTATCGAGGAGATGTATGAGAAAGCTAAAGCTGAAGTAGAGGCTGAAATAAAGGAGGTAGGCGAGCAGGCCGTCTTCGAAGTCGGGTTGCATGGCGTAAATCACGAATTGATGAAAGTACTGGGGAGGCTCAAGTACAGGACCAGCTACGGCCAGAACGTCCTAAAACATTCCATAGAGGTTGCCCACCTTGCCGGACTCATGGCCGCGGAGCTGGGCACGGATATAAAGTTGGCCAAAAGAGCCGGGCTGCTACACGATATAGGAAAGGCCATAGACCATGAGGTAGAGGGTTCCCACGCCATCATCGGGGCGGAGCTCGCCAAACGGCTAAAAGAGAGTCCCGAGGTGGTCCATGCCATAGAAGCACACCACGGCGAGGTGGAAGCGCAGACCATCGAGGCGGTGCTGGTACAGGCCGCCGACGCCATAAGTGCCGCCCGTCCCGGAGCCAGGCGAGAGACCCTGGAGAGCTACATAAAGAGACTGGAGAAATTGGAGACCATCGCCGATTCCTTTGAGGGCGTCGAGAGCAGCTATGCCCTTCAAGCGGGTAGGGAAATCAGGGTGATGGTCAAATCCGATGTGATCGACGATCTGGGGTGTGTGACCCTATCCCGGGA
>JACVJF010000069.1 GCA_015711855.1 Candidatus Solincola quzhuomuensis | reverse complement strand
CAGAGGGAAAAGCCCTACTCCATCCACTCCTGTGTCCTGGCCTTCCCTTCCAGTTTCCTTCCTCAAAGGGAATTCCTGGAATCCCTGTACGACGCCCTGGCAAGTTGTCCCTGGCTGCAAGTCCGCCGCCTACAGGAGCTCAACCAGGACCAATTCCCCATGGAAGGCGTGGCTGTAAAGGTTCCCGAATCCTTTCCTGCCCCCTCCGATTATCCTCGGCAGCTGGCCGGCTTGCGCGACGATGCCAGCTCCCTGTCGCGAGCCGTGGTGCCCGAGGATCACCCCTTGCCCGGGGAACTGCAGAGGCTCGTGCTCATAGGCATGAACCATCGCTTCAGCGAGGACATCGACCTGAACGCCACCCAGAACTACTTGAACAGCCTGCGGAATTTCATTTCCGGCCAAGTCTCGAGGATAAGCATCAGCCGTAAGAGGTCGGTCACCCTGTCCAGCACGGAGGGCAGCCTCAGCGTGGACATCAACAGCGACCTGGACTTCCCCATCCGCGCTACGTTGAGATTAAGCAACCCCAGCTTGACCTTTCCCCAGGGCAACTCGCTGGAAATAAGGATCGAGCCGCGCGAGAACCGCTACCTTTTTCCGGTGAGCACCCATCGCCGCGGCTCGTTCTTGGTGGATATTGTCCTGGAAGCCGACGGGTTGATGATCGACAGGACAACCATCACCCTCAACACCTCCATCATCAACACCCTGGCGGTCATCCTCCTCGCCTGTTTGGCGGGCGCCATCGGCCTGGTGCTTACCCTGCGGAGGCTGGCCGAAAGTCTACGGAGAGGCAAGCATGCCAGAGGGGGCTCAGGCGATGAGCGATGAGGGCGTCCTCCTCCCCCCGGATGAACCCGCGGTCTTCGCACGGAACGCCACCATCATGGCCGTGGGCACAGCCCTGAGCCGGGTAACCGGTTTTCTCCGCTATGCCTCCCTGGCTTACGTCCTCGGACTCACCCTCCGCTACGGTCAGACCAACCTTCCCAGCACCTACAACCTGGCCAACTCCTTGCCCAACATGATCTTCGACCTGGTAATGGGAGGGATCATCGCATCCCTCTTCATCCCCGTCTTCGTGGAATACCTGAGCACCCGCTCACGAGAGGAGGCCTGGTACGTGGCCAGCGCCGTCACCAACATCTCCGTCATCATATTAAGCCTGGTCACCGTGGCCGGAATCTTCGCAAGTCCTCTCATCATCCGCCTGATGACTGCCTTCGGCTCCTATTCGTCGGGGAACACGACCACGGAGATGGTCAGGGACCAGGCCGCCTTCTTCCTCCGTTTCTTCCTCCCTCAGATCATCTTCTACGGATTGAGCGCCATCTTCGGAGGGCTCCTCAATGCGCACCGCCACTTCACCGCTCCCGCTTTCGCCCCCATCGCCAACAACCTGGTGGTCATCGGGACGGTGATTGTCTTCAATTTCCTGCCCGGACCCCGCGACAACCAACTACACCTGGTGGTGCTCGGGTTGGGCACCACCCTGGGAGTGGTGGCCCAGGCGCTGGTGCAAATGCCCTTTTTGGTACGCATAGGCATTCGCTATACCGCGACCCTGGACGTGAGGCACCCGGCTATCCGAAAGATAGGGAGGTTGGCCGTCCCCCTTTTGGGATACATCCTCCTCTGGCAGATCGGAACCTGGTTCGTATTCGCCCTCGCCATCAAGGTAGACGGAGGAGTGCCCTCCTACCAGTACGCCCAGCTTTTCTTCCAGCTTCCTTACGGCGTCTTCGCCGTATCCATAATCACCGCCATCTTTCCCGCCATGAGCGAACACTTCGCCCTACGCCGCCTGAACCGCTTCAAGGAGACGGTGAATATGGGACTGCGATCCACCCTCCTGGTGATCCTCCCCTGCGCCGTGATCTACCTCATGCTCAACAAGCCCATCGTCCGCTTCCTTCTGCAGCACGGCTTCTTCAAGGCCGGGGACACCGAGCTCCTCTCCGGGGTCCTCTTCTTTTTTGCTTTGGGACTGGTCCCCTATTCCCTGGATATGCTTTTGACCAAGACCTTTTATTCCATGCAGGACACGAGGACTCCCATGATCATAAACTGCTTCGTGGTGGCCGCGAACATCCTGGCCAACGCCCTCTTCTTCCGCTGGCTCGGGGTAAAGGGTCTGGCTTTGGGCTTCGCCGCCGCTTATTTCTTCTCCATGCTTCTGGACGGCACCGTAATCCGTCTGCGCCTTGGGAAAATGGGAGGCCGGAAGCTCTTCTCTACCCTCCTCAAAGCGACGGCGTCCGCGGCAGCCATGGCCCTGGTGATCTACGCTTCCAGGGAGATGGTGGAGAAGCTGCATCCCGCTGCCGGCCTTTGGAGGGATCTATTGGTCATGATGCTTCCCATGGCCTACGGAGTGGCGGCCTATCTGCTGGTCGCTCGAGTCGCAGGCATGGAGGAGCTGGAAGCCGTGGGGAAGATGATCTCCGCATACCTTAACAGGGTGAGAAAAAGGGTCTCCGCTGAGTAGAAAAAGGGTCATCCCAGACTTGTGGTGGACGGGACCGTATCCGGAACTTCCATCACCGTGATCTTCCTTCCAAGGAAGAGAACGTGGCGAATAAAGAGCTGACCGCGTAGGGCATCCCCGTTGCCTTCGGACTTATCCCGCCAATCAAAGCACACCAAAGTACGAGATCCGCTGCAACGGCGGGGTTTTCCTGCGGGCAGCAATCCGTCATCGTGGGGGGTATATAATACGTTAAAAAGGGAAAGCGAACCGAGGGTCGAAGGATTTCAGGGGATGAAAATGGAAAGCAAGGCCTTCATGAACGCGTTGTCGGGGGAGGAAGGCCAGGTCTGGACTTATATCCTGAAGATATTCCTGGCGGCCCTGGTGGTGGGGCTCGTCATCTCCCAGTGCGGGCCCATAATCCTCAACCAGATCACCACCCGGACCACGGCCAAAGACGCCGCCGAGCTCGCCGCTGACACCTACATGGACTCCAAGGGGGACATGGCAAAGGTAAAGGCGGAAGTAAAAAACCTTCTGGACGAAAGGGGAGCCCGCTTGGACGGGGAGATCACTGTCGTCTACGACGAGAGCGGGCAGGCGCGGAAGATATCCGTTCCAGTGCGCAAGATCACCAATACCTTCTTATTCGAACGCGTGAGTTACCTTTCGCCTTACACTGAAGCCCATTCCAGGGCCGAGACGGATCTTTACTGAACCCCCAGCTAAAGGGACGCTTAACCCGTGTAGGAAACTCGGCCGGAACCTTGATCGTCGGGATTGTCGGACCGTTCCCCGTAAAGTTTCTTTCATGATGAAAAGACCGCTCAGGTTGCCTGAGATTGCATCTCGGCTTTTACGGTCCACACCGTGGCGGACGCTCCGCAGCGGAAGGGGTCGGGCTCCCGGAGGGAAACAGGTTCTTTTCCGAGGCAACGGATGCTTTCCGCGGAGGGAGCAAAAACCGCGTCATAACGACGAGCGCGGTTGCTCTTTTGCGGTCCCGGGAACCTCCACCGGGCGGATAAGGACGATGTGGTTGCGGTTTATATCCACGAAATCGGTGCGAAACAGAAATTCCCCGGTATTTAGATTGTAGACTTCCACGTCGGTGAGGGCGAAGAAGGACTGCGTTTCCCTGGACTGCATGATATCCGTCAACCTCGCCCCTTCGAAGATATGCAGGTTGGCCAGGATCCTGTGAGAAGTGGTATATATTTCCACCCGTAATTTTTCTTTTCTCGTATGCATCGCCTACCTCCTGGAAGCTTTTCCGCCGGGGCATCCTCCTGGATTCCCTGCTTTTACGGGTCAATTTAATATACTATAAATCCGTCCCTTTGACCTCGGGATGAATTGAGGGTCTCCTTTTTTCCTTCTAAGACCTGCCTACGAAAGAATAGCAGCAACCTGTCCATCACAAGGTCAATCCCCTCTTCCTTTACGGCGAGCGATCACTGACGACCATTCCGCCTTCCTTCGACTTCCCACGGTAAATCGACGGTCACGGAAACGGGAGCGAGGCCTGCGGCGGTGAGCCGGGGCCCGTACCGGAAAGCAAAAGGTGCAGTACGTGGGAGACGCACAGCTCCGCGAGGACCAGTAGGGAGGAAATCAGGAGGCGGGCAAGAAGGCCCTCCTGCCTTTGCGGCCTCAAGAGGCAGACCAAAAGAAGGTTAAGGGTGAAGAAAGTCCCCAACATGCAGACCAGAAGCCAGATCTGTCCCACCCGGAAAAGAGACGCCGGTCTTACGACGTAAAGGAGGAGGGCGGGCACCAATAAAGCGGCGGATCTAAGGAAT
Source organism: Candidatus Solincola quzhuomuensis (assembly GCA_015711855.1). GTDB lineage: Bacteria > Actinomycetota > Geothermincolia > Geothermincolales > RBG-13-55-18 > Solincola_A > Solincola_A quzhuomuensis. The sequence continues at coordinate 8,632 of JACVJF010000069.1, read as the reverse complement.
TCCCGGGTCTCTCCCAAGACCTTCCTCGCGGGATCGCCTCGTAATACCTCTCGGTTGAAGAGAGCCGCGACCGGTAAGGCCAGACCCATCCCTCCGGTGAAGCCACTTATAAAGCGCATCATGTTGTTGGATTCCCTCCAACCCATATAGCTGGTGAAGCCATCCCAGGCCATAAAGAGGACTCCCGCCGCTCCCAGAAGCATGAGGAATAAAGGAGGCATGCCGGCCCGTTTCTCCCGCCGTCCCGCAGAAAGGGACAGAACAAGAGTGAAGAAAGAAACGAACAGGCCCGTGTCCCGGGAGCATACGAAAAGTGCGTCGTTTCCGAAGAAGAGAAGTCGGTCGACCCGCTGGTGACAGACGGCATAGCCCAGTTCCCAAAGCCACCGATCCCAAAGACCCAAGCTTTACGGCTCCTCCGCTCCTTGGTCCCCGACCCCAGGCAGCCGAAAGGACCTTCTAGTTCCGCCACATCTCGTCGACTGCCGGCGACACCCTCCAATCCCTCTAAGGAGAATCCGTGCGCAACACCGGCTCCAATTGCTCCTCAAGCTCACGAAGGGGGCCCACGAAGAAACGGTGAAAGGGTTTCGGGAGCTTTCCGTGATCATCCTCCTTCACCAGCGAGGATAGGTCCACGGAGTTGTAGGTGTTGATGAAGAGCACTGGACCGTTCTCCTTCCCGCCTCTTCCCAACCGCAAAGCGGCGGCGAGGGCCTTGCCCGTATAGGTCCCTTCCAGGTGAAGCCCCTCCAGCTCACGGGCGTCGCGCACCGCACGGACGTCCTCCTCCGTGAGGTGGGCGTAACCACGACCCAGTTGATCCCGGACGAAGACCAGGTCGGAGGGCTTTGCCCGCGGTGCCTTTATGCGTGGGTCGAGGCCGTTCAGGAGATCGGCCGTCCGATTCACCAGACGAGCCCATAAGAGCGGGTTACAGTACATGACCTCCACCACCCCCACACCGGCCACTCTCGAGCTCAACCCAGCAAGGCGCAGCCCCAGCCACAGCCCGGCGACCGTGCCGTGAGTGCCCATGGCCGCCACCACTAGGCCGGGTTCGGGAAGGAGCCCCTCCTTGACCTGTCCCGCTATCTCCAAGCCTGCGTTGACATAACCCAGACAGCCCAGCTCGGAAGAGCCTCCCGGCCCCAACCAGTAAATGCGCTTGCCCCGTAAAAGATGCGACAACCTCTCCCTCAAGTAGACGGCGGGAACCAGGGGAATGGAGGAGGCCCAGCACAGCCGCGCACCGAAATGGGCGTCGAGGAGAAGATTGCGCCTAACGTACTCCGCTCGTGGCTGGTCGAAGAGGATGGCCACCGTTTCCAGCCCCAATCTTCTCCCGTGAATGGTCGTGGCCAGCACGTGATTGGATCCCGCCGCACCCATGGTCATCACCGCCCGACAACCCCGGCGGAGAGCGTCGGCGAGGGTGAACTCCAGTTTGCGCACCTTGTTCCCCCCGTAGAAAGAGGAGCTCAGGTCGTCCCTTTTCACGAAGAAGGGAGGCAGGTCGTACTTCTTCTCCAGCCTGCCGAGCCTTTCCACGGGGGTGGGCCAATCCCCGAGGGATACCCAGGGGAGGAAGGCAAGCAACTGGGGATAACGGCGAAAGATAAGCGGCTCAGCCATGTCGAACCGTCACCTCACCATCGAGGAAGTCTCTTCAAGTCCCTCAAGTATATATAAAGCCCCAGGAGGCCGAGGGCGATAAACATGATGCCTCCCCACCTCGTGGCTCCCGAATATTCCCATTTGACTCCCGGGGCTACCGACCATAAAAGGCACCAAACCCCGAGAGGGCAATAAAGGGCGGCGGCGAGCAGGGCGACGTGGCGCAGGTGCCGGAAGACGATAAGGGGGCAGACCAGGACCAGCAGTTCGAACGTCAAGAGCAGGGCGAACCAACCAGCCCTCCCCGTCCCCAGGAGGTAGAGCACGCATAGAGACATGCCCGAAAAGCCCACGGCGAGGATCCCGGACAGAACCAAGGCTTTGAAGCCCAGGTGTCCCAGCCCGCCTTTTTCCCTCCCCTTCGCCTCCTGCTGATGGTGACAGGAACTGCAGAGGAAATTACCCGCGGGTCCGTGGCCGCAAGATTCTATGCGCCGCCCGCATCCCCGGCAGGAAGCCATGACGGGTGCTTTTCCCTCGATTAGCCGGACGCTCACGTTTTTCCGACCCTCTCCCATCCTTTGGCTATATCCCGCTCTACGGGCTCGCAAAGCGACGCCTTCAGAGTCCCGGCAATTGCCCCTATCAACCCCGTGTCTACCCCGACCCACCTTCCGGCCATCCACTTGCTTCGCCGGAATCTAAATACGAACTCGTTCCCCGCACTATGTCCTTAAGCCTCTCGTCCACGACTCCCTCGCCTATCGCCCGTCCCGCTCGGCGCAGCAACTCCTGGAAAAGGACCTCCTCACGGTCAAAATCCACCTCTATGGCCCTATGGGGACAGACCAGGGAGCACCGGCCACATCCCTTGCAGAGGTCCTCTGCGATGGATGCCCTGCCGTCCCGCAGGGAGACAGCGCCCACAAAACAGGTCTCCACGCAAGTGCCGCAGCCCGCACAGCGGTCGGTTATCCTTACCCTCACGGATTCCAGCCTGCGTATGGACTGCTTGAACTCCGGTGCCGCGCTGCGTATATCGGTGCGCACCAGGCAGCAGCAGTCACAGCAGAAACATATCACCAGAAAGCGCTGAAAACGGCGCAGGAGTCCCAGGCTGGCAGCGTCGAACCATATCCGTCCCACCATCCCGGTCAGCCCAACCCGCGCCGCCTTATCCAGGTGGTTTAGGCATTCTTCCACCGAAGCCCTGTGGCCCAAAGAGGGATGCAAGTGGGCCGCCGCCTCTCCCAGGAAGATGCAACCCAGTTCCCGTGGGTAATTGCGACAGCCTTCCTGGTTGCGGCAGATGCACCCATCATGGATGAACCGGTAAGAGGAAGCCTTGATTAACTCCGCGACGGCTTGCCTGGGGAGGACGGTACCTTGCGGAGTGGGCACCTCCTCGCCCACGGGGACGAAGGTCACCTGGAGGATCCTCTCTGCTACAAGGGGGCGGAACAGCCGGCGAAGGACGGGGTGTGGGCTGGTCTTCTTGACCAGGTGGGTGAACGGCCACAGGGAGAGAAATCCCTTCACCACAAGCTTGGGGTATCCCACGACCACCTCCATCCCATTCGTGGCTGATCCTAACCCATTATCGGTCTCTCCCGGGTGCGGGGGCAAGGCGATAAAAGTTGTTTTTGATCTATAAGGAAATACGAGCGGCACGCCAAGGAGGGCCGGGCCGTGTCGATCACCTTGATAAGCAGCGGGACGCTCATATGATAAAATATCACCGGAGATGCAACGCGAACCGCGTCTTGTCCTATAATCGTTCCCGTCGGGGTGTGGCGCAGTTTGGTCAGCGCGCGGCGTTCGGGACGCCGAGGTCGGAGGTTCAAATCCTCTCACCCCGACCATTTGTTTTGCCTTTTTACACAATCCCCATACGTCACATGTATTTCCCTCACTTCTGAGGCCCCCGGAAAAAATCCCCCGAAATTCTACCATCCCTGGTCGACAGTGCTCCCTGGCGATCCCATCTCAGGAATAGATGTTCCCGGTTAATCGGGCTCGAAATATAATAAGTTAGGCAAAAACCGGAGGCATTGGGGGTGGAAAGGAAAGGAGGCGTCATGACCGCACCGCTGGAAGGAATTCGCATCTTGGACCTTTCCCAGCTTTACCCCGGTCCTCTATGCACCATGATCCTCGCCGACCTGGGGGCGGAGGTCATAAAGATCGAGCCAACGGGAATCGGAGACCACGCCCGCACCTTTCGCTTCCTCTTCAACCAGATAAACCGCAATAAGAAGAGCGTGGCCCTGAACCTGAAAAACCCTCGCGCCCAAGAAGCCTTCCGCCGGCTAACCCGTACCGCCGACGTGGTGGTGGAGGGATTTAGGCCGGGTACCACCGCCCGCCTGGGGGTGGACTACGAGACGCTGCGGAAGATCAATCCCCGCCTCATCTACTGCAGCATCAGCGGTTTCGGTCAAGGCGGCCCTTACCGCGACCGCCCCGGTCACGACATAAACTACATGGCCATGGGAGGAGTCCTGGGCCTGACCCGGGACCGGGAAGGACGCCCGCTGGTGCTGGGCTTCGAGGTCGCGGACATCACCTCCGCCCTCAATGCCGCCATCGGCATCCTGGCCGCCATACAGGGCAGGGAGAGGACCGGCGAAGGACAGTTCGTGGACATATCCATGCTGGACTGCGTGGTGGCCCTCCTCCACAACAGCATAGGGCCCTACCTTGAAACGGGACAGATGCCCACCATAAATCCCCTGCATGCGACCCCTCATTACGGCATCTTCGAGACCTCCGACGGTGAGTACCTGGTCATAGGGATCGCGCACGAGGACTGGTTTTGGGACAACCTCTGCGACGTCCTGGGCATGGAGGACGCCAAGGGACTCAATACCGCCCAGCGGATAATGAAAGCGCATGAGCTGCTCCCGCGGGTGCAGGAGGCGATCCGCTCCCGCACCCTGGCGGAGTGGATGGAGATGATGGCCGGCAAGGACATCCCTTACTGCAAGCTGGCGAATGTAGCCGAAGCCCTCAACGATCCCCAGGTCCAGCACCGGCAGATGGTTGTTACCGTGGGTGAGGGAGAGAGGAGCATGCGCCAGCTGGGGAGCCCGTACAAGCTTTCCTCCACCCCTACCCGATTCGAGCTCCCCCCTCCCGAGCTGGGGGAACACACGGAGGTTCTCCTGCGGGAATCGGGTTACACCATGGAAGAGATCGAGGAAATGAGAAAAGAGGGGGCAGTGGGATAAGATGCTGACGTATCGTTCTTATAGGCACTTTAGGCTTTGAAACACACTTGAAGATTTGCGGATAGTTGTTCAATCGGATAAAATGTCCAGCGATTCTATAGGGTTATGAACCCGCTCGCCGCGAGGGAATCTCCGATGGTCAAAATACTGGGTATAGCGGGAAGCCCGCGTCAGAACGGAAACACCTCACTCCTGCTGGAGGAAGCCCTTAAGGGAGCCCGGAGCGCGGGGGCTACGATAAACAAGATCGTGGTCTGCAACCGGGATATAAATCCCTGCTTGGGTTGTGGGTGGTGCCGGAAGAGCGGTACCTGCCAGCAAGAGGACGCCATGGAGAAGGTCTATAATCTCACCCTTACCAGCCACGGCATCATCCTTGCCGCTCCTATATACTTCAACTCCCTCAACGCCCAGACCAAGGCCCTAATCGATCGCCACCAGTGCGTCTGGGCTCGAAAGGAGCTGTTGAAAGAGGAAATAACCGACCCCAGGACCCGGCACGCTCGAAGGGGACTCTTCCTCTCCACGGCCGGTGCCGACGATCCCCGCGTCTTCGACGGCGCCCTGAAGGTGGTGGAGCTCTTCTTCCAGGTGCTGGACGTAAAGTATTTTCAGCGACTTCTCTTTTTCCGTATGGAAGAAAAGGGAGCGGTCAAGAATCATCCTACGGCTCTCAAGGACGCCTTCGCGGCCGGGGAACAGATGGTCGTGGAGATAATGCGCAGCTTGGGCGAGACCGTCGATTGAAGGGAAGCGAGCTCGGAGAAGGGCTAATATGCCCAACGACCAAGCATGCGGGTGGGTGGAGCGGGTGCGCCACAAGCCTTTAACAATGTTCCCCAACTCGTAATTTCCCCGGATAACGAAATCCAGCTCCTTTTTATAATCCCACGCTCGGATTTCATTATTTATTTTTATCCTTTTAATATATAATTTTTATGATTATGGCTGCACGACAAAGCTGCGCGGAAACCTTTTCCCGAAAGGCGTGGTTTTCAACGGGGAGAAAAAAGTAGGCGGTACTGCTCCCCCACACGGTTCGAAAACCGCTGTAACGAGTCGGGAAAGTGGTCGGAGGTTCCCGCGGAAGATATCACGGGGACGAAGGAGACGGTCTCGATGGAAAAACCAAGGCTGACATCGCTATCCACCAAATCGGGATGAGCGGCGAAAGTGGGTCCGGAGGACCTGGATAAAGTGCTGCGCCTACTCCCGCCGGGAGACATGCGGGAGGAGATCCTGGTGGGTTTGGACACGCAGGACGACGCCGCCGTTTTCCAGCTGGACGAGGAGACGGCCCTCGTCCACACCGTGGATTTCTTCACGCCCATAGTTGACGACCCCTATGCCTATGGGCAGATAGCGGCGGCCAATGCCTTGAGCGACGTATATGCCATGGGAGGCGTCCCGCTCACGGCCATGAACATAGTATGTTTCCCCTGCTCCCTGGGAATGGACGTCTTGGCGGAGATCCTCCGCGGGGGACTGGACAAGGTCCGCGAGTCCGGGGCGGTCGTCATCGGAGGACACACGGTGGACGACGAAGAGCCCAAATACGGCCTGGCGGTGACCGGGAAGGTCCACCCCAAACGCATCCTTACCTGCAAAGGAGCCAAGGCGGGCGATGCCCTGGTCCTCACCAAGCCCCTGGGTACGGGGATACTCTCCACGGCATTGAAGGGAGGGTTCCTGGAGGAAGAAGACCTGGTGGAGGCCATCTGCGGCATGGCCAGACTCAACCGGGATGCTTCCCGAGCTGCCTTGGACGCTGGGGCCCACGCCTGCACCGACGTGACCGGGTTCGGGCTTCTCGGGCACCTCCTGAATATGCTCCCCGAGCAGGGCCTGGGATGCGAGATAAAGGTCTCCTCGCTCCCCTTGTATCCCCGGGTAGAGGAGATGGCCTCCATGGGCATGATCCCCGCGGGTGCCTATCGCAACCTCGATTTCCTTGCCGGCAATGCGAAGTTCGCGCCGGACGTAAGCGACGTGGGAAAGTATATAGTGTGCGACCCCCAGACCTCGGGGGGATTGCTCCTGGCATTTTCGCCCGAGGGGCTAGCCGATTTCGCCACCTGTATGGCGGAAGGGCATGACTGGTTTCTCATCGGCGAGTTCCTCGAGAGCGAGCACCCCCTGATAAGGGTCATCGGCTGAGGGGGCGGACTCGACCGCGGTTTGCAGGGCCAGGCCCTAATACGGAACGGAATGCTACGGGCCGTCATCGGAAAGCGGCAGGCGGGGCTTGCGGGAAAAAACGGGGGTCAGAGGGTTTCCGGCTCAGCCCGGGAAACGGCGGCATCTAAAGGGTTCCATCGATGCCGCTCACGGATTTCGAGTATGTTGATGAGCGAGAACGGAGGAGAGAGTATGGGAGAACTCGTGGATGCCAGGGGGCTGGCCTGCCCAGCGCCGGTGGTGAAGACCAGGGAAGCACTGAAAAGCGGCGCCTCACACCTGGAGGTGTTGGTGGACAACGCCACCGCCCGAGACAACGTCACGCGCTTCGCCACCTCCCAAGGATGCCAGGTAGATGTCTTGGAGGAAGGCGCGTTCTTTCGGATTCACATCCGGAGGGAATCTCCGGTGGAGGAAAGGTCGTTGGAGGCCTCTGTGGCTCCGGAATGCCGCCCAGGCACGGAATCGGGGAAAGTCTTGGTCTTGTCGTCGGACATCATGGGAAGAGGGGACCAAGAACTGGGCAGCATATTGATCAAGGCCTTTCTCAATACCTTGTCGGAAAGCGAAACCTTGCCCTGGAGAATGGTGCTTTTCAACCGGGGAGTCCTGCTCGCCGTGGAAGGGGCGGACACCGTAACCGCCCTCTCCAACCTGGCTACCCTAGGGGTGGAGATCCTGGTTTGTGGGACATGCCTGGATTACTTCGGGGTCAAGGACAAGGTGGCCGTGGGCACGGTGAGCAACATGTACGAGATCCTTGATACCATGTTTATGGCCTCCAGCTCCATAACCCTTTAGAATATATGCGTCCGGCCATCCTCTCGAGGACGGAGGGAAGGAACGATTGGTATGGCGGGAAAAGGAACGGAGAAGAAAGAATACCTTCGGCGCCTTTCCTCGGTGAACGACCTCATACAGGCTTATTATCGGGGCAGGATGGCCGGCAACCGCCATATCCCCCGCGAACTCATCGCCGAAGCCTCACGCGCCGTCCTGGATGGGATCAGGGAAGCCATTTTGGCCGCTAAGGACGAGATGGCCCTGGAGAAGATAAGCACGGATACCGAGGATTTGGTATCGCTGGTGGAAAGGGAGGTGGAGGAGAGAATCAAGCCCAGTTTCCGGAGGGTGGTCAACGCCACTGGGGTGGTGGTCCACACCAACCTCGGAAGGTCCGTACTTTCCGGTCCCGCGGTGACGGCGCTTCTCACCGCTGCGGCCTCCTACAACAACCTCGAGTTCCGCCTGGAGGACGGGAGCAGGAGCTCCCGTCAGATGCACCTGCGCAAGCTGCTGTGCGAGCTCACGGGAGCGGAGTCGGCGCTGGTGGTCAACAACAACGCGGCGGCGGTCCTTTTAGCCCTTACCGCCCACGCCCGTAACCGCGAGGTGATCGTCAGCAGGGGCCAGCTCATCGAGATCGGTGGGTCCTTCCGTCTGCCCGACGTGATGGCTCAGAGCGGCGCCCGTCTGGTGGAGGTAGGGACCACCAACAAGACCTACCTGGAGGACTACCGTCGGGCCATAACCAGCGAGACGGCCATGATCCTGCGCGCCCATCCCAGCAACTACCGCATCCTCGGCTTTACCGCCGAAGTCCCCCT
>JACVJF010000068.1 GCA_015711855.1 Candidatus Solincola quzhuomuensis | reverse complement strand
CCGACCTCACATCTTCATGCGGGCGGCGATGAAGTCCTGCAGGCTAAGGGGCGGGGAGACCTTCTCTCGCACCTCCAGACGGATGGCCTCCCCTTGGCAGGTGGGGGTACACACTCCACAACCGATGCACTTCTCAGGGTCCACCACTGCCGTCTCCCCGGAGAGCTTCACCGCCCCCACGGGGCATCTCTCCTCGCAGATGCCGCAGCCCGCGCAGTCCTCTTCCCTCACCCGGGCCACGTAGCTGGACGACTGCACGGTGTTCAGGCCGCGGTCCAGCTTGGCGCGGAAGAAGGCGCAGCAACAGGGACAGCAGTTGCAGATGGTCCGCAGGTGACCTTCGACGTTGTCGCACACGTGGATGAGCCCCTCCTCGGTGGCTTGGCGCAGGATCCGCAGGGCCTCTTCCTTGTCGATGGCCCGGGCTTTCCCCGTCTCCACCAGGTAGCGACCCATGGTCCCGAAATGCATGCACCTCTCCGTGGGATGGTCGCATCCTTCTCCGACATAACGGGCGATCTGACGGCAAGGGCAGTGCCCCACGGCATAGAAATCCACCCTTTCCAGGAGGTCCTCCAGGGCGTCGAAGGGGAGTATCCCGGAGGGGTCTCGCAGGGACTCGCCCACGGGCACCACCCGGATGAGGGGGACCTTGCGGGCCAGCTCCTCGCCGAACCCCGCGTCCAGGTAATCCCTCCAGTGATGGGCCAGACGCCGCAGTTCCGGGGTCTCCTCGCCGGAGAGGTAGGGAGCCTCGGCGAATCCCACCACGCTGGGAAGCAGTCGGTATACCCTCTCCCTGCCGGGTTTCTGTACCGTGAGCACCGTGCCCCTCTTCGCCATGCCGGAGAGGATCTCCTCCAGGCGGTCGGCCTTGTCCGGCATGGCTTCCTGGAGCTGCAGGAGGGTCCGGTTCTCGTAGATGGGGAGGTTCAAGGCCACCTCCGCCTCCTCCCCGGGATAGAGGATGCGCAGGATCTCCAGGAGTGGTGGGGACATGGGAACTCCGTTGATGGCCCGATCGAGGTGCTCCGCCAACCGCCGATAGGTGCGCTCTTCCATGAACGAGCTCCTCCCTTGCTTTCCACACCCGCCGACGCGGGATCCTATTAAAACATACCAACCGGTCGGTTTGTTAATTGTACGCCGGAATCTCCCCCCGGTCAACCCATGGATCGATCGTGGCGGAGTGCCGTCCACCGGTTATCCGTCGCGGATCCGGGAGCGGTCTCGGTCATCGGTTGGCGGAAAGACGGCGAGTCAGGGGGAGTAGCCTTCCAGGGCTCTCCTCCTCTGGAGGCGGCGGAGGCGGGCATACAACTTACCCACGGCCACGCCGGAGGCCGCCGCCAGTTGGGGGAAGAAGCGGCGGTAATGGTACATGAGGCGGGAGGGGAGGCCGGGGATGACCAGAAAGCGTGCCCTCTCCGCGCCGTCCAGAGCCCGAGAGGCCACCTTCTCCGGCCGGCCGCTGAAAACCTCCAGTAGCCGGGCCACCTTCTCCCATCCCTGGAAGCGTATGGGAAGGTCCTTGATGGGGTGGGAGCGGGCCATAGGGGTGTTCACGTATCCCGGGCAGACCAGAGTCACCCCTATGCCCTGCGGCTTTAGGTCGTAATAGAGCACCTCGCTCATGCCGGTTACGGCGAACTTGCTCGCGCAGTAGGCGGACTGGCCGGGGACAGGCACCAGCCCGTCTATGGAACCTATGTTGACGATGTGTCCGGAACCCTTCTCCACGAGGTCGGGGAGGAAAGTCTCCACCACGTTGACCGTCCCCATCAGGTTCACGTCGATGATCCGTTTCCACTCCTCGTGCTCCGTGGAGGTGACATGGGCCACCAGGGTGACCCCCGCGCAGTTCACCAGCACGTCAGGGGAGAGGGAGAGTTCGAGCAGTTTATCGCGCAGTCCTCTCACCGCGTCTATGTCCGTCACGTCCACCCGGAAGCCGATGGCCTCGTGACCTCTCTCATGGAGCGAGGCCTCCGCCGAGGCGAGGGCCTCCGGGTTTATGTCCACCAGGATGGGTACGGCTCCGCGTGCCGCCGCCTCGGCGGCGATGGCCAGGCCGATGCCGCTCCCCCCACCGGTGATGAGCACCTTCTTCCCCTTCCAGTCCCAACCCTTTTTCATGGACTTTGCCCCTCCGTTAACACCTCCGAATATTCCCGATATTTTTCGGGCACCCTTTAACGTTCGCCCCGAGGAGGATCACCTCCCTCGATTGGGCCTCCGGTCCCTAGCCGGAATCCCGGCTTTGCCTTCAGCGGTCTGGCACATGTCCTCCGGGATGGCGGATACGACCTCCCTTCGGATGAACCGCGGGACACCCCACCGGTTTTCCTCCCGGTGCCTATCCGGTCCGGCCGAGCACATGATAACCCATAGACATAAATTTTGCAATATGCAAATATTTATGATTGAAAATATGTTTGGTCTGCTGTCAGGAGGATGTCCGCAGGATGGACACATCTCGATTTACCTTATATCACGCCTATACTTTTCTTGGGCCACAAAGGGAAGGATGTTTAGGTTGCGAATCCCTTTCCGACCCCCATCCGAAGAGGCGTTTCCACGCATTAAGTTGACATCTGCCTATATCGGAAATAGAATAGCCGCGCTGGGAGCTTGCATTGAAGAAAGGGGTTTCATGCCCTTCACCGAGACCGAGGTGCTCATCGTCGGGGCCGGCATACTGGGGGCGGCGACGGCCCGGGAACTCTCCAGGTACAAGGTCGACGTCACCCTGGTGGAGAAGAACGTGGACGTCGGGTGGGGCATCACCAAGGCCAACGTCGGTGTGGTCAACCAGGGAAAGGACACCCTCGAGTTCCGACCAGAATACCACCGCAGTCACCTCCTCTGGCGCTCCCTCTCCATGATGGAACCCCTTTGCCGGGAGCTGGACGTGCCCTTCCGCAAGGTGGGGGGGTGGGAGATGTGCTGGGACATGAAGGCCAAGGAAAAGCTGGACAAGCTGGCCCGGCGCACGGAAAGCCTGGGTTTGGGGAAGGACCGCTTTTATTGGTATCCGGAACTCAAGGAGATGGAGCCCCACGTATCGGACAAGATACTTGGAGGCCTCCACGACCCGGACATCGCCGTGGTCAACCCCGTCTGGCTCACCCAGGCCCTGGTGGAGAACGCCGTCCATAACGGCGTCCACCTCAAGCTGGGGACCGAGGTCCTGGACATCAAGCCCGGACATCACTGGTTCGAGGTGCGCACCACCGAAGGCGACTTCAAGGCCCGCTACGTCATCAACGCTGCCGGGGAGTGGGTGGACAAGGTGGCGGCCAAGGTGGGGGCGGACGATTTCGTGCTCTTCCCGGTGAAGGGTTACGTGGGCGTCCTGGACCGACGCCTAGAGGGCCTGGTGAACGGCCTGGTTAGCGTGCTCCCCGAGCGTCCCGGGGAGATGAACGTCATCGTCCCCACCGTGGAGGGCAACCTGCTCTTCGGCATCCAGCTGCAGATAAACCGGCGGGGGGACCATTCCACCACCGCGCACATGGCCCGCGCCGCCCTGGAGAACGCGCGCAAGCTGGTACCGGAGATCTCGGAGAAGGACGTCATCAACGAGTTCTGTGGGTTCCTCATGCTCCGCAATTTCGAGATAGGATGGCATGAATGCGAGGTGGGCATGTCCAGGCGCGTGCCTCGTTTCGTCAACATGACCATCGGCTATCCGGGGGTGAGCGCCAGTCCCGGCGCCGCCGCGGAGGTGGTGGAGGTGCTCCAAAAGGACGGCCTCGAGCTGGAACCCAACCCCAAGTTCGACCCCCATCGCCGGGGGATACCGGACTTCAGCCGCCTCTCGGACCGGGAAAGGCGTGAGCTTATAAAGAAGGACCCCCGCTACGGACACGTGATCTGCCGCTGCGAGACGGTAACCGAGGGGGAGATCGTGGAGGCCATCCGGCGGGGGGCCACCACCTTGGACGGGGTCAAACATCGTGTGCGGGCCGGCATGGGGCGTTGCCAGGGCGGGTTCTGCGGGCCGCGGGTCACCCGCATCCTGGCCCGGGAGTTGGGCATTTCCGAGACGGAGGTCACCAAGAAGGGAGGGGACTCCGCTCACCTGTGCTGCCGGGTGAAGGAACTCCTCGAGGAGGAGCGGGAAAGTGGTTGAGAGGGTGGACGTGGCGGTCATCGGGGCCGGTCCCGCCGGCCTGGCCGCGGCCGTGGCCGCCCGGGAGCAGGGGGCCGAGAGGGTGGTCATAATCGAGAGGGCGGAGAGGCTGGGAGGCCTGCTCCCCCAGTGCATCCACAACGGCTTCGGCCTCCTCTATTTTGGGGAGGACCTCACCGGACCGGAGTACGAGAGGATGTTCATCCGGAAAGCGGAGAGAGCGAAGGTGGAGGCCAGGCTGGAGTCCATGGCCCTGGACATCTCCCCCGACCTGGAGATAACCGCCGTCGGCAGCCGCCACGGTTACACGAAGATTAAAACCGGCGCGGTGGTCCTGGCCATGGGTTGCCGGGAGAAGGCCCGCGGGGCCTTGGGCATCCCGGGAGGACGCCCCGCCGGAATACTAACAGCGGGGACCTGTCAGCGCTACGTGAACGTCGACGGTTTCATCCCCGGACGCAGGTTCGTCATCCTGGGCTCGGGGGACATCGGGATGATCATGGCCCGCCGGCTCACGTTGGAAGGGGCCAAGGTGGAGGCGGTGGTGGAGATCATGCCCTGGCCGGGGGGACTCATCCGCAACGAGGTGCAGTGCCTGCACGACTTCGGGATCCCCCTGCTTTTGGAGCACACGGTGACCTTCATCCACGGGGAGACCCGCATCCAGGGAGTGACCGTGACCCGGGTGGACAGGGAGAGACGCCCCATACCGGGCACGGAGAGGTTCATTCCCTGCGACTGCCTTTTGCTCTCCGCCGGCCTCATCCCCGAGAACGAGCTCTCGGTCAAGGCGGGGGTGGAGCTGGATCCGGTGACCGGGGGGCCGCTGGTTGACGAGAACCGCCAAACGGTGATTCCCGGCATCTTCGCCGGAGGCAACGTGGTGCAGGTACACGACCTGGTGGACTGGGTGAGCTGGGAGGCGGAGGTCGCAGGGAGGAACGCCGCCCGCTTCGCTGACCGGGGAGGCATTCCCTTCCGGGAGGAGGTGCGGGTGAGGGCGGGGGAGAACATCAAGTACGTGGTTCCCCAGTTCATCTCCGGGGAGGAAGAGGTCACCCTGCACCTGCGCGTGACCCGCCCCGGGCTGAGGGCCGCCCTCCTCCTGGGAGGCAAGCTTTTCAAGCGCTACCGCTCCGTGCGGCCCAGCGAGATGATCATCGAGAAAGTGGATGTTGGAAGATTATCCCAGGCGATTGGCGACGGCGAGCTCCGGGTGGACTGCCGCCTGGGCGAGGAGGCCTGAAATGGCCGCGGAGACGGTCATCTGCATCGGGTGCCCCCTCGGCTGCCGCGTAAGCGTGGCCGTGGACCGTAGAGGGAAGGTCGCCGGTATGCGGGGCGCTCGGTGCCGGCAAGGCGAGAAGTACGTGCTCAAGGAGCTCAGAGAGCCGGTGCGTACCCTGACCACCACCCTGCGCACCGCCGATCGCGACTTCCCCTTGCTTCCGGTGCGCACCTCCCGCCCGGTGCTCAAGGCCCTGATGCGGGACATCGTGCGGGAGACGGCGAGTGTGGTGGTGAAGCCGCCCGTGAAGTGCGGGCAAGTACTGGTTTCCGACGTGTGCGGCAGCGGGGCGGACCTGGTGGCCACCACCGACTGGTCGCTCCGAGCGGGCAGCCGTAAGAAGGAGCGATGACCAGGTGGGCGGGAACGAGATGGACGTGGTCACTTTGGAGTTGGCCCGCAAGGGCCTGCGGGCGGCGGAGAGACTGGCCGGGGAGCTCATCGGCTGGCCGTGCAGCATCGTGGTGGTGGACAGGGCGGGAGCGGTGATCGCCGGGCACCGCATGGAGGGGGCACCCCCGGCCACCTTCGACATCGCCGTGGACAAGGCCTGGACGGCGGCCACCTTCCTGGCCCCTACCCTCATGCTGGGGAGGATGACCGACCCGCGCACCGCTCTGGCCCCCTTGGACCAGCTGCCCCTGGGCCATCACGGCATGGGGCTCCAGTTCAAGCACAAGGGAAGGCTCACCACCATCATGGGAGGCATCCCCATCCGGGACCGGGACATGACCGTCATCGGCGGGGTGGGGACCAGCGGTACCCCCTCCGCTCAGGACGACAACTCCGTCAGCCAGCGCTGCTGGTCGGCTATGTACGACGAGGAGGAGCCGCCGACGAGCGGCCTGGAAAAGTATTCCATAGTGGTGGAGGCCGCCCTGGTCCGCGCGGAGAGGATGGGGCTCTTGGTGGCCGTGTGCCTGAGCGACCCCGAGGGCTGGCCGCGCATTGTCTACCGCATGGACGGCGCCCTCTACCCCACCGCGGAGCTGGCCCGGGACAAGGCCTGGACGGCGGCGGCCTTCCGCATGCCCAGCGAGAAGGCCTCCTCCTTCGGACGGAAGGAGGTCCCCGGGTTCGGGATACCCACCTCCGGCTGGAACGAGCGCTTCTGCCCCGTGCCGGGAGGGCTCCCCATCCTGGACGAGGGGGGTAAGCTCCTGGGTGCCGTGGGCGTGGCCGGGGGGACCCCCGCCCAGGACGCCCGGATAGCCGGAGAGGCGGTGAAGGAGGCCCTCGCTTCCTGGTCTTGAGGTGGAGGGGTCGCCTTCATCGGGTATTGGCTTCCCATTCCAGGCCCGTTTCCCGAGAATCGCCGAGCGGTGGGTCGATTTTCCGTGAACAGGGCTTCTTTTTAAGTAAAGTGCGTTCCCGACGGATCGAGGAGGGAGGGGATGAGGATCATCGACTGCCTGTGCAACCTGCCTACCAAGGAGGCCATCATCGACCAAGTGACCGGCCTCCCCCCGCAGATGGCCGAGTACCTCCTGCGCATCTACGGGCCTCGGGTGGCCCCCCTGCTGGGGCTCACCGCCGAGGAGCTCTATCGGGCCAAATTGGAGATGAGCGAGGAGGAGCTCCACCGCTTCCTGGAGCCCCGGGTGGAGCCCCTGGCCATGAGCGAGAAGGACTTCATCCGTCTCCTGGACGAATGGGGAGTGGAAGTCGCCGTCCTCTACAACATGGACGAGGAGACGGCCTCCGGAGTGAAGGGCCTTCCAAACGACTACTTCGCCGAGGTGGTGTCCCGCCACCCCGACCGCCTGCGTTGCTTCGCCGGGGTCGACCCCCATAAGGGGATGCGGGCGGTGCGCGAGGTGGAGAGATGCGTGAAGGAGCTGGGCCTGCACGGGGTGGCCCTGCGTCCCTTCGTCCAGGGCATTCCCGCCGACCACCGCAAGTTCTACCCCATCTACGCCAAGTGCGTGGAACTGGACGTCCCGGTGTGGCTGCACCAGTCGGTGAGCTTCGCCACCCTGCCCATGTACGTGGAGCATCCCTCCCACCTGGACCAGGTGGCCCTGGACTTCCCGGAGCTCAAGATCATCGCCGGCCACGGAGGCTGGCCCTGGACGGCGGAGCTGGTGGCCGTGGCCTGGAGGCACCCCAACATCTACATCGACTTCGCTTCCATGCGCCCCCGCTACGTGGGCCGGCACAACACGGGATGGGAGCCTTTGGTAGAATATGGTAACACCATCCTGGCCGACCGCATCGTCTTCGGTTCCACTTGGCTCTTCATGGGCATGAGCGTCCCGGAGCTGGTGGAGGAGATTCGGCAGATGCCCCTGCGGGATGGCGTGCTCGAGAAATGGCTCTACTCCAACGCCGCCCGCCTCCTCGGGCTGTGACCGGATGCCGGAAATCGCGCCTTTGGTCATGATCGATCGACGGGAAAGGAGGCTGCCTTGCTTGAGAAGTACATGGAGAAGGACAAACGCATGACGGCCAGGGAGGCGGTGGAGAGGTTCGTCTCCGACGGGGACTCCCTGGTCATCGCCAACTGTCTCTATTCCACCCCCTACGCCCTTCTGCACGAGATAATCCGGCAGGGCAAGAAGAACCTCACCGTGTTCCAGCAAGGGGGGATCGACGAGCTGGATCAGCTCATCCTGGGCGGTTGCGTCAAGACCCTGGCCATGGCTTACAACTTCCGGGTGGCCGGGGAGCGCATCCAGACCGTCCTGGAGCGCGCCCTACGCCGTGGGGAGTTGGAGATAGAGGACTATTCCAACTACACCCTGCTGACCATGCTCCAGGCGGGGGCCATGGGCTACCCCTTCCTGCCGGTGATGTCCGGGATCCGAGAGACGGACGTCTACCGCGTAGAGCGAGCCTTCAAGGGGCAGAAATTCGGGGAGGTGACCTGTCCCTTCACCGGGGAGAAGGTGGTGGTGGTCAAGGGAAGGAACCCCGACGTGGCCGTCCTGCACGTGCAGCGGGCGGACAAGTTCGGCAACGCCCAGCTGTGGGGGGCCATGATCAACTCCAAGTGGGCCTGCTTGGCCTCCCACCGGGTGATCGTCTCCTGCGAGCAGGTGGTGGACGAGGAGACCATCCTGCGCTCTCCCCATCTCACCGTGGTGCCCGGATTCCGGGTCTGCGCCGTGGTGGAGGAGCCCTGGGGCGCCCACCCTTCGGAGCTCCTCGGCTTCTATGACTACGACATGGCCTTCCGCAGCCTCTTCTTCATGCAGACCATGAGCGAGGAGGGAGCCCGCGCCTGGATGGAGGAATGGGTCTACGGGGTGGCGGACCGCCGGGAATATCTGCAGCATTACGTGGAGCGGTTCGGGCTGAGGTTCCTGCAGGAGCTGCGTGCCAAGCCCTACACCAGCATCCCGGCCGACTACGGGGCCACGGGACGCGGGGCTTGGGACGAAAACGAGGTGAGCTTCAATTTCCAGATGACCCGAGCGGAGTTCCTGCGCGCCCTGGAGGAGAAGGGGGGGTTCGTCGATGGCGTCGACGGTTAAGTACACGGAATCGGAGATCATCGTGGCTCACGCGGCCAAGGAGATAAAGGACGGGGACATCGTGGTCATCGGGCAAGGGATACCCATGGCCGCCGGGGTTCTGGCCAAGGCCACCCACGCCCCCAACTGCGTCATCCTCACCGAGGCCGGGCTGGTGGACATCCGCCCCTTCCGCAATCCTCTGCACATCGCCGATCCCACCTGCACGCGGGGCTATACCTATTCCTGCGACATGATCGACGTCTTCGCCACCATCGTCAATCGCGGTTTGGTGGACGTGACCTTCCTCGGGGTGGGTCAGATGGACCGCTACGGGAACATGAACTCCACCGTCTTCGGAGACTACGACGACTTCCGCATGCGCATGATGGGAGCGGGTGGAGCCCCGGAGTTCTTCGGCTACGCCCGCAAGGCGGTGCTCACCATGCGGGGCGGCAAGTTCGTAGAGAGGGTGGACTACGTCTCCTCCCCCGGCTACCTGGAGGGCTACGGGGCGCGGGAGAGGGCGGGGTTTCCCCCGGGCAGCGGGCCCAAGGTGGTCTACAGCTCCCGCGGCGTCTTCCGCTTCGACGAGGAGAGCGGGGAGATATACCTCTACGGAGTCTTTCCCGGCCACACCGTGGAGGAGATAAGAAAGGAGGTCCCCTGGGACCTCCGGGTAGCGGACGAGGTGGTGGAGTTGCCGCCGCCCACCCGGGAGGAGGTGGAGCTCATCCGCGAGTTCGCCCCGGAGATATCCGCGGGTAGGCGGCTGCAGCTGGAGCTCTCCATCCCCCGCATCATGGAGATAATCTCCGGTAAAGGGAGGTGAATCCGTCAGAACCTCCGCCCAACCTCCGTTACCAGGGGAGAGGTTTGCCGTCCACGCAGTCCGGGGGCTCCCATCCCAGGATACGATAGATGGTGGGAGCGATGTCCCCGATCTCCACCTCCTCCTCCACCCGAGTTCCCGGTAGATAAAGTGGGTACCCGGAGGGAGCCTTGAAGAGTAAGGGCATGCGAGTGGTCTGTGGGCCTCCGTGGGCGCCTGGGAATCCCAGCTGCACGTTGTCCGGGACGTTGCCCAGGGTGATGCCCACCGGATTGGCCGCCGTGGAGAGGATGTTCCCATGGGCGGCCACGTTGTAATGGTACAGAGGAAAGACGAAGAGGTCGGGCCAGAGGTGGCCGCCGGGGATGTCGGGGTGGGTTATCCAGAACTCGGAGTAGAGCTCGCGGGGCCGTATCCTACCCAATGCACCCAAGTCCACCCCGCTCCGCATCTCCTCACGGTTCACCACCACCAACGGCTTCACCGGGCCGAGCTCCGGATCGTCGACGGTGTAATTTTCCAATATATCCTCGATGAACCGCAGTTTCTCCGGGTCCGGACACCATATGAAGTTGATCTCCGTACCGCCTCCTTCTTGGTAGTCCTCGTTGAGGACCAGCCCATGGGATCTCAGAATGCAGCGCAGGTCCAACACTTGGTAACCCCGGGCTTGGTCCTTCATGTTCTCCATACCGTGATCGGAGAGGAAGACGATGACGCTGTGGTCGTAGACGCCCCGCTCCTTGAGCGTGCGTAGGAATTCACCGAATAAAAGATCCGCCTCGCGCAGAATATCCAGGCACTCGTCCCGCCGCATCCAGGGGCTGTAGCGGCTCTCGTCGTCCGCAGCTCCCGGAGTGCCTTTGTCCTCCCACTCTCCGCTGTCCCAAGAAGAACCGGTGAAGTGCCCCGTGTTGTCCAGGTCGGCGATGTTCATGTAGCACACGTCCGGATCTTCTTCCGTTATGGAACGCAAGAAGGATCCCATGAGGTAGCGATCCTCGCAATGGCCTCCGGGCATCATGCCGATGAACGTGCTCACGGGCAATATGTAAAGCCCCAGGCCCAGGAGGAGGTTGAACTGTCCCAGCAGGGCGGGTATCAGTATCTCCCGGGTGGTGTCCGAGTACAGACCGGCGGAGAAGGGGCCGGAGAGGGGGTCTTCGGGGTCGGTGTCGCTTCGCGGGTCCCCGGCGGCGGAGTATTTGTAGGGGGGCGAAAAGAAGAGGGGGAAGCGTTCGCTGTGGCCCACTATGTCCACCGTCCTCTCCCCCTCGATATCCGCCAGCCAGTTCTTGTTGGACCAAAACCCGCAGAGGGCTTTGCCCCCCGTCTCCTCCTTGGCCACCTCGAAGATGCGCTTGATGGGTTTACCCTCCGGGCCGTAGCGCATGAGATCCATGGAGTTAGGGCCGATTATCACCTCGTCGTGTTCCGTGAAACCGCGCCAGGTCCCGCCCACCATGTATATGCCTTGGGTTCCCGTGTAGGTCCCGGCCAGGGCGTTGGTGTGGTTCATGTCCGTGGCCGAGGGCAGGTAGACCCGGGCGTTGGAGTATTGCACCACTTCCTTTAAAAATGCCCTCAGGTTGGGCATGAGCCAGTCGCCCTCCGAACCGGGTCCCGTCCCTGCCCGGTTGAGGTCCAGGTACTCGGGATTCATGGAATCGATGGAGAAGTAATATACGTTGGGAACGTCGGTGACCTCCACGGCCACCCGGACCTCCTCCACCTGTCCGGTGCTGCTCTCCGCGCGTACCGTGAACTCCGCTCGCTCGTTCACCGAGGCCTCGGGGGGCACGGTGACCTTGAGCACGGCCTGGTCGGTGGAACCGGGCTGCAGCTCGGCTATCGTCTCTTTGTCCAGGGAGACCAGCCAGCGGTCGGATGCGCCGCCGCTCCACGAGAGCCGGACGTCTATGGGAACATTCTCCAAATCGCTCACGTGGAACATGAAGGTGGTGGTCTCCCCGGGCATGACCTGGTGGGCATGGGGGCGCAGTCCGTCGAGGTCGTTGACGCAGAAGAGCATCCCCGGGTTGAGAACCTCCACGGTCACCTCGCTCACGCCCCCGGTCCTCGTGCCGGGGCCCAGCGTGAAAGTGATGGGCACGGCCCGGTTCTTGGGCAGTCCCGGTGCGGGGACGACCTCCGCCCGGAAGTAGACGGGTCTGGAGTAGAGGTAATTATGGGTGGCTCCGGGCGCGCTCAGGGAACGGATCTCCTCCCCTGATGGGCCGAGGAACTTCACCCGGCAGGGATGTTCGGAGCGCGAAGAGAGCTGGTAGGTGTCCTCCGCGCCGCCCAGGTTGGAGGCGGCCAGGTTTCAGAGAAGCGGTTTGCCCGTGAAGGGCTGTCGCACGGGGTCCCGGTATCCCTGGCCCATAAGGGGGTCTCCACGGGACATCTCCAAGCTGGGTAGGGAGGAGAGGGCGGTCACCTTGAGCCACAGGCGGTGGGTCTCCGCACCCCGCATGCCGGTCACTTTGATGTAGCCCACGGTCCCTTCCGGGGTACCCGGGGAACAGGAGACCAGCGCCCAGGACCTGGCCGTGCCCTCCGCTCCCGAGGGTCGGACCAAACAGGGGAAGACGAAGGCGGTGAAGTGAGGCGATTCCGGCCTGGCCGACAGCCACACCCAGTCGGAGACGTCGGCGATGTTGCGGGTGTCCAGGGGTATCCAGGTGAGGGTCTTACCCACCGAGGGGGCCAATATCTGCTGCGGGAACATGCTGAAGAGGTCGAAGGTGGCCGTAGTAGTGGCCAGGGCGGGCGAGGTCCCGGGCCCGGCGAGGGCCAAGCTCGTCGCCAGGATAAGCGTGAGGGCGCAGAAAAGGGGGTGGCGCACCCCAATCCCGGCAACCTCCCGCCGCTCTCGCCGGGGATAGCGCTTAACCGCCTCTTTTTCCAGAGGGCGATGTCTCCTCGAGGCCTTCTTCGCGCGGATAAGGTTAACTGGACGCGAATCTGCCCTCTTCTTTAGGTACCAAAGCGCGTTTGTCGCTCCGCCCGATGGAAATGAGGTAGGCATGATGGTCCCCCTTTCCTCGTACGCGCGCCGAGCGGCCGCAATTCCCCCCTACCGGCATGAAGCCGCCTTGTGTACACGGCGCTCCCTCTTTGAAGTGCCTTTTTATAATAAACCCGGAACCGGAAGCGAGAAAACCCCGAGATATTTTCGGAGCGGAAGGAAGGAGAGTAACGGCGATATTGATCTGTAGGAATCTCTGCTGAGCAAATGGAGAATGGGGTGGAAGGAGTTGTATGGCTGGAGCGTAGGGGGCTC
>JACVJF010000067.1 GCA_015711855.1 Candidatus Solincola quzhuomuensis | reverse complement strand
GTTATCACCGAAGGGTAGCGCTGATCCGAAACGCCGTTTCCCGGGGGTGCTCGGGACGGCGCGTACAGAGGGCCGGTGAAAAGTTCCGTGCGGGGGCGTATATAATTGTTTATAATTCTTATTCATCGTTATGCGCCGCCCGGATTCTATCCCTCCCGGACGGTGGTATGACCGTCCGGCCCGCGGGGCGAGAAGCGGCGGGAAAACCCGATCCGTCTAGAAAGGTGGAAGAAGAAGGCGAGGGGGAATTGGAAATGACCAAATACGTGTACGATTTTGACGAAGGCGACGCCGGGATGAAAAAACTTCTCGGGGGCAAAGGCTCCAACCTGGCGGAGATGACCAAGTTGGGGCTTCCCGTCCCGCCTGGATTCACCATAACCACCGAGGCCTGTAACTACTACACCGCGGAGGGGGAATACCCGCCGGGTCTCCAGGAGGAGATCGACGAGCACCTTCGTCGCCTGGAGGAAAAGATGGGCAAGAAGCTGGGAGACAAGGACGACCCTCTACTGGTCTCCGTGCGCTCCGGTGCGGCCATCTCCATGCCCGGGATGATGGACACCGTCCTCAACCTGGGCCTCAACGACGAGTCGGTGAAAGGGTTGGCCTTCCAGACCGGCGACGAGCGCTTCGCCTATGACGCCTACCGGCGCTTCATCCAGATGTTCGCGGACATCGTCATGGGCGTGGAGAGAAACCTTTTCGAGGAGAGGATAAGCCGGAAGAAGGAAGCACGCGGCGTCAGCCAGGACGTGGAGCTCACCGCCGAGGATTGGAAGGAACTGGTAGAAGAGTTCAAGGCCATCGTGCGGGAGAAGGCGGGACGCGATTTTCCTTCCGATCCCCGTGAGCAGTTGGACCTGGCCATCCGGGCCGTGTTCCGTTCCTGGAACAACCCCCGCGCCATCACCTATCGCAAACAGTACGACATTCCTGACGACCTGGGCACGGCGGTGAACGTGCAGACCATGGTCTTCGGGAACAAGGGAGAGGACTCGGCGACGGGGGTCTGCTTCACCCGAGACCCCTCTACAGGGGAGAAGAGGCCTTTCGGAGAGTACCTGGTCAACGCCCAGGGCGAGGACGTGGTGGCGGGCATACGCACGCCCAAGAGCCTGAGCGAGCTGCGAGAGGAGATGCCGGAGCTATACGAGCAGCTCACCGAGGTGATGGACAAACTGGAGAGGCATTACCGCGACATGCAGGACATCGAGTTCACCATAGAGCAGAAAAAGCTGTACATGCTGCAAACCCGGACCGGCAAGCGCACCGCCGCCGCGGCCCTAAAGATAGCCGTGGACATGGTGGAGGAGGGCCTCATCTCCAAGGAGGAAGCGGTGGCCCGGGTGCAGCCCGAACAGCTCGACCAGCTCCTCCATCCCCGTCTGGACCCCGACGCCACCTATGACGTCATAGCCAAGGGCCTACCCGCCTCCCCGGGGGCGGCGGTGGGAGAGGTGGTCTTCGACGCGGACACCGCGGAGGTGCGCGGCTCCAGGGGGGAAAAGGTGATCTTGGTGCGCTGGGAGACCACTCCCGATGACATCCACGGCATAATCGCCGCCCAGGGCGTGCTCACCAGCCACGGGGGGATGACCAGCCACGCGGCGGTGGTGGCTCGGGGCATGGGTAAACCCTGCATCTGCGGAGCGGAGGCCGTAAAGATAAACCAGGCGGAGAGGATCTTCGAGGTTAACGGCCTGGTGGTCCGGGAGGGCGACGTGATCACCATCGACGGGACCTCGGGCAAGGTCATCTTGGGCGAGGTCAAGCTCATCGAGCCCAAGGTGGACGTCAACCTGGAGAAGATCCTGGCCTGGGCCACCGAGATACGCCGCCTGGGTGTGCGTACCAACGCCGACACCCCCGAGGACGCCAAGCGCGCTCGGGACTTCGGGGCTGAG
Organism: Candidatus Solincola quzhuomuensis; assembly: GCA_015711855.1. Taxonomy (GTDB): domain Bacteria; phylum Actinomycetota; class Geothermincolia; order Geothermincolales; family RBG-13-55-18; genus Solincola_A; species Solincola_A quzhuomuensis. The sequence continues at coordinate 11,128 of JACVJF010000067.1, read as the reverse complement.
GGCATAGGCCTCTGCCGCATCGAGCACATGCTCATCGGCGAGGACCGTCTGCCCATCGTCCGACGTATGATCCTGGCCGAGACGGAGGAGGCGCGAGAGGAAGCCCTCATGGAGCTGGAACCCCTCCTGCGCCGGGACTTCGAGAAGATCCTGGAGATCATGGACGGGCTACCCGTGACCATCCGACTCCTTGACCCTCCCCTGCACGAGTTTCTTCCCAACCTGACCGACCTGCGGGTTGAGCTGGAGAGGCTGAAACACCTGCCCGGAGAGCGCGAGGAGTACGAGGCCAAGGAAAGGCTTTTGGCGAGGGTGCGCGCCGAGGCGGAAGCCAATCCCATGCTCGGCCTACGCGGCTGCCGGGTAGGCTGCACCATGGGCGGGGTCACCGAGGCCCAGGTTCGGGCCATCATCAAAGCCGCCTGCGACCTGAAGAAGCAGGGCAAGGACCCGAAGGTGGAGATAATGGTCCCCCTGGTGGCCTTCCGGAAGGAGCTGGAGATCGAGCGGGAGAAGATAATCCGGGTGGCTGAAGGGGTCAAGGAGGCCATGGAGGTCGAACTGGACTACCTGGTGGGGACCATGATCGAGCTTCCCCGCGCCGCTTTGACCGCGGACCAGATAGGGGAGGTGGCGGACTTCTTCTCCTTCGGGACTAACGACCTCACCCAGACCACGTTGGGTTTCAGCCGTGACGACGCCGAGGCCAAGTTCCTGCCCGTTTACCTCGAGGAAGGCATCCTTACCGACAACCCCTTCCAGACCCTGGACGTGGAGGGAGTGGGCAAGCTGGTCCGCATGGCCTGCGAGCTCTCCCGAAAGGTCAATCCGAAGATCAAACTGGGGATATGCGGGGAGCACGGCGGGGACCCCCGCAGCATAAGGTTCTGTCACGAGGTGGGCCTGGACTACGTTAGCTGCTCCCCCTTCCGCGTGCCGGTGGCCATCCTGGCCGCCGCTCACGCCGCCCTGGGGGACGTACAGGACGCCACGAAGTGAATCGCGGCGGCGCGGACAAGGCCGCGAGGTCACCTGAGGGCGACAAAGGAAGCCGCCTTACCGCCCCTTGGGCCCCCGGATCCGGGAAGCCGAGGGTAAATCTTCCCTGAGAGGGATCGGAGGACGCCCTTTCACGTCGAGGCCCGTGACCTTGTGGGAGGCAGGAGGTCCCGAAAAGAAGGAACCCCCCCTTTTTTCGATGCGGGGTGTCACCCCGAAGACTTACCGACACTGCGGCGGGATAGAATCTTATGAGGAGCGCTCTCCAATGCGTGGGAGGCACGAGGGAAGTCGCGCATTTCGTATGATTAACCGGAAAGGAGGTTGCCGTCATGTATATACTGGCCGTGAATGGAAGCCCCAACCGGAAGGGCAACACTGCCGTCCTCCTCGAGAAGGTTCTCGAGGCGGCTCGGGAGGAAGGCGTCGATGGTAAGTTGTTCCATGTAATGGATGCCCTCAAGGACCAAGAGAACCCCTTCTGCATGGCCTGTTCCAGCCCCTGCAAGGAAGCCTGCCACGCCAAGTCGGAGGGGCTCAGGGAGGCCTGCCGATTACTGGAGGGGGCGGCGGCGGTGGTCCTGGGAAGCCCGGTGTACTTCGGGACCGTTTCCGCCCAACTCAAGGCCCTTTGGGACAAGACCCGTGCCCTTCGTTCCCGCAAGTCACTTTTGGGGAAGCCGGCAGCGGCGGTCAGCGTGGGAGCGGCCCGCTTCGGAGGGCAGGAGACCACTCTCAAGGCCCTGCACGACATGCTCCTCATCCAGGGGATGAGCATCGTGGGTGAGGGGACGGAGGAGGACGACGCCGGGCACCAGGGGGTGTGCGCCCAGAAGCCTGCCCAGGAGGACTCTTTCGCCCTGGAGAGGTCGCGCATCCTGGGCAAGCGCCTGGCCCGCGAGGTGAAGAAGGCGGCGGGATAGGGGTAACAAGCCTTTTATGAGGGAGAGATGAGCATAAGGGAAGAGATAGAGCGTTGGGAGGAAGAGTGGCTTTCTCCCTACGCGGTGCGCAGCAGGGATAGCCGAGGCCGTCTCAGGGAGGAGAAGCCGGACACGCTGCGGACTTGCTTCATGCGGGATCGGGACCGCATAATACACAGCAAGTCCTTCCGCCGTCTCAAGCACAAGACCCAGGTCTTTCTGGCTCCGGAGGGGGATCATTATCGCACCCGCCTCACCCACACCCTCGAGGTGAGCCAGATATCGCGGACCATAGCCCGGGCCTTGCGACTCAACGAGGATCTTACCGAGGCTATAGCCCTGGGTCACGACCTGGGGCACACCCCCTTCGGGCACATGGGGGAGGAGGCCTTTCGGGACCTCACCCCCCAGCCCTTCCGACACAACGAGCAGAGCCTGCGGGTGGTGGATAAGCTGGAATACGATGGAAAAGGGCTTAACCTCACCTGGGAGGTACGGGACGGCATCCTCAACCACACGGGACAGAGTCCCCTTCCCGCCACCCTGGAGGGGCGTGTGGTGCGCATCGCCGACCGGATCGCCTACGTGAACCACGACATCGACGATGCCCTTAGGGCAGGTATCCTCACCGAGGAGGAGTTGCCGGAAGGACCCATAGGCTTGTTGGGTCGGCGCCACAACCAACGCATCGACACTCTGGTGAGAGACATGGTGGAGGCCAGCCGGGGCAAGGACGACATCCGGCTTAGCGAGGAGGTGGCGACCGCCCTGGACCAGCTGCGGGAATTCCTCTTTCGCCGCGTTTATATAGGTTCGGTGGCCAAGCAGGAGGAGGACAAGGCCATCCTGGTTCTGCGCAACCTCTTCCATTTCTACTTGGAGCACCCCGAGGAGATGCCCGCGGAGTTCCGGGAGGGCGACGAGGATTTGCGGGTGCGAGTCTGCGATTACGTGGCCGGCATGACCGACCGCTATGCCATGCGCAAGTATCATGAGCACTTTCTGCCCCGCGTCTGGGTGGGAGACCTTTAGGGAGACCCGATGGCCAGGGGAAGGATAAGGGATGAGGACATAGACCGGCTGCGCGAACAGGCGGACATCGTGGAGATCATCTCGGATTACGTGCAGCTGAAGAAGGCCGGCCGGCTGTACAAGGGCCTCTGCCCCTTCCACGACGAGAAGACCCCGTCCTTCATGGTCGATCCCGCCAAGCAGCTCTACCACTGTTTCGGTTGCGGTGAGGGAGGAAACGTCTTCACCTTCCTGGTGAAAAAGGAGGGCTTGGACTTCCGCGAGGCGGTGGAGAGGTTGGCTTCCCGGCTGGGCTTCACCCTCCATTACCAGGGCGTGAGCCGAGAGACGGACGGGGTGGAGAGCAGGCGGGTCAGGTTGTATCGGATAAATCAGTGGGCCGCCGAGGTCTACCATGGTCTTCTCCTGGAGGAGGTAGGTAGATCGGCCAGGGAATACCTCCGCGGACGCCGGATCGGCGAGGAGGCCATTCGCCAGTTCAAACTGGGGTACGCGCCCCCGCAGTGGGATTTCCTTTACCGCCGGGCCTTGCACTCGGGGTTCGAGGCCCGTGATTTCCTCGCCGCCGGGCTGGGACTCCAAGGAGAGCAGGGCGCTTACGACCGCTTCCGCAACCGTTTGATGTTCCCCATCCAGGACCTCCAGGACCGGGTGGTGGCCTTTGGGGGGAGAATACTTGGGGAGGGACAGCCCAAATACCTCAACTCACCCGAGACCCCCCTGTACGTGAAAAGCCGCCATCTCTATGCCCTGAACCTCTCCCGGAGGGAGATCGTCAGGAAGGGGTTCGCCATCTTGGTGGAGGGATATACGGACGTGATCGGGCTATGGCAAGCGGGAATAAGGAACGTGGCCGCTACCTTGGGCACGGCTTTGGGGCGGGAACACTTCCGCTTGCTGTCCAGGCTGACGGAGAGGGTCATCCTCGCTTTCGACGCCGACCGAGCAGGCCTCAGCGCCAGCGAGAGAGGCCTCGAGTTCTTCGGTGATTTTAACCTTGACTTAAGGGTCGTGGTTTTGGACGAGGGGATGGATCCCGCCGACTTCGTAGTCAGTCGGGGTTCCGAGGCGTTCATGCGACGCCTCGAGGAGAGCGTTCCTCTTGTGGACTTCTGCCTGCAAAAGATACTTAGGGAACATGACCCATCGGACACCAATTCCCGCTTGCGGGGGGTGCGCAAGGCCGTCTTCATGGTGGCGGGCCTGGGGAGGGACCTCGACCGGGAAAGGTACGTGAAAGTAATCGCCGACTGGGCGGGATCGAGTTACGAGGCCGTCCATGAGCTGTACCGGCGGGCGAGGGGTAAGGGTGCCGGGGGGACGGTTGCCGCCGAATCCGCCATACTGCTCCCCCCGCAACTGCGTGCGGAAAGGGAACTCCTACGCGTTCTCCTGCATCATCCCTATATGGTGGGAAGGGCGGCGGAAGAGGTGGACACGGCCCTCTTCGAGGACCGTGAGTGCCGGTATCTTTTCTCCTTGCTCCTGGAGGTCTATAGGGAGCGGGAAGGAGATGAGGAAGCGCAAAAACGCCTGTTCGCCCGTCTGGTGGAGAAGGCGGACTCGGAGCCGGTGCGAACCCTGATCACGGCGTTAGTTTTCGACCGGAACGGGAATGTGGAGAATATGAGGGCCGAGGAAGCAGGTATAATGTATAATAGCCTGCTGTTGACCTTAAAGGATTTCTATTTCGAGCGTCAAATAAGGAGATTGAAACAGGAACTGGAAAGCCTCTCCTCCGCTCCCCTCCGGGATCACGAGCGCGAACGGGAGCTGACGGAGGAGATTTACTCCCTGGAGCGGCTGAGGCGAGAGCTGAAGTAGGGATCCTTCAGCTAAAGGGACGGTTACCGACACTCGATTAAAAATAGGAAATACCCTTTTAAGGTGATATGCATGGAAGACTGGAAGGACCTCGACTATGACGAGATAAAGGAGCTCCTGTCCAAGGGGCAGGGTAGGGGCATCCTCACTCAGGACGAGATAAGCGAATCTCTCCAGGGACTGAACCTGACCGCGGAGCAGATGGACCACCTATACATGCTCCTGGACGAACTCAACGTGGAGGTGGTCGACGGTCCGACCGACGAGACCCTCCAGGATCTAGAGGAGGAAGTGGGGGCCGATGCCGGGGAGCGCATAGACAATCTGGAGAGAGAGCTGGAGCTGGCGGGGAAAACCCCCACCAACGACCCCGTACGCATGTATCTGAAGGAGATCGGCAAGGTTCCCCTCCTCACCGCTCAGGAGGAGGTGGAGCTGGCGCGCATGATAGAGGAGGGCGAGGAAGCCTCCGCCAAGCTCCGCGAGATGGGGGACAAGTTAAGTCGGGAAGAGCAGCGTGCCCTGCGCCGTAAGGAGAAGCAGGGACAGGAGGCCAAGCGCAAGCTGGTGGAAGCCAACCTGCGCCTGGTGGTCTCCATCGCCAAGCGCTACGTGGGGCGGGGGATGCTCTTCCTGGACCTAATCCAGGAGGGCAACCTGGGATTGATCCGCGCCGTGGAGAAGTTCGACTTCCGCAAGGGATACAAGTTCTCCACCTACGCCACGTGGTGGATCAGACAGGCCATAACCCGGGCTATAGCCGACCAGGCGCGTACCATACGCATCCCGGTGCACATGGTGGAGACCATAAACAAACTGATACGCGTGCAGAGGCAGTTACTTCAGGAGCTGGGCAGGGAACCCACACCGGAGGAGATAGCCGAGCGCATGGAGCTGACCCCCGAGAAGGTGCGGGAGATAATCAAGGTATCCCAGGAACCCGTATCTCTGGAGACGCCCATCGGGGAGGAGGAGGATTCTCACCTCGGGGACTTCATCGAGGACTCGGATGCCGTGGTGCCCGTGGACGCCGCCTCCTTCATACTCCTGCAGGAGCAGCTGGAAGACGTCCTGAACTCCCTGAGCGAGAGGGAGAGAGAGGTGATCAAGCTGCGATTCGGCCTGGTGGACGGGCACCCCCGTACCCTCGAGGAAGTGGGGCGCGAGTTCGGGGTCACCAGGGAGCGCATAAGGCAGATCGAGTCCAAGACCCTGGCCAAACTCCGCCACCCCACCCGTTCGGCCAAGCTCCGCGACTACCTCGAATAAGAAATAATCCTTAAAGGATCGAGGTCAGGCCTTTGGATATCCGCGCGGCGCGTCATTACCTGACGATCTCCAGCACGGTGATCTGAGGAGGCGCATAATTGGCCACGAATAACCTTTCCCCCCTGGCGTCGACCGCCAGGCCGATGGGCTTGGTGGTGGGATAGGTGAAGACCTGCCTTCGGGAGGCCACTTCTACGCAGCCCACCGTGCCGTCGTCGTAGTTGCAGACGAAGAGATAAGCCCCGTCTGGCGTTACGTCCAGCGTGCGGGCCATCCTCCCCACCTTGACCGCGGCCGTAATGGAACCGGAAGTCCGGTCCACGAAGGTCACCGTACCCGGGGCGTTGTTGCTGACGTAGAGAGTGTTCCCGTCCGGCGAGAGGATCACGTGGCGGGGGTTCTGCCCGCAGGGTATTTGCCTTAAGACCACATGCCCCCCGTCTACGTCCACCTCGGCCAGGGTGTTCCCGCCCATCACGCATACGTATGCCCGGTCTCCCCGGGGGGAGAAGCATATGCCTCGCGGAGTGCCGTACATGGGGATATCCTTGACCCTGGTCATAGCCCGGGCATCGATGACCGATACCGTGTTGGAGTTCCAGTTGGCCACGTACACCCATCGTCCGTCCGGGCTCACCGCCACTTCCTTGGGGATACTCCCCGTGGGAACCGAACCCGTGATCGTGCCCAGCTCCGTGTCCACCACGACTACCTTAGCCGAGTTATAAAGGGACACCCAGGCCAGGCGCCCGTCGGGCGAGAAATCCGCTTCCACGGGCTCGTCCGGTAGCGGTACGGAAAGCAGCCTCTCGTAGGTCCGGGCGTCGAAGATGAAGTTCTTGTGGGCATAGAGGTCGTTTACGAAAATACGTTCCCCACCGGGCATCAGCTCCACCGACTTGGGACCGGCCTCCACCTTGAGGACGGTCAGCGGCCGCAACCCGCTCACCCGGCCCGTGGCGTAGGGCGGGGGCTCCATCGGCGGCGGTTCCGTGGTCTGCTGCGGTGGGGCGGCCTCGCCGCTCCCGATCTCGGGACCCGCGGCACGGCAGCTCGTTAACAGGGAAACGGTCAGGAAGACCGTCAAACCACCTGCCAGCATTTTCCTTAGCGTGCAGGTGTCCGGCATGATGTGTCCCCCAAGCGATCTCGTGCCCCCAGTGGCGCCTTAGAAGCAAGTCCTTAATATTACCATAAAGCCTTACGGCGACATGCGCTCTCGCTCCCGGGGAGACGGTGCGGGATCGGATGCCGGGTCGAGGGGCACGAGCCGGAGGTTCATATCCTGAGCCAGCCGGGAACCACGAGAAAGGCGTAGCGAAGGGCGAAGGGCGCGTAAAGGGGATACAGACCGAACCCCGCACGGCTCGCCACCTTCAGCCCCCAGGGGAAGGTGATCTCGATGGCCCTACGGTTCAAGTAGCTCATCCTCCAGAAAAGATTTGCCCTGCGGAATTCCCGGTAGGCTTCCTCAGGTCGGTCCACCGCCATGGCGGCTATCTTCCCCGTCACCAGGGCTCCGTGGACCCCGAAGAGCAGGACCGGGTCCTGGGCGCCGGCCAGGGTCCCGGCCAGGATGAAGCGGTCGTGGAAAAGGCGAGGATTGGAAAAAGATCCCATGGGGAGCACTCCCACGTCCAGCTCGTACCACTCGGGAAACTCTATGCCTTCGTCCCTGGCCAGCTGTTCCGGGAACCACCTCTTGGCCTCCTCGCTCAGGGGCCGCTTGCGCTGGAAGAGGAGGGCCCCGGCTATCCCGTGGATGGTGGAGAAGAAGGCGTAATCCCACGTATACCTATCCATGTACAGTATCACTTTGGGACCCGCGTAGCCTTCGTCCGTCATGCCCTGCCCGAAGAGCCCGTAAACGGGGACGAAGGGTATTTCCAGGACCTGGTAGGCCTCCCGAAAGAGGCCGGTGGCCAGGATGCTGCGCGGCGGGAGCCCGTCGAAATCCCGTCTAGTCTTCAGGGGGACATTGAACTCGAACCGCACCCCTTCCTCCACGGCCAGGCGGTAGAGGTACATGTCCAGAGAGGCCTGGCGGGAACCCCTTTCCACGAGATAGGCGGGAACGTTCTTGGGGAAGAAGGCATCGAAGCGTTTCCCGAAGCTGTATACGCGTGCGCTCTCCAAGGGTTCACAGGCCGGAGAGACGTCGATTCCCGTGTAGGCGGCGATCCTTTCCGGCTGCATAGGGGTCCCGTCGGCCATCACGTAGGTCAATTCCCCGGTGGGCAGATCCCGCGCGGGACCCCCTATGCCGTCCCTGCGTTCCAGGACCCTTACCTCGTAGCCTTCCCTCCGCAGGTTTATGGCCGCCGTAAGCCCGGCCAGCCCCGCTCCCACGACGATCTTCTCCTCCATGCTCGCTCCTTCCTCGGGACCTCCCTCCCGGAGGTCATGTCAGGTGGAATATAACCGCGCGGAAGAAAGTATGTCCGACGCCCCTCTCGGATCTTCCGCCCAATATTTTCCAGTCACTTTCCCCGTTGACCTTCGCGCGCTCTACCGATACGAGCTCCTTCCGCCACTTCGTTCCCCCGGAAGCGCCGTCCTCGTCCGGCATGGTGTGTAGCGGGAAAAGGCTTCCCGGGGAAGTCCGCTCCCTGCCTTAAGGATCCGACTTCGTCAGGAACTGCGATCCCGACACGATTGAAAGGTCACCCCGGAAGGATGGTTGGGCCAGGTTTCCCTGCCCCGAGCTGCCGTCCATGGTCTAAATCATGACGGATGAGAACAACGGCTTCTCGGGTCGCTCCTTTCCGGGATTCGTGCCTACCGTCTCGCCTACGATCATTCTATTGTATAATTGAATAACCGACAACATGTCGATTAAGGGGGAGGTGTTCCGTATGCCGTGCGGGGGTGATCGCCATCGGGAAAATCTTGCCACCTCGGAAGTGGTGGATGAAAGACCCGACATGTTGGTCATGGCTCTTCGCTTCCTGGCCTTCCTTGCCGCCGGCTACCTCGCGGTGGCGGGTATGGTCAGGGAGAGGAAGTACAGGCACCTCCTTGTCTGGATGGCCGGGTGGGCTCTCTTCCTCACCTGGCCTCGCTACCTCATCTGTTCGCGGTGCGAGGGATACGGGAAGATGTGCCGTTCTTACTATCTGGGAAAGTATACCTCGCTGCTCTTTCCCCGGGCGGAAGGAAAGGGGGTGGAACCCCTGGGCCTGTCCCTGGAGATAATGAGCCTCTCCGTTATGTTCTGGGTACCGGCGCTAGCTCTCCGCCGGAATCCCAAGGCCTTTCTGAGGTATCTGGCCGCCATGCAGGCGGTGCTGCTGGGGCAGTTCTTCCACGCCTGCCGCTGGTGCGGGACCCGCTCCCGTGAGGGATGGAAGACGATCTGCCCTGCCCACCGTTTCTGGAAAAAGAGGGCTTCTTAAAGGGTATTTCCAGGTAAAGCCATCCGATTCGGGAGGCGCCTCTTTCACTAGCGAGATCTAACGGGTCGGGAAACCGTGATATCATTGGAACATACGGGATCACGACGGGCGAGACGATGTCTCTTTGTCGTGGTCCGATCGGGAATGGTCGAACCAAAGGAGAAAAATGTTTTGCGAGCAGTGCGGGGCACTGAACAGCGATGATGCCTTGTTCTGCAACAAGTGCGGAAGTCCATTTTCCGGGGAAGTGACCGGTTCCGTTCGGGCAGAAAAAAAGGAAGCGCCCTCGTTCGGACAACCCCCCATTTCCTCCGCCACCGCGGGAAGCGGTGGTACGCCGCCGCCTACTCCGACCGCTGGTCCGCCACTCCCTCCCCCTCCGCAGTTTCAGCAGTTTATGCGGCATCCCGTGTACCCGGCGTATGCAGCCCCGCGTGCCGATGGTCTGTGCGTGGCGGGAATGGTCCTGGGGATAGTGAGCTTGGCCCTTTTCTTTATCCCTCTCATCGCCATTTCCTGCGGTGTCTTAGGTATAATAATTAGTTTCATCGGCATCAAGGACGTGCAGAGAGAACCGCAGACGAAGACCGGCCAGGGCATGGGAGTGGCGGGACTGGTCACCGGCATCCTAGGCTATATAGGAGGCGTGGTCATGGCCATGGTCTACCTCACCTCTTGAACAGTTAACCCCCGATTTTGGCCCACTCCGGACATAAAACACCAGGTAGATGGATCGCGGCTGGAAAAGCGCACATGAAACTAGTGCCACGTACTAAAAATTAATAAGGCCATCATTCTTGTAGAATTAAGCATGTCTGAAAGCATATTTGTACGAACCAAGACCGCGGATCGCCGCACCTACCTGTAGGTAGCGGAGAGCTACTGGCAGGACGGAAAGCCCCGCCAGCGGGTGATCGCCACCCTGGGCAGGCTGGACAAGCTAAAAGAGGGCGGGCAGATAGACGGGGTCCTGCGCTCCCTTTCCCGTTTCTCGGACAAGGTGAGGGTGACCGAGGAATACCGGGAAGGCAAACTCCGCGCCAAAGAGGTACAGAAGATAGGGCCCGACCTCAAAATGGGAAGGCTCTGGTCCGAGCTTTGCTGTGACGCCGCCATAGGAAAGCTCCTTTCCGGACGCAGGTATGCGTTCTCCGTGGAGCGGGCGGCCTACCTGGCCACGCTTTCCCGCCTCTTCTTCCCCGGCTCGGACCGCAGGGCCATCTTTCGGGCAAGAGACCACCGCATAGGAGGTGCCGAGGCATCTCCCTACACCATCTCTACCGGGCCATGTCCTTTCTGGGGGACAACCGAGAGCGCATCGAGGAGGAGCTCTTCTTCCGCAACCGGGACCTTTTCTCCTCCCTCTCCCTGGTCTTCTTCGATACCACCACCCTCTACTTCGAAGGGGCGGGAGGAAAGGCCCTGGGGAGGAGAGGATATTCCAAGGACCGGCGTCCGGACGAGAACCAGATGGTCCTGGGCATGGTCCTGGACGGGAGCGGACGCCCCATCTCCGCCCCGGCCTGGCCCGGCAACACAGCGGACGCCTCCACCATCCTGCCCGTGGTCCGATCCTTGAGGAAACGCTTCGGCATAGATGACATCTGCATCGTGGCCGACCGGGGAACGGTGGGGAAGAGGAACGCGCAGGAGCTCGCCAGTCTGGGCTTTTCCTACATCCTGGGG
>JACVJF010000066.1 GCA_015711855.1 Candidatus Solincola quzhuomuensis | reverse complement strand
CATCCGTATAGTAATGATATGCCCGGCCCCCTTCCGGAGCAATGGGGGAGAACCCCCTTCCTTCCCGGGGGTTCTCCCCCAGACGGTCTCACGCTTGGGTCCCACCGCTCTCTTTGCCGGACGAGGTATCGTATCCGTTTCTCACCTTTCACCCGAAGGTCGGCCTGGCGGCCCTTTTATTAACGACCGAGGATCTCACGCTTCCGCATCTTGGGAAGGGAGCCCGGACCGACTCAGCAGGGCGCGGATGAGCGCCGGGGCTCGGGCGGCGGTCTCCTCGTAACCGTCGGCCCCCAGATCGGCGGCCAAGGCGGAAGTGAGCGGGGCGCCCCCCACCACCACCAGGGGTCGCGGCTCCACCTCCCGGGCCAGTTCCACCGTCCGGCGCATGGCGGGAAGGGTGGTGGTCATCATGGTGGAAAGGGCCAGGATCCTCGCCGCTCTACCCTGCAACTCCTCTATGAACCTCTCCGGCGGGACGTCGATGCCCAGGTCCACTACCCGGAAGCCCTCGGCCTCGAGCATAACCCCTACCAGGTTCTTCCCTATCTCGTGCACGTCGCCCCTCACCACGCCCAGGACGACCACCGGGCCCCCCTCCGCCGCACCTCCGTAAAGCCGCAAGGCCGGGGCCACGGCGCGCATCCCGGCCTGCATGGCCTCCGAGGCCAAGAGGAGCTCGGGAAGGAAGTACTCGTGCTTCTCGTACAGCTCCCCCGCCCGGTGCATCCCGCGGCAGAGCCCCTCCCTCAGGACCTCCTGCGGCTCCATTCCCTCCTTAAGTGCCTTCCGGCACCCCTCCACGACCTCTCCTTCCAGACCCTCCATGACCGCCCGGGCCAGGTCATCCAACAACTTCGTCCTACCCGCATCGTCCATCGGCTATCCTTTCCTCCGCTGATACCTCCCGTAGATTTCCGCCGCCTTGACCAGGGCCAAAGCGTTCACCAGGTCGCCGTTCGGCGGATACTCACAGCCCGGCGCCAGGACGTACCCCCCTCCCGGCGCCAGGGCCCGCATTTGCAGGCGCGCCCTCTCCATGATCTCCCGCGGCGTCTCCAGCAACAGGGAATCGGTGGGGATCATCCCGGCTATGGCCGTCTTCCTACCATATTTTTCCTTTAACTCCTGCAGGCTGGAGCAGTCGTCGGGCAAGTCGGCCAGGGAGACCAGATGGGGCTGCAGGTATTCCAGCTGCAGGTCCAGATAGGGACGTGTCCCGCAATTGTGGAGGGAGACCAGCGCTCCCCTGCGTCTCACCTCCTCCGCGATGCGCCGCGCGTACACGCCCTCCATCTCCACCCACATCGCCCTCGACACCCCGGATTGGGAGGCGAAAAGGGTGTCCAGCATCACCGAGTCGACCCCCACGTCGCATAGGGCCCGGGCGTAGTCCACGAGCACCTCGGTTACCACCTCCAGGGCCGCCTTCACTTTTTCCGGGTATCTCAGGCAATCCACGAACAGCCTCTGCGCGCCGCGCATCATGGCCAGCACCCCCAGGGGCCCGAAGACGAACCCGATCACCGGGTAGCGCAAGCGAGCTTTCCTGGAAAGCAATTCCCCCATCCTAATGCACATCCCCATGCGCGGGGACCTGCGGGGGTCGAAGGGTTCCAGGCGCTCGTAATCCTCCACATCGGCTATGCGGGGGCGGGAGTAGTCGGGGTGGGCGGTGCTGTGGTCGGGATACACCACCTCCTGCCCGAAGTCAGCGGCCTCCACGGAGAGGTCGATGACCGTGTACAGGACGTCCCCGCCGATGATCTCGTTGGCGGCAAGGTAGGCCTCGGCCGCCGCTTCGGGGTCGCGCGAGAATTCCTGGTAGGATATTCCAGTCAATCGGCGGGCGGCTCCCAAGAGGAAGTGGGTCACCGGAACCCGGTCGGGCTCCTTGAAGAAGACCGCACAGAGCACCCTCTCCAGGGGAAGGAGCTCGCCCCATCTCCCATGCAGGCGGAAAAGGCCGGCCGCGGCGCGGAGCATCCCCTCGCTCGGCCTCATCGGGCGCCCCCGAAATCGTGGGTACATGGACATGTCGCCCTCCTTTACCTGTTCTCCCCGCTCATCCGCCGGCCAGGGTAGCCATGAGGACCAGGGTGGAACCGTCCTCGGGTACCCCCTCCATGTCCACCACCTTTCCTCCCACGGCCACCCGCATCTCCCTTATCTCCCGGGGGGTGAAGCCCAGCCCTTCCAGGATCTCCCTGTAGGTCCGGCCCTCGGGGAATTCGTACCACCCCTTCCCCAATCGCTTGCTGAGCGGGTAGAGGGGGTTTATCTCCAGCCGCATCCTCCTCGCCTCCTACGCCCCCCTCAATCCAACCAATCCGGAAAGAGCGGTATCTCCGCCTCGAAGAACTCTCGGTCGTGGCTGGGTATCAGGGAGGCTCCGGTCACCTCGGCCAGGAACTTGGCTTTCCGCAGGGAATGCCAGGCCTGGCGCGGCTCCCAGATGGAGCCCGGGATTAGGTCGTTCTCCAGGTTCACCCGCAAATAGCAGTTGTCGCCGGTGAAGAGCATAGGGCCCCGGTTGGGAAGGTTTACCAGAAGCCCGGAGGTACCCGGGGTATGCCCGTTGAGCAGTACCAGGGCCAGCCCCGCGTCCAGCACCGTGTCCCCCTCCGCCGCCTCCCATTCCAGATCCGGGAAATCCCAGTCCAGGCGGGCGTAGGGCACGGCGGCGAAAGGGTGGGGTCCCCTGGCGTGGTTCAACTCGTCCCTCTGCACCACCACCCGGCATCCCTTGAAGCGCGCCAGGCCGCCGGCGTGGTCCAGGTGCAGGTGGGAGAGGACCACCATGCGCACCTCGTTCGCCCCGATCCCCAGCTCCTCCAGGAAGTGACCCGCCTCGTTCTCTGGCCCGATCCTGGGGTTGAGGCCTATGGACTCCAAAACCGGCACCATCTTCGGCGACCATCCGGTGTCGAAGACCACGTATCCGGAATCGGTCTCCAGGATCAAGAAGACGGTGATGACCGTGCGCGGCGTCCCCATGTTGTATCCGAAGGTCATGTGCCCCATGTCGTAGTCGAAGTACCCCGCGTTGCACACGTACATCCTGCGCACGCAGGTGCGCGAGAGCCAGCCCCCCTCCAAGGCCTTCACCTCCTTCCTCGTTTCCGACCCGGGCTCGTCCCGCCACGGTCATCATCCGGCCCGGGAAGCCCCGTCGATGAGGATGTAGGTGCCGCTTATGAGCCGCGACTCGTCGGAGGCCAGAAAGAGCGCCGCATAGGCCACGTCCATGGGGGTGCAGATGTCCCCCAGAGGAACGGTGCTGCGGGCGATGTCCTTGGCCGCGTTGAAGTCCCATTGCTCCAGCTGGATGCCGTACATGGCCTGGGCGCTCTGAAGGAATCTCTCCCCCATGGGGGTGTCCGCCACCACCGGGCACAGGCAGTTGGACCTTATCTTGTGGGGAGCCAGCTCGATGGCCAGCACCTGGGACATCATGAGGATCCCCGCCTTACTGGCCCCGTAGCAGGTGTTCCCCGGCCGGGCTTTCAGGGCGGAGAGGGAGGAGGTGTGGATCATGGAGCCGCCTCCGGCCTCGATGAGCAGGGGAACGGCCTCCCTGGTGCACAGCCAAGTCCCCTTGAGGTTGACGGTCATCACCCGGTCCCACTCCTCCTCCGTGGTGTCGGTGATCTTCTTCATGTGGTCGATCCCCGCGTTGTTGAAGAGGACGTTGAGGGTGCCGTAGACGTCCTTGACCGTCTGGAAGATCCTGGCCACGTCGTCCGCCTTGGTGATGTCGGCCTGGACGGCCGTCGCCTCTCCCCCTTGGGCCCTTATTCCCTTCACCACCTCCTCGACTCCCTCTCCGTTGATGTCCACGGCCACCACCTTGGCCCCCTCCCGGCAGAAGAGCTCCGCCGAGGCCTTACCGAATCCGGAGGCCGCTCCGGTGATCACCGCCACCTTTCCCTCGAGCCTCATCTCCTTCACCTCCCCTTGAACCAGACAGCCGTTGCTCTATCCCTTCGCTTTACCGGCGCCATGGATGGCGGTCGAAAAGTCTCGCCGCCCATGGCCCAGGGATCTTGGATCCCTGCGGCTCCTGCTTCTCCTCGCCACCTCGCCCTTTCCCTTTTCCGAGACCTCCTTCCGGGGCTCGGCGCCCCAAGACCGCGTCTTTCCCGAACCTTTCCCGGAGGATCCCGCGCCTATCCCGCGGGGGGCCGCCGGCATCAGCCCCTGGCCCTCTCCGCCATCCAGGCGAACTCCTCGAGCCCCAGTTCCCGAATGCGCTCCTCGGTGGGGATTCCCTTCTCATCCCACTTCTGCAGCCTGTAATATTCTTCCAGCATGGTCTGATGGTCGGGGACGAAGTTGGCCGCGTTTCCCTCCTGGTAGGGCTCGCTCACGATGCGCTCGGGCATGCGGTCGTCCTCGCCGGTCAGTCCGCAAGCGTGGTTTATGAGCCTCCCCAGATGGTAGATGCGATACCCGCACTCCATGAGCTCCTCCACGGTCCACTCCTTCCCCGTGGCCGGGATCAGGGCGCTACGGAAGTCGGTCAAGGTGAGCCCGGTGTAGACCATGAACTTGCAGGCCACCAGGGACTCCAGGACCGCGGAGAAGGCGTGATAGGTCTTGACCATGGCCGCCTTCCCCTCGCTCGCGAAGCGGTCCAGCGGCTGGTCCAGGCCGATGTCCGGCAGGGTCATCCCCCTCTCGATGTTATAGGTGGTGGCGGAGAGGTGGCAGGCCCCGCGGTTGGTGGTACCGTAGGCCAGCGCCCATCCGGAGAAGGCCTTGGGGTCGTGCATGGGGAGCTCCAACCCCTTGCAGTGGACGGCGAATCTCTCGCTTCCCTGGCCGAGCTTCTCCGCCGCCGCCCGGGTCCCGTCGGCGAGCAGGGAACCCAGGCGCCCCTCCCGGGAGGCCATCTTGCGCAGCAAGGGAGCCAGGGCGTCGCCGTTACCCCAGGAGAGGTCGATGCCCTCCGCGTCCTCCTCCTTGAGAATCCCCCTCTCATAGCACTCCATGGCGAAGGCGATGGTGGTGCCCGCGGAGATGGCGTCCATCCCCAAGCGGTTGCACAGGTCGTTGGCGGCCACCACCGTCTTGATGTCGCTCACCATGCACATGGTCCCCAGGGCGGCCAGACATTCGTACTCCGGGCCGGTGACGTCCGCCAGCCCGGGGGGCTCGCCCAGCGGGTTGGCCACCTTGCGTCCGCATCCCACCGGGCAGGCGCGGCAGTGCCAGTTCCTGGTGAGCACCGTCTGGTAGGCCTCGGCGTTGAGCCCGGGGATGCCCTCCGGCCAGTCGCCCAGCCGCCAGTTCTTGATGGGGATGTCGCCGAAGTAGGCGCATATCATCACGTTCACCGGCGTGCCGTGCTGCTTGAGCAGACCGCAGGTGGCGTTGGACTTCACCTTCTCCAAAATCTCCTTGGCCGCCCGCCGGAAGGCCTCCTCGTCGTGGAGGGCCACCTTGCCCCGCCCGCGCACCGCCACCGCCTTGAGGTTCTTGGAGCCCAAAAGGGCCCCCATCCCGGAGCGGGCCGCCGCCCTCCCCTCGTCGCCGATCACCGAGGCCATGTGGGAGAGGTTCTCCCCCGCCGGTCCGATGCCGATGACCCTCACCTTGGGATCGCCCAGTTCCTCCCGAATGGCCGCCTCCGCCTCGTAGGTGCCCAACCCCCACAGGCGGGAGGCGTCCCGGATCTCCGCCTCCCCGTCGTGCACGTAAAGATAAACCGGGCGGGAGGAGGCCCCGCTTATCAGTATGCCGTCGTATCCCGCGGCCTTTAGCTCGGAGGCGAAGTAGCCGGCGGCGTGTGCCTCCCCCCAGTGACCCAGGGGGGACTTTCCGGCCACCACGTAGCGTGAACAGCCGGGGACCTCCGTTCCGGTGAGCGGCCCTACCATGATCGCCACCACGCCCCGCGGGTCGAAGGGGTCGAGGTCCCAGTCCATCCTCCGCGCCAGCAAGAGCTCCGCCAGCCCCAGGCCTCCGATATACCGGGCGGCGTCCTCCTCCGAAAGCTCCAAGGTGGAGAAGACCGGAGCCTCGCCCAGTTCCACCTCCAGGATCTTCCCGTTGTAGGATTTCATCCTCTCACCTCCTCGTCTTGCCTCTGCAGCGCCCGTAAAAGCCCCCTCCGGAGTATCTTTTGCTTACCGGCGGTCCCCGCCGAGCGCAGCCGAAGACCGCCTTCGGCCGGCTTTCTCTTTCCGCGCCGGATCAGTCGCGGATGACCTTGTCCCCGTAGCCCATCTCCTCCAGCACCTTGGGAAAGAGGTCGAAGGCCGGTCGCACCACCGGGAGCAGCTTGAGCATGGCGGTAATCTTCCCGCCCTGCTTGATCTTCCCCTTGGTCACCGCAGCCACCGGGTTCTCCCGGCCGTGCCAGAAACTGTGCGAGAAGTCGGCCTCCTGTTTGGACCACACGTCTTCCTTCAGATCGCAGGGCCCCAGGTAGAAGGTGCCGTACCGCCCCTCCTCCGCCGGCGGGTTCTTGAGGTCGATGGTTATCTCCGCGTCGGGGTCGGTGTAGATGAACTTGATGATGATCCCCGCCTTGGCCATCTTGGGCCCGATCTTCTCGTCGCGCAGCACCTTGTCCAGGAAGTATCCGTAGATCTCGTAGAGCTGTTCCGCATCCCTGTAATATTTTCCCATGCGCAACCCCCTCTCTCAGCCTTGTCGTCCCCCTCCTTTTCCCTTCCTCACCTGCCGGGCCGCTGGTCGAAGCGCCTCCCGAAGAGGAAGCTGGCCAGCGTTATGCGCAGCATCTGCACCGTGCCTCCTGCCACCCGCCAGGCCTTGGCGTCCCGGGCCATCCTCTCCACCGGGAAGTCCTTGCTGTACCCGTAACCCCCAAACACCAACATGGCCGCGTTGGTGACCTCCACCACCATCTCGTTGGCGAAGCACTTGGCCAAGGAGGCCTCGTACACGGAGGGCAGCCCCTGGCCCGCTCCGCAGGCCGCCCGATAGACCAGCAGGCGCGCCGCCTCCAGCTTCATGGCCATGTCTACGATCATGAACTGGACGTCCTGGAACTCGCAGATGGGGCGCCCGAAAGCTCGGCGCTCCATGGCGTAGGCCTTGGCCTCCTCCAGGGCGCCTCCCGCCACCCCCAGGCACATGGCGGCGTTCCCGCAGCGCTCGATGTCGAAGGTGAGCATGAGCTTGCCGAATTCCCCGGCCGGGAGGACCACGTTCTTCTTGGGCACCCGCACGTCCTCGAAGATGAGGTCGCAGGAGGGCATGCCCCGCAGGCCCATGAACTCTTCCTGTTTGCCGAAGGAGAAGCCGGGCATACCCGCCTCCACGATGATCCCCCCGATGCCCTTGTACCCGGGGATGTCCCCGAAGCGAGTGTACACCAGGTAATGGCTGGCCTCCCCGCCGCCGGTTACGAACACCTTCTGGCCGTTGAGGATGAGGTCGTCACCGTCCTCCACTACGAAGGTCTTGAGCGAGGTGAGGTCCGAGCCGGCCTCCGGCTCGGTCATGCACACCGAGACGCTCAATTCGCCCTTGCAGACCCCGGGGATGATGGCCCGCTTTTGTTCCTCCGTCCCGAAGAGGTCGATGACCCGCACCGCGCCCACGTTGGATTCGAAGACCGGTGCGGCGATCATGGGGCTGAACTTGGCCAGCTCCTCGATGGCCAGGATGGCGTTGATGGCCGGGGCCCCGCCGCCCCCGTACTCCGGAGAAAGCGTCATCCCCAAAAGGTCCATGTCCGCGAACTTCTTCATCAAGTGGTGGGGGAACTCGGCTTTGGCGTCGATCTCCATGGCCAGCTGCTTGAAGTTCTCCCGTTCTCCCATGGAACGGATGGTCTCGACCAGCAGCTTCTGTTCCTCGTTGAGGTTGAAGTCCATCTTCGCTCCTTTCCTGCTCCGTCTCGGCTGCCTCAGACCAGATCGGTCATCTTACCTAAATCTTCCAGTCGATCCAAACCCAGGACCAGCTCGGACAGTTCCTCCAGGCGCCGCCTTTCCCTGTCCCCGGCGAACCGGATCACCTTCTCCTTGACGTCCTCCTCCTCCATGGGGTCGCGGGGATCCCCTTTGGGGATGTCCACCTGGCGGACCAGGCGCCGGCCGTCCCGCAGAGAGAGTTCCACGCGGCTGGCGGTCTTCTCCGGGTAGACCTTCTGCAGATCCTCGTCCAGCTTAACCTCCACCCGGGACATGAGCTCTCGCAACGCGGGATCGCTGCGCCTAACCGCGGCCAGCTGCCGGGGTCCCAGCTCTCGGTCCAGGAGAGCCGCGGCCACCACGTAGGGGATGGAGAACTGGGCGGAGACGAAGGTCTCCTTCTCCCCCAGCCCCTTGCCTACCGCCACCACGGCCATGCCGTAGGTGAAGACCTCCACCTTCTCCACCTCCGCCGCCTTCACCTCCTCTTCCAGAAGCATCTCCAGGACGGCCTGGATGGCCCCGTGAGTGTGACGGCAGGCGGAATAGGGCTTGAGGTACATGTCCAGTATGGTGTAATGGCGGCCCAGCCCCTCGGTAATCTTGTCCAGGTTGGGCTCACCTCGTACCGTTATCTGGGTGAAACCTCCCTTGAGCTCCGAGCCCTCCAGCACATAGGGCGGCCCGGAGATGCCCGCCCGCGCCAGGTAGGCCGCGGTGACCCCGGCCAGGGCCCCCTGCCCTCCCTGCAGTATCTTCACCGTGAAGCCTCCCATGAGGGCCTCGGCCATGGAGATGGGCGCCAGGTAACCGGCGATGCCCAGGGCATGGAGCGTACCCTCCTCGTCCAGGTCCAGCAGCCGCGCCGCGGCGGCGGCGGCCCCGAAGGTCCCGCAGGTCCCGGTGGGAAGAAACCCGGAGAGGGTGTGCAGGGGATGTACCGCGCCGGCTATGCGGTTGGCGACCTCGTAACCGGCCACCATCGCTTCCAGGAATTCCCTTCCCGTCCTCCCCTCCGCCTCGGCCACGGCCAGGGCGGCGGGCATGACCGCCGACACCGGGTGGTTGCCGCCGTAGCGCAGTCCGTCCTGGGCCTCGATGGACTCCGCCAGCGTACCGTTGACCAGGGCGGCCAGGGGCGCCGCCGTGCGGTAACCGCAGGCCAGAGCCGCGGCCTCCGGCGCCGCGCGTAGGGAGCGGACGTATTCCGCCACCGCCCTTGCCTCGGCGAGCTCCAGGGAGCCGTAGACGTTGGCCAGGAAATCCAGTGCGCATATCCTGGCCCGCCTCCTCACCTCCTCCGGGAGGTCCTCCCATCTGAGGCGCAGGCAGAACTCGGCCAGCCTTCGCGTCTCCTCCAATGCTCTCACCCCTTCGCCTTCCTCACCAGCATGTGGCCGCCGTGTCGTCGTCCGCCTCTTCCCTCCGTGGCGGGACTTAACTCCCCCGTCCGATACGGTGTCCCGTCCCCTACACCTCCGCGCCGGCGGTCTTCACGCCGGAACCTCGCTTTTTTCCGGATCCATCCGCCCCTCCCGCTCCCGGGTGTCCGGCGGACGCGCCCTATCCCGGCCTCAGACGTAGCCCCGTTTCAGGTAGATGGTGATCATGCGCATGGGATCGATTATCTCCCGGATGGCCCGGAGTTCCTCCGCCGTGGGGGGCGGCGTCTCATGCACGTCGGGGGCCACCTTCAGGTCCCAGGGCGTGTTCTCCAGTATCTCCTCCACGGTGTTGCCCGGATGGTAGGATTCCAGGTAGGCCTCCTTGGTCTCCTTGTCGAAACGGAGCACCGCCTTGTTGGTGATGATCACCTCCGGCCCCTGGTCCTCCGGGAGCCCCCACTTGGCCCGGGCTCCCGGTCCGTCGATATATCCCGGAGTGGTGATGAAGTCCACCCGCTCCGCCAGACGCCGCTTGTCGTGCAGGGCGATGATGAGCACCCGTTTGGCCAAAAGGCCGATGGGGTTGGCCCCGCCACTTCCCGGCAACCGACTCTTGGGGTTACCGTAGTCCCCGATGACCGTGGTGTTTATGTTTCCATATTTATCCACCTGGCTGCCGGAGAGAAAGCCCACGTCCACCTTTCCCCCCTGCAGGAACATGCCCATGACGTCTATCAAGGACCCGATGAAAGCCGCACCCGGGTTGAGGCAGGGATCCCCCACGGAGAGGGCGGGGCGCTTGGGCTGAGCGTCGTATACTCCCGACTCCTGCATCATGCGGGCGTTCGGGGCGTGGGTGTACTTGGCGATGTTGGCGGCCACGCTGGGGAAACCGGTGCCCACGATGACCAGGTCTCCGTCGCGTATCTCCCTCGCCCCGCAGCAGGCCATGAGCTCGGGCTTGATGTAATCCAGCTCGGCGGCGCTCATCGTCTCACCTCCCGCGGCCTCAATAGGCGTAGCTCACCGGATAGCTGTAGTCGAAGTCCGCCCATAGCCCCCGGAACTGGGCGTAGCCGAACTTCTCGATGTAGTGCTGGATGTAGGCGGTGCGGTCCTCCACCCCGTAGACCCACTCCTCGAGGAAGGCCCGGAAGCCCTCCTCGGTGTTGGAGGCCTGCTGGTAGAGACTTCCGAACATGAAGTCCACGTCGTAGAAGCCCGGCGTATAGCCGGGATGGGCCCCGAAGGGCTCCTCCACCACCGCCACCACCCGGAAGTCGGGGACGATGGTCCGCGAGGGGTCCTTGCCTATGATCTCGCGGGAGACGATCCTCTCGCAGGTGACGATGACCTTCTCCGCCGCGTTGGCCCCCCACTTGCAGTCCCCCTCGATGCCCCACACCTGGGCGTTGCCGTGCTCGTCCGCCTGCTGCACGTGGATGATGGCCACGTCCGGCTTGAGGGCTGGCACCACCAGGGTGGGAGTGCCGTCGAAGGGGTTCACGATGACCTTGTACTTGTCCTCCCCCATGAAGGACTTCACGTTGAGGAGGTCGGAGCCCACCATGTCCTTCACCGGGATGAAGGGCATGCCCAGGGCGCCGGCCATGAGCATCATGGGCAGGGAAAGATTGGTATATTCTTCCAACTCTATCTTGTGGGGGATGCCTTTCTCCAGGGAACGCCGGAAGCAGCGTCCCAGCCCGTAGACCCCCAGGGAGAGGAAGGTGGCGATGAAGCGCTTCACCAGCCCCGCGCCGATGAGCATGTCGAAGTCGTCGGCGGCGTTGCTGCGGGTGATGGTCAGGTCCTTCTTTCCCTGGCGGATTATCTCGTGGATGGCGGCGAAGGGTGTGCGGCAGATGTAACCGCCGATGAACAGGAAGTCCCCGTCGTGGACGAAGCGCTCGATGGCCTCTTTCATGGTCATTACCTTGCTCATCCCCCACCTCCTCCCGAAATCTTCCTGGTCCCTGAAAGACTTACAATCGATACTCGTAGCGGTTGATTATCTCTTCCTGGGCCGTGTCGCTCAGGTTGACGAAAACCACGGAGTATCCGCTGATGCGCACCACCAGGTCCCGGTACTTGTCCGGCTCGGCCTGCGCCTTCCGCAGCGTCACCGTGTCCACGGTGTTGAACTGCACCTGCAGCCCGCCCCGTTCGAAATAACCGCGCACCAGGTCCATAAGCTTCTCCGGCTCGGTGCGGTTTCCCGGGAAGCGCATGTTGAGGTTGGCGCCGTTGTACAGGCGCTGCAGGGGCAGACTGGTCACGGAGTTCATCACCGCCGTGGGACCCGCCGTGGCGCATCCGTTGGAGGGGGTGAGGCCGTTTCCCAGCGGGTCTCCGGCGTAGCGCCCGTCGGGGGTGGCCCCGGTGAAGGAGCCCATAGCCAGGTGGAACCCCACGGAGAAGACTCCCGGCCAGAAGGCCCCGCCGCGGTAGTTGGTATATCCTTCCAGAAGGTCGCAGAAGAGGTCCAGCACCCGCGCGGCCATGGCGTCCGGCCCCTCCAGGTCGTTCCCGTATTTGGGCACCTTGAGGAGCAGGTACTTGCGCTGCTCCTCGGCGTCCATCCAGTCTGTGGCCAGCCACTCCGAGAGTTCCGTTAGGGAGAACCTCCCCTCCTCGAAGACGGCCGTCTTCACCGCGTACAGGCTGTCCGCGGTGTTGGAGAAGCCCATGAGCTGCACCCCGGTGGAGTTGTACACCGCCCCGCCGCGGGTGAGGTCCATTCCCTTCTCCAGGGGACCTCTTATCATGGCCGAGGCGAAGGGCGAGGGGAGCATCTCCCCGATGGCCGTGTCCAGGGCCCACATCCCCTTGACCATTTGTCCCAGGAAGTGGGACATCTGGGAGCGGAAGGCCTCCCATACCTGCTCGAAGTGGGTGAAGCCGGCCGGTTCCCCGGTCTCGATGCCCGCCTTAAGCCCAAAGATGTTGTCCACCCCGTTGGAGAGGGCGAACTCCACGCACTTCGCGCCGTTGAACTGCACGGCGAAGGTGGACCCGAACGTCTTCCCCTGCGCGTTGGGCTCCACGCACCCCACCAGGGCGTAATCCCGGGCGTCCTCCACGGAGTGCCCGGCGCGGGTGAGCATGGGAACCACGGCGTCGTCGTTGAAGAAGTGCAGGGGCACCCCGTCGCGGGCGTAGCCCACCGCCCGCAGGAAGAAGTCCCGGGGCGTCTTGGAGCCCAGCCGCAGGCTGACGTTGGGCTGCACGGTGCGCACGTCGGCGAAGGCGTCCAGGGCGATGTAGGAGAGCTCGTTCACGGCGTCCTTGCCGTCCGGGCCTATGCCCCCGATGGTCAGGTTCTGGGTGGTCTTTCCCTCCGGGCATTCCCCTCCCGGGATGAAGACCTCCTCCAGCACGTTCCATATCTCGCAGGTCTTGAGGTAGAGGAGGGAGAGCAGCTCGCGCGCCTTCTCTGGGGTTATCCGCCCCTCCTCCAGGTCCCTGCGGTAATAGGGATAGAGGTACTGGTCGATGCGGCCCAGGGAGATGGAGTTGCCCCCGCTCTCGATCTGGGCGATGAGGTGGGCGAAGTAGACGCTCTGCACCGCCTCGTGGAAGGTCTCCGCCGGGTGCTCGGGGACGCGTTCGCAGATGCGGGCTATCTCCCTAAGCTCCTCGGCCCGCACCGGGTCCTTTTCCTCCGCCGCCAGGCGGCGAGCCAGGTCGGCGTGACGGCGGGCGAAGGCCACGGCCGCCCGGAGAGAGCGGATGACCGCCTCGTAGAATAGCCCTTTCTCGCCCTCCCTCTCCTCCTCGGAAAGCTCCTCCAGGCGCCTGCGCGCCTCGGCGACGATCCCTCCCATCCCCAGGCGGAGCAGGGTGGGGTGGTCCATGGTAAAGTGCCCGATCCCGTAGGTTATCTCCAGCATGATGGTGAAGATGTACTTGTCCATGTCCTCGGCCACGTCCGGGGGCACCAGGGACATGAAGCGCTCCTCCACCGTCCTTCCCCGCCAGAAGGGAAGGATGTCCTCCAGTAGCTCCCGCTTCTCCTCGGGGGTGATCAGGGCCCGCTGGAGCAGGCGCCGGTCGAAGTTCTCCACGTCCCCCTCCAGCCAGCGGGTCTTGTTCTCCGGGAACAGGGGCGCCCCCTTGAGCTTGGAGGTCCGGCAGCCCACGACCGTCTCGCCCTCCCGTATGTTAATGGTAATATTTGCCAGGATATGCTCAAGAGCCTTGCTCATGCGGGTCAGCGGGTGTTCCTCCCAGTGCTCGCGCATGGCCTCGGTGACGTATCGCGCCCGCTCCACGCAGACCTCTTGGGGGGCATGCACTATCCGTTCCCGCAGCCTCCTCACCCTCTCCGTGGGCGGCGACGTCACTCCCACGTCTCCTGCTCCCATCTTCCTCCCTCCTCGCATTCGGTTCCTCGGTTTATCCCCTACCTCGTCGGTTTCCTCAGACCTTGATCCTCATGAAGTTGACCAGGATGGCGTCCCGGATCCTTTCGGGCAGCCTTTACCCGCCTCTCGTCACCGCTTTCCTCCAGCCCCTCGCCCGCTTGGTCCGCATCGTAC
>JACVJF010000065.1 GCA_015711855.1 Candidatus Solincola quzhuomuensis | reverse complement strand
CGGCGGTATACCTGGGATGGAAGGTCCCGGAGGTCCTCCTCTCGGGTAACCACGGGGCGGTGGAGGAATGGCGCAGGAAGGCGGCTTTGGAGTGGACGCGAAGGGTCCGGCCCGAGCTTCTCCGGGAAAAGGACCCGGAAGGGAAGGATTGAGAGCGTATGCACGTCGCCCCTCGCTTGCGAGGATGGGGGTCGATGGTTTGTAATAGACCGGAAAGGAGGAAAAGATGCAGAAAACGGACGTAGTGGAGAGCGAATACCTGCGGGACGACATCCCCGATTTCCGGCCCGGAGACACGGTAAAGGTGCACGTGAGGGTGGTGGAGGGAAACCGGGAGCGCATCCAGGTCTTTCAGGGAGTGGTCATCTCCCGCAAGGGAGGGGGCACCAGGGAGACCTTCACCGTGCGCAAGGTATCCTTCGGGGTGGGGGTGGAGCGAACCTTTCCCCTGCATTCGCCCATCATCTCCAAGATCGAAGTGGTCTCCCAGGGCAAGGTCAGGCGCGCCAAGCTCTACTACCTGAGAGACCGGGTAGGGAAGAAGGCCCGGATCAAGGAAAAGCGGCGGACCTGAGGTCTGGCCTATGTCGCATGAACTTCCCGAGAGGGCGCTCGGGGAGAGGCTTGAGGAAGGCGAGGCTTCCGCCAAGGCTGCTCCCGGACACGCCGGACGTGCCGGGAGATCCCGCAGGGAAGGTGGCGAGCGACGGGGTTGGCTGGGAGCGGCCCTGGAAGTAGCCGTGCTCTTCATAACCGCGCTGGTGCTGGCCATCTTTCTTCAAGCCTTCTTCCTCAAGCCCTTCATAATCCCCTCTCCCTCCATGGAGCCCACCCTGCAGGTGGGGGACCGGGTCATGGTGGACCGCATAACCTACCATTTCCGCAAACCGCGGCGGGGGGAGATAATAGTCTTCCGCTTCAACCCCAACGACCCGGCCAACCAGACCCGGGGGAGCAACCCCCTCTCCAGATCCCTGGACGTCTTGGCCGAGGTATTGAACCTGACCCACCAGGAATCCGTACCGTTTATAAAGAGGGTGGTGGGGGTGGAAGGAGACCTGGTTGAGCTCCGCGAGGGGCAACTTTTCGTCAACGGTGAGCCGGCCGCCATCGATTACGAGTTCTTGTCCGACGGTAGCGACGGAAAATGGGAAGTCCCGGAGGGAACGGTTATGGTCATGGGGGACAACCGCCCCAATTCCAACGACAGCAGGAAGTGGGGTTTCGTACCCTTGAAGGCCATCCTGGGCAGGGCCATATGCATATGGTGGCCGCCCGGGCGATGGTCCGCGCTCTAGGTGGTGGATGTGGCTTGACCTCCGCCTGCTCGGCCGCCGAAAGATGGGCATACCGCATGGGGTTCGAGCGTGTGGCCGGGGTGGATGAGGCGGGAAGAGGCGCGCTGGCCGGACCCCTGGTGGCGGTTGCGGTGATCCTGCCCGACTTGCGAGACCTCGAGCCACTGGAAGGTCTAGCCGATTCCAAAACCCTGGCCCCCGCCGTGCGACGCCGTTTGTTCTCCCGCATCGTGGAAAGGGCGGAAGCCTGGTCCTTCGCCTGTGTGTCCCCGGCCGAGGTGGACGAGCTCGGCCTTCAGAGAGCCAATCTCACCGCCCTGCGCGAAGCGGTGCTTTCCCTGAAACCGCTACCCGAGCTGGTGCTGCTGGACTACTACCGGGTGGAGGACCTGGGGATCCCGCAATGGTGTCTGGTGCACGGGGACCGCTTTTCCGTGAGCGTGGCCGCTGCATCCATTCTGGCCAAGGTAATAAGGGATCGCTTGATGCTTTCCTGGTGGACGCGTTACCCGATCTACGGCTTTGAGGCCCACAAGGGATACGGCACCGCGAGCCACCTGAAAGCCGTGGCCGCCAACGGACCCGCGCCCTGCCACCGTTTGTCCTTCAAAGGAGTCCTGCAGATGGAGATGGACCTCGATGACGGGGAGCACGATGCCTGAATGGCCGACCGACACCTGAGGACAGGAAGGAGTGGCGAGGAGGCGGCTTCCCGTTACTTACGGCGCAAGGGATACCGCATACTGGAGCGTAACTACCGCTCTCCCTTCGGCGAACTGGATATTATTGCCAGGAAGGGAGGGACCCTCGTCTTCTGCGAGGTGAAGACGAGGAGGGGCGGCATGCTGGAAGAGGCTTTGGGGTCGGTGGACCGGATAAGACGCGAGCGGATGGCCAGGGCGGCCTCGCACTATATGTTGGAGAAGGGAGGCCGGGAGTGCTCGTGCCGATTCGACGTGATCGCCTTGCTGCTGGAAGGCGATAAGTGGAAAATAGTTCATGTCGAGGACGCTTTCGAGATAGGAGACCTGTGACGGGGGACATCCCGCCTAAAGGGAAACCTGAGGCGGTGGAGGGCGGTCTATGAAAACGTGTCCCTGGTGTGGGAGGAACAACCTGGACAGCGACGAGTATTGTTTTAACTGCGAAAGGTATCTGGACGCGGTTCCGGGACCGGAGGAAGAATTAAGACTGGATAGGGAGCTGAGCCGTATCAGGG
Source organism: Candidatus Solincola quzhuomuensis (assembly GCA_015711855.1). Taxonomy (GTDB): domain Bacteria; phylum Actinomycetota; class Geothermincolia; order Geothermincolales; family RBG-13-55-18; genus Solincola_A; species Solincola_A quzhuomuensis. The sequence goes on along the minus strand of JACVJF010000065.1, from coordinate 11,302 downwards.
TGACCAGGACCCCTTCCCTGACCCGCATGGTTCTTTCTTCCCTTTTGCGCAAGGTGATTCTGGGGATTCTCGCCCTGGGCGGGTTTTTCATCATGGCCCTCTTGGCCATCTGGATAAGCTACGACAATTCCACCGTGGCCCTCGTCGCTCTAGCCGTTTTTGGCTTCTTCCTTCTCTTGGCGTTGTATTATCCGGATGTCAGAGTCTCCCGCAAAGTGGGGATGCGGGGGGTTATCGTGGCCCTGATATCCAATGTCCTTCTGCTTTGTTTGGCCTTGCCTCCGGCCCTGTGGTTCCTACGCAAGAGGGGATACATAGCGGGGATAAAACCCGTCTTGGTGCACGGGTGGTGGGCCCCGGTCGCTTTTGTGGTTCTGGGATGTTTTCTGGCCTGGATGGCGGGAAGGGGTGCGGCGGAAACCGCCGCTCCCTGAGCCGGCCGAGGGAATTTTAACGTCCGCACGGTCGCGGTTGCTTCCCTTTGAAGAACGGGTGCCCATAAACTTTCCTTCGCAATGTCGGCGCAGAAATACCCCGTAATCTTCTACCTCTCTTCCGTCGTAGCACTCCATAAAGGGCTACGATGAGCTAAGAGATCCATAATTTTGTCTGTTTTTGATCCCGCGGCAAAATAGTTGTCTTTAATAATATATATAATATATATAAGTTATATAGGAGGTGATGATATGTACGCCAAGGTGGATAGCTGCTCCATATTGGGCATGGAGGTGATAAGGGTGGAGGTGGAGGTCAACACCTCCGGGAACCTTCCGGGCATATACATGGTGGGTCTCCCCGACGCCGCGGTCAGGGAATCCTACCGACGCATAAAGGCGGCCATAGCCAATTCGGAGCTGCCTTTTCCGCGTCAGCTCATCACCGTTAACCTGGCCCCCGCGCACCTACGCAAGGAGGGTTCTTATTTCGACCTACCCATAGCTTTGGCCATGTTGTCGGTGTGCGGGTGCATAGACCCCGCATCTCTGCGGGGAAGGCTGGTGGTCGGGGAACTGGCCCTGAACGGTGAGGTGAGGGGGGTGCGCGGGTCGCTGGCCATGGCCCTCTGGGCTAAGCGACGGGGATGGAAGGAGATCCTGGTTCCCGTGGACAACCTCTCGGAAGCAGCCATACTGGAGGGAATAAAAGTGGTGGGCGTAAAGGACCTCCGGCAGTCATTGGACTATCTGCTGGGTAAACCCGTGCCTCAGCCGGAGCTGCGTTGGCGGCAGGAGGAGGCGCACCTTCCCTGCCTCTCCGAGGTTAAGGGACAGTTGTACGCCAAGAGAGCCCTGGAAGTCGCTGCCGCAGGAGGACATAATATCCTTTTCATAGGTCCGCCCGGGTCCGGTAAGTCCATGCTGGCGGAGAGACTCCCCGGCATCCTGCCTCCCCTGACGTCCGATGAGGTCCTGGAGGTCTCCAGCATACACAGCATCGCCGGGTTACTGGATCCCGAGCAGCCCCTATCGTCGCGCCCGCCCTTTCGAGCTCCCCACCACTCCATATCCCACGTGGGACTGGTGGGGGGAGGGAAAAATTTCCCCCGTCCCGGGGAGATAACCCTGAGTCATCGGGGGGTCCTCTTCCTTGACGAGCTTCCGGAATTCCGTAGGGATGCCCTGGAGGTACTGAGGCAACCCCTGGAAACCGGCTGGGTGTCCATTTCGAGGTCCCTGGTGAGCACGACCTTTCCGGCCCGCTTTCTCTTGGTGGCGGGGATGAACCCCTGTCCATGCGGATTCCTTGGGGACTCCGTGCGTGCTTGTTCGTGTCCGCCGGGCAGGATCAGGAACTATTACGCCCGTATCTCCGGCCCGCTGCTGGACCGCATCGACCTACAGGTGGAGGTGAGCAGGCTCACTCCCCGGGAATTGGTGGAGCTCCCGGATGGAGAGAGGTCGGAGGAAGTTCGCGAAAGGGTGATAAGGGCCAGGGAAATCCAGTACCGGCGGTGGGGCGGGGATGCGGTGACCAATGCCTGCGTGGACATATCCCTGCTGCGGGAGGCTTGCTGCCTGGGCGAGGAGGAAAAGCGATTCCTGTACCTGGTGGCCGAGCGCTTGGGTTTTACCGCCCGCGGCTTCGACCGATGTCTGCGCGTGGCCAGGACCATAGCCGATTTGGCCGGCAGGGAAAAAGTCGGCGTGGCCGACCTGGCGGAGGCCGTGCAGTACCGCTCCCTGGAAAGGATGTGGGGGTCCATGTTCATGCAGGAGGTGGGCCATGGAGCGGGCTTATAGGGCGGCTCTGGCCTGTCTCCCGGAGATGAACCCCCTCTCCCTGCCCAAGTTGATCCGAATGGCGGGAGGGGCGGAGGAGTTGTGGAGGACGCTCCGTAATGGCGGGGAAAAGGCCGCCGCCCTGGTTGGATGGGAGAAGGAGAGGGCATGGAGGACGCAGTGCCGGGAGACAGACCCGGGACTGCTTCTCGAGTCCCTGGCCAGGGCGGGCATAAGGGTCATCATCCCCGGTGAGGAATGTCTGCCGGCGGCGCTTTGGAGCATATACGACCCGCCTGCGGTGCTCTTCTGCTCCGGCAGGGAGACACCTTCCGGCAGGCCGTGGGTGGCGATAGTTGGCGCCAGAAAGGCGACCGGTTACGGGAAAAGGTGCGCGGAACACCTGGCCGGCGAACTGGGGCGCTGCGGGGTGGTGGTGGTGTCCGGGGCGGCCTACGGAATCGACGCCCAGGCTCATCGGGGATGTCTTCAGGCGGGAGGGTTCACCGTTGCCGTTCTGGGATGTGGGATTGATAGGATATACCCTCCAGAACATGCCGGGCTCCTGGAAGCCATAAAAGATCGGGGCTGCCTTTTAAGCGAATATCCCCCGGGGGCTGATCCGCTTCCCTGGAGGTTTCCACATCGCAATCGGCTCATCGCCGGGCTCTGCCAGGCGGTCCTGGTGGTGGAGGCGACGGAGAAGAGCGGAGCGCTGATAACCGCCGAGTACGCCCTGGAGGAGGGACGGGAAGTCCTCGCCGTTCCCGGACTCATCGACAACCCCCTGACGAGGGGAACCCATTCCCTCATCCAGAGTGGGGCCAAGCTGGTTGCCAGCGTGGAGGACATCCTGGAGGAGCTCCCGCCCTTCGACCTCCCTCTCCAGGTGACCGGCGAGCCTGCGGGGGAAGACGTCGAACCAGCTCTTTTTCCGGCTTCGGGGTCCCGGGAAAGTGTTCTCCTGGAGATACTCCGGGAAGGTCCCGCCACGCTGGACGTCTTGGCCCGGCTGACCGGGGAACCTGCCGGTCCGTTGTTGGAGACCCTAACCGGGTTGCACCTGAAAGGTTGGATATGCCAAGAACCGGGAGGAAAATACGTCCTGGCCCCCCGCTTCGGGGCATGAAGCCGGGCGTAAATTTGTTTAATAACATTAGTTAAAATTTTTAACTTTAAATTCATATATTGACAATAATATTTTTTCGTATAAAATTATATTAAATTTTAACAGCTTGCACACCCGGAGGGGTACCATGAAGGAGGAGATCGAGGAATATCTCCGGAGCCTCGGCGTCGAGCGCGGCCTTTCCGTTCAGACCCTGCGGGCTTATCGGGGTGACCTGGAAGCCTTCCGCGAATTCTGTCTTCGCGCCGGTCTGGATAGCCCCGCCGAGGTGGACCACCGATTTCTACGACGCTATCTCGCTTACCTGCAGACCCGGGGATATTCACGGTCCACCATCGCCAGAAGAACGGCGGCGGTTAGGAGTTTTTTTCGGTATATGGTGCGGAAGGGCCTCTTGGACAACAACCCGGCTCTGGCTCTCGCTCCTCCTCGTCGGCAAAGGCGTTTGCCCCGCGTCCTGAGCATAACCGAGCTTGAGGAGGCCCAGCGCAGGCAGTCCCTGCACGTCTACCGTACCTCGCTGCGCGACATGGCCCTCGTGGAACTCCTCTATGCCACCGGGATGCGGGTTGGCGAGCTGGTCGGCTTGAACCTGGGGGATATCGATTTGAAAAGAGGGGAGGTGAGGGTTCTCGGTAAAGGGCGCAAGGAACGCGTGATCCCCGTTCACGCGGCGGCGGTCCAGATCCTCGAGGCTTACCTGGAGAGGGAGAGACCCATACTGGCCGCCAACGGAAGGTGGGGGGAGGACGGAAAAGCTCCCTTATTCCTCAGCGTACGGGGACACAGGTTGAGCGATCGGGGGGTGCGCAGGGTGGTGGAGCGGTTCTTCCAGGACCTGGAGGGCGGGAAGCGGGTCAGTCCCCATACCCTCAGACACACGTTCGCCACCCATCTCCTGCAGGGCGGGGCGGACCTGAGGTCCGTCCAGGAGATGTTGGGCCATGTTGATTTATCCACAACCCAGATTTATACTCATCTTGATAAAAAACGACTAAAAGAGGTTTTCTTTCAGGCCCACCCCCGCACATGAAGCTCCTGCAAAGGAAGGCGTCCGTCAACCGGGACAGGAAGGATGTTGAATACGGCTGATTTTTATAAAAGAGGGTCGAGGTTGGAAAGCATCGAGGACGTCCGCGAGCTCTGGAAGCAGTTCAAGGAGAAGGGGTCTCAGGAGGCCAGGGAAAAGCTCATCCTCAACTACGCACCGCTGGTGAAATACGTGGCTGGAAGGGTTTCTTCCAGCCTCCCGCCCAATATAGAGTACGCCGATCTGGTGAGTTACGGGATATTCGGCCTCATCGACGCCATAGAGAAATATGAGCCGGAGAGGGGCATAAAGTTCGAGACCTATGCCATAGCGCGCATCAAGGGAGCGATAATAGACGAGCTGCGCTCCATAGACTGGGTGCCCCGCTCCATAAGGTTCAAAGCCCGCGAGATAGAAAAGGCTTACGTTACCCTGGAGAATGAGCTCAAGAGGTTGCCCACCGACGAGGAAGTGGCAAAGCATATGAACATATCGCTGGACGAATACCACCAGCTCCTCCAGCAGATGAGCTTCATCTCCCTCGTGGCCCTGGACGAGATGTGGAACGTGGGAGGTGACAAGGGGGACAAGGTGAGTCTGGTGGATACCCTGGAGGACTCCCGGGTGAAGGATCCCTCCAAGACTTACGAGATCGAGGAGATGAAGCAGATATTGGCCGAGGCCATCAACCGGCTCCCGGAGCGGGAGAAGATCGTCATAAGCCTTTACTATTACGAGGGACTGACCCTGCGGGAGATCGGCGAGGTGTTGGGGGTCACCGAATCTCGCGTATGTCAGATGCACACCAAGGCCATCCTGCGCCTGCGGGGAAGGCTGGCCAGCGCCAAGGGTCTCCTGGAGGTCTGAGCGGCGGGATTGGAGGGTAAGGGAGAATCGGGATCAGGAAACGGGAAACGTTGCCGCTGCGTTGCGGGTATGTTATATTTATCCCGCACCCGAACGACATAGGAAGGAGGTGGGCCGGGAGAAAAATAAGATCTGGCGTGGGTGCGGAAGGGCCCGCCGAGAGCGGGATTTTTTTTGGTCGGAAACACGCACGTTCGCGGACCCTCTCCCCGGGTGCCCTCGTGGTGGGGAGATGGGGAGGATGCGGGCGGAGGTAAAAACCATGGGAGGAGATATGACCGTCGTTTCCATGAAACACCTTCTGGAGGCGGGATTCCACTTCGGACACCAGACCCGCAGGTGGAACCCCAAAATGGCCAAGTACATCTTCACCGAGCGCAACGGCATATACATCATCGATCTCCAGCAGACCCTGGCTCTCATAGAGTTGGCCTACAGATTTATCCGCGACTTGGTAGCCCAAGGGGGAACCCTCCTTTTCGTGGGCACCAAGAAACAGGCCCAGGAGGCCATTAAGGAGAACGCCTTGCGTTGCGGGATGCCCTACGTGATCAATCGCTGGCTGGGCGGGACCCTAACCAACTGGGTTACCATCCGCCAGCGCATAGCCAAACTAAAGACCTTGGAGGAGATGGAAGCTTCCGGGGAGATTGACGCCATGCCCAAGAAGGAAGCCACACGCGTGCGACATCAGCTGGCCAAGTTGCGCAGGAACCTGGAGGGTTTGCGAAACATGGAGGACCTCCCGGACGCCCTCTTCGTCATCGACCCCCGCAAGGAAAACATAGCCGTCATGGAAGCCCGCCGCATGGAGATACCAGTGGTGGCGGTGGTGGATACCAATTGCGATCCCGATCTGGTGGATTACGTCATACCGGGAAACGACGACGCCATCAGGGCAGCCAACCTCATATGCAAGATCATCTCCAACGCCGTGCTGGAGGGCCTGCAGATAAGGGAAGTGATGAAGGCCGGTGCCGACAGAGATAAGGCGGATACCGAAGAGGCAATGGCGCCGGTGGCCTCCTTGCACGAGGAAGTCGGGGAGGCAGAAGAAAAGGTAGCCGAGTAAACCGCATCCGGTCGATTTCGGAAGCCGAAGGAGGAGCGATGGAGATAAACGCTGCGCAGGTCAAAGCCCTGAGGGAGTCCACCGGGGCAGGGGTTATGGACTGCAAGAAGGCCCTACAGGAGGCGGAGGGAGACCTGGATAAGGCCCTGCGGATCCTGCGAGAAAGGGGTCTGGCCGGGGCCAAGAAAAAAGCAGGCCGCAAGACCGCCGACGGGGTGATTGACGCCTATATCCATTTGAATAACCGCATAGGCGTGCTTTTGGAGGTCAACTGCGAGACCGACTTCGTGGCCCGCAACGAGACCTTCCGAAGCATGGTCCACGATATAGCCATGCACATCGCCGCCGCAGCGCCCCTCTACGTTTCCGCGGAGGACGTCCCTTTCGATGTCTTGGAACAGGAACGGGAGATTTACAGGAAGAGGGCTCTCCAGGAGGGGAAGCCGGAGAAGGTGGTGGACAAGATAGTGGAGGGCAGGCTGAAGAAGTTCTACGAAGAGGTCTGCCTGCTCGATCAGCCCTTCGTCAAGGATCCCGAGATCACCGTGGGGGAGCTGGTACAGCGCACCATAGCGGCGGTAGGGGAGAACATAGTCGTCCGCAGGTTCACCAGGTACCAGCTGGGAGAGGCCCTACCCGAGTAGGGAGGGTGTGAGGTGTTTAGATTCTTCCGGAGAAGGTAGCCGCCGCTGAAAGATAGAATAGATATAAAAATTCTTATGACGGGGGGCGAAAGGGGGATTTTCGTGGAAGCGGGAGAGCTTCGGCCCAGGTTCAAAAGGGTGCTCATCAAGCTCAGCGGCGAAGCCTTCATGGGCCGGAGAGAATACGGCATAGACCCGGACACGGTGAACGCCATCGCCGACGAGCTGGCGGAGGCCAACCGTCTCGGGGTGCAGCTGGCGGCGGTGGTCGGCGGTGGGAACATCTTCCGCGGGGTGGCGGCCAGCGCCAAGGGGATGGACCGAGCCGCCGCCGATTACGTGGGCATGCTGGCCACGGTCATGAACTCCCTAGCCCTCCAGGACGCCCTGGAGAAAAGGGGCGTATACACCCGGGTACAGTCGGCCATCGAGATGCAGGCGGTAGCCGAACCTTACATAAGAAGAAGGGCCATCCGCCACCTGGAAAAGGGAAGGGTGGTCATCTTCGCTGCGGGGACCGGGAATCCCTACTTCACCACCGACACCTCGGCGGCTCTTCGCGCCTTGGAGATCGGCGCAGAGGCCATCCTCAAGGCCACCATGGTGGACGGGGTATACGATTCGGATCCCCTCAAGAATCCGGATGCGGTGATGTACGAATCCCTCGATTACATCGAGGTCCTACAGCAGGGACTGAAGGTCATGGACGCCACCGCCATATCCCTGTGCATGGACAACGACCTCCCAATCGTTGTCTTCAACATGACCGTGCCCGGGAACATCATCAAGGTGCTCTGCGGTGAAAGGATTGGGACCATCGTCTCTTCCGGGAAAGAGGAGGGAAGATAAGTGGTCGAGGACGTCTTGAAGGACGCCGAACGACGCATGAAGAAAGCGGTGGAGCACGTGAGGGACGACTTCGCCGCCATCCGGACCGGGAGGGCGAGCGCCTCGCTCCTCAACCGTATCTACGTGAACTACTACGGGCAGCAGACCCCCTTGAACCAGCTGGCTTCCATAGCCGTGCCGGAGCCCAGCCTACTGGTGGTATCCCCCTACGACAAAAGCATTATCAACGACATAGAGAAGGCCATCCTCGCCTCGGACCTGGGCCTTACGCCGGTGAACGACGGGAACGTCATCCGCTTGCCCATTCCCAAGCTCACCGAGGAGAGGCGCAAGGAACTCACCCGGCTGGTGCGGGCCAGGGCCGAGGAAGGAAGGGTTGCCATACGCAACATACGACGGGACGCCATTGAGGACCTGCGCGCCTTCGAGAGGGAAGGGGAGATAACCAAGGACGACCTCCACCGCGGACAGGAAGAGGTGCAGAAGCTCACCGACCGCTACATAGCCGAGACCGATGAGATGCTCAAGGTCAAGGAAAAAGAGCTGTTGGAGGTCTGACTTGTCCGGCGGGAGCGGTGAAAGGGATGCTCTGCCCAGGACTCCCCTGAGAGCCAGGTTCGCCGATCTGGCCGCCAGAGTGGTGAGCGCGGTGGTCCTGGTCCTCGTGGTTGTGCTTTTGCTCTGGTGGGGAGAGATACCCTTCACGGTGGGGATCACCCTGATCGCCGCCGGAGGGTTGTGGGAGTTCTACTCCACCTTCTCCCGTCATGGCTACCGCCCGGCCACCTGGTTTTCCATAGCTGCGGGTTGCTCTCTTCCCGTTGTAGCCTATTTCCTACAGAGACGTGAGAACGCGGACCTCACCTTGCTCCTCGTGACCCTGGCCCTTTACCTACCCGTCCTCTTCGCCTGGAGCCTTTTCGGCCCCCATTCCAAGTCCCCCACCACGGACATAACCTTATCCCTCGGAGGAGTGATGCTGGTGGGCCTCTGTCTGGCCCATTTCGTGCTCATGCTCCGTTTCGACGAGGTGAGCTGGACGGCTCCCTTCGCCGTGATCGTCATGGTCTGGGTATACGACGCCGTGGCCTATTTCGCCGGCTCCGCCTTCGGCAAGCATAAGATGGCGCCGCGCATCAGTCCCGGAAAGAGCTGGGAAGGCACCCTGGCGGGCACGGCGGGAGCATTCATAGCCGCTTATGTGCTTTACCTGACCCTTGACCGCTCCTGGCTAACCCCGGCCGTTAGCTTGGAGCTGGCCGCCATAGCCAGCGTCTTCGGTCCCCTGGGCGACCTCTCCGAGTCCATGGTGAAGAGGGAATTGGGGATAAAGGACATGAGCTCCCTCATCCCCGGCCATGGCGGGATCATGGACCGCTTCGACAGCATGTTCTTCACCGCCGTGGTCTCCTATCATTTTCTACGTTTCCTGGTCTTCAGGATCTGAATAGGCCCTCTTCCCGGGGTGGCCGTCGTCTCCTCCTGACAGTGGTCGCCTCCTCCGGCCATGGCGGGATCATGGACCGCTTCGACAGCATGTTCTTCACCGCCGTGGCCTCTTTTGGGTTCCCGCGCATCTCCGGTGGGGCGAAGGGTGTTTATGTACGCCGCACGTCCAAGGTTGCGTTCTCCTGCCGAAGGATGTGTTGACGTTTGGAAACCCGCGGACGAAAGCCCGTTCAGTTCATGCAAAAATCCGGCCGGTTTTCGGAGTTCTAAATGTGAGGATGGACGAGGAAGCGAGAGAGGGGGAGGGTCATGAAAACGAAGGGAAGGGCAGAGAGGTTTTTTTCCATGGTCATGATGGCCTGCCTGCTTTTCGTTATCTTGGGCTCCGGGACACGGGCTCTGGCGGAAGAAAACGGGCAGGGGAGCATGGAGTCGGGCAAGCTCCCGGGACAAGGGGTCGTGAAGGTGGCCGGGGCGAGGCAGAGGCTCCTGGTGAGATTCAGGAGAGAGGTTGATCCGGATTCCATGAAAGAGATCCTGTCCCGGGCCGGAGTTCGATCCGTGCTGGGCAAGATCCCTTCATTGGAGGGGACCAAGGGTTTTGTGATGGATATAGGTCCTGACGCCTCCCTCCCGAAAACCATGGATCTCCTCCGCGGCTTGCCCGACGTTCTGGACGTGGAACCGGATCAGCTTCTTTCCTTTATGGAGACGCCCGCGGAGCCCGATTTCCCGAAGCAGTGGGGACTCCACAACACGGGACAGAGCGTGAAGGGAAATGCTGGAGTGCCCGACGCCGATATAGACGCCTGCGAGTCCTGGGATATCGATAAGGGCACCACCTACCCCGTCGTGGTGGCGGTCATCGATTCGGGCATAGACGAAAAGCACCCCGATCTGGACGGAAAAATCTGGAGGAACCCGGGGGAGACCAAGGTCGACGGGGTGGACGAGGACGGCAACGGGTTCGTGGACGACATAAAGGGGTATAACTGGGTGGGCATAACCCAGCCCGTCTATAACGATTGGCCTTGGATTCTGGGATCCAGCCCTTCAGCCCAGACTTATGCCCAATCCATCAAGGGAACGGGTCAGTTCCTGACGCATGTGGGTATCGTCCTGAGAAAGAGTGGGTCGCCCGCGGCCAACGTCGTGGTCTCGGTGAGAAAAGAGCTGAGCGGTTCCGATCTGGCCCGCCTGATTATCCGTCCATCCGATGTATCCGCCTCCTACGAGGACCTTGTCTACAAGCGTCTCAACACGCCGATCAAACTGCAGGACGGGATAACCTACTACCTGGTGATCCGCACGACTCAGAACGACGGCTCCAATTATTACCTGCTTTACGACCTTTGGAACGATTCCGACTATTACTGCGACGGCCGCGAGTGGAAGTACGACGGCTCCTCTTGGAGTAGTTTTCCCCATGACTTTTGTTTTTTCACCAATCCCAACGGCCTGCCTCGCGACGACAACGGACACGGCACCCACTGCGCCGGGATCGTGGGAGCCGAGATGAATGGGCAGGGCATCGTGGGGGTATCGCGCGGCGCCAAGATCATGCCCCTCAAGGCTGGATGTTGCGCGGGCTGGTTTTACACCTCAGATATCGTCTCCGCTATCTATTACGCCGCCGACAACGGCGCGGACGTGATCAGCATGAGCTTTGGAGGAACGGGATATTCCCTCGCCATGCGGGATGCCCTGGCCTATGCCCGAAACAAGGGAATTGCGCTCTTCGCCGCCGCCGGCAATTCGGGGGACTCCACCGTAAGCTATCCCGCCGGGTACGAGGGCGTCATCGGGGTAGGCGCTACGAACAACTCCGACGACGTGGCTTATTTTTCCACCCGCAATTCCACGGTGGACGTAACAACTCCCGGTGTGGACATATACTCCACTCTCCCCACTTACCGGGTCTCCTTCAACTCCGAATACGGTTTAAATAAAACCTATGATTACTGCTCCGGCACTTCCATGGCCACCCCCATGGCCGCGGGCGTGGCGGCGCTCATCCTGTCCCGGAATCCAAAATACACCCCC
>JACVJF010000064.1 GCA_015711855.1 Candidatus Solincola quzhuomuensis | reverse complement strand
AGGAGGGGAGCCTCCCCTCCGCGGCCTCCATGCGCAGGGTCTTGGCGCTCGGCGTCTCCTCGATGATCTCCGCCACCCGGAGCCTCACCCGGTCGGGGTGGAGGGAGGAGAGGGCGCGGTCGACGGCGATCACCGGAGATTCCCGGAGATCGGCCCCTTCCACCTGTTTCTCCAGGTCCGCCTTTAGCTTGTCCGCGGCCTCGTGGGTCGGCCCTCCCTTCTCCATGTCCTTGAGCACCTGGCGGGCGGTGAGATACCCGGAGTACAGGGAGGGCTCGTAGCCTCCTCCGATGTTCACCCAGGCCCCAGCGAAATACAGCCCCTGCAGGGGACCTATGGCCGGCATGCGCACCAGTCCCGTGCCGGCGAAGGTCTCGTCGAAACCGATGATGCTGCCGCCCGGGTTCCGGGAATAGCGCATGTTGGTGAGCGGGGTGGCCACCTCTATGACCTCGATGTGCTCTCGAAGGCCGGGTGCGACGCGCTCCGCGAGCTCCAGCGTGCGTTCCGCGACCCTCCTCTTAGCCTGGAAATACTCCTCCGGAGAGAGCCTCAGCCAGGGCTCGGCGAAGGCGATGAAGGTGCATACGAGTGAGGCCGTCCCGGGCGGGGAGAACTCCTCGTCCACCGCGTTGTAGGCGGTGACCGCGATGTCCGAGGGCTCCATGATCTTCCCCGCCTGCATCTTTTTCCAGTTCTCGTCCACGTCGAAGCCCTCGCTGTAGAAGGTCTCATGGTTGGACAGCCCCAGGTCTTGGTAGGTACAGTCCACGCCCAAGTAGAGGTTGACCGTGGAGGCTCCGGCGGACCAGGCTCCCAGCCGGCGCAGGTACCAGTCGGGGGTGTTATCGCGACCGAGGAGTTGGAGGCAAGTCACGTAGGGGTTGGCGTTGCTCACCACCACCGGGCAGAGGATCTCCGTCCCGTCCTGGGCCACCACCCCTCTCACCTTTCCCTTGTCCGCCAGGATGCGGGAGGCGCCGTTGCGGAGCCATACCTCACCTCCCATCTCCTCGATGCGGTCCATGAAGGCCTGGGACAGCGCCTGGGACTTGCCCTTCACGTGCCAGGGTCCGAACCGGATGTAACTCACCGTACCCAGGGCATAAGTGAGGAAAGACAGTTTGGAGGGCGGGTTGCAGTAGTATCCGCAGATGACGTCGAGGACGGTTCGGGCTGCCGGGTCCTTGATCAGGGGGTCCCTCACTTCCTGGAGGGTCTTGCCGAAGTACTGGAGTAGGGTGGTAAATTCTTCCTGATTCTCCATGACCATCTTCATGCCCACCCGGTTGGCGCGCAAGGCCTCGGAGGCGTAGCGGAACATGATGTCCGTGAACTCGCGGATCCCCTCGGCCTCGTCGGGGAACTGCTCGCAAAGGGCTTCCTCGAAGTTCTCCCTCCCTATGGGCACCACCATGTCCACCCCGGGAAGCACGCAGCGGTAGAAGTCGGGGATGGGGATGAACTCCACCTTCTCCAGTATCCCCAACTCCTTGAACATCCTCCGCAAGGGACCGGGGTTCTTCTCGTCCCCCAGCCCGGAGAGTTCGTGCAGGGAGATCTCGAACTCGAAACGGCCTCTCAGAAAAGAGGTCGCGTAACCGCCCGGCACGTAGTGCCTCTCCAGGACGAGCACCTTCTTGCCCTCTTTGGCCAGGTTTATGGCGCAGGAAAGCCCGCCCAGCCCCGCCCCGATGACCACGACGTCGAAGTCCTTCATCTCCTCCTACCTCCCGCTGACCTCTTCCGTTTCTCCTTTTCCCTTATAAATTACCATAATATTCCATATGTTCTAGTGGCCGCTACGTGCGGCCGTCACCCTGCCGCGCACCCGTATGCCCCCGGCCTCCTCGGTCCGGCCATCCTCTCCATGACCGCCTCCGCCTCCTCGACCATCCCGGACGACATCCCCACCGGCGCTCCGGAGGGCGCTTGCCCTACTTCCGCGGGATCCTTTTCTTCATCCCCGTCTCCTGAGCGCGGCCATCCTCTCCATGACCGCCTCCGCCTCCTCGACCATCCCGGAGATTATCTCCGCCACCGGCTTCACGTCCCGGATCAGTCCTATGTCCTGGCTGCAGACCAAGATGCCCCCGTCAGGGTTTCCGAAGTGGAACATCTCCCGGGTGAGGGATCCCGCCACCACCTTTTTTATTTCCTCGAAGGGAGCTCCCGCCGCCTCCAGCTCCGCGGCCTTGATGGCTGCGGCGTTCTTCCATACCCGCAGCCGGTTGTGCACCGAGCCCAGGATGACCGTGGTGTCCGTCTCCCGGGCTTCCAGGAGGCGCCGCTTCACCGACTCGTGCACCGGGCTTTCCTCGGAGAGTAGAAGACGGGTTCCGATGAGTACCCCTTCCGCCCCCAGGGCCAGGGCCGCAGCCAGGCCCCGCCCGTCGGCGATCCCTCCCGCGGCTATGACCGGGATGTCCAAGACGTCCGCCGCCCTGGGGACCATGGAGAGGAAGGTGAGATCGGCGTCACCGATATGCCCCCCTCCCTCACTCCCGAAGACGGTGACCGCGTGATAGCCCATTTCCTGCGCCACCTCCGCATGGTGGACGGTGGTGCATTTGTGCATGAGGATGATCCCTTCCTCCCGCAGGCGGGCCATCAGCTCCTCCGGCGGGCGTCCGCCGCTGGTCTCCACCGCATCGACCCCGCCCTCCTCCAGGATGACCTCCACGTAGAGGCGGTTGTCGATGGGCCTCAAGGCGGGGAAGAGGTTCAAGTTCACGGCGAAGGGCTTGGAAGTCAGTGCCTTGACCTTCCTCAGGGCTTCCCGGAAATCCTCCGGGGTGGGGAAGGTGGCCGAGGACATCACCCCCAACCCTCCGGCCTCGCTCACCGCGGCGGTGAACTCCGGCCCGCTTATCCACTGCATGCACCCCCCGATGATGGGGTGCTCAATCCCCATCAGTTCGGTCAAGCGCGTCCGCAACATAAGAAACCCCCCGTCAACGCCTCGAGATCAAGACGGCCTTTTCCTCGCACGCAATGCCGCTCGCGCTTTCCGAGGGCACACCGTTCTCGCTCCATGCCCTCTCCGGCGCCCAGGCGGGATCCTGGAAACTATTCCCAAACCTCCTTGCAAAACGCGCGGGCAAATCCAGGACCCGGGATCCCGAACACCTCCCCTTCTGTCTCCCGGCTAACCTTCGTCCTTCTGCCCGGTAGTTTTTTCCAGGAACCTCCTCACGTCCTCCCGGTGCTCGGGCGAGACCACGCGCAGGGACTGCACGTAGGCCTCGAGGTCCAGCTGGTCGCGCAGATCCGTCTGGAAGGCGGCGTTCACGAAACGCTTGGTGTGGGCCAGGACGTCGGGCGACCTGCCGGCCAGCCGCCGGGCCAGCTTCATCACCTCGTCCCCGATCTCCTCGTGGGGCACGACGCGGTTGACCATACCGATGCGCAACGCTTCCTCGGCGTCCACCACCCGGGCGGATAGGGCGATCTCTTTGGCCCTCGCCATCCCCACTCTTCGCGCCAGAAAGTAGGCGGACCCGAAGTCGGGCACCAGGGAGAGGCGCACGAAGCTGAGGTAGAATCGGGCTCTCTCCGTGGCGTAGGTGACGTCCGAGGCCATGGCCAAGCCGAAACCTCCGCCCACCGCCCACCCGTCCACCTCGGCGATATAGGGCTTGGGTCCCTCGTGCAGTTCGTAGATGAGCTCCCCCATGCGGCGCATGTTGCGGTTGAGGAGCTCGGGGTCCATTCTCTCCCCCATGATGGTGAGGTCGGCGCCGGTGGAGAAGTTCCCGCCGTCGCCGCGGACCACGACGACCCGGACTTCCGGTTCGTCCAGGACGCGGCGCAAACCTTGCATCAGGGGCTCGATCATCTCCGCGCCCATGGCGTTCATGTTCGGTCCGCTCATGGTGCAGCGGGCCACTCCGTCCTCGATCTCGATCCTGAAGGCCTCGCTTTCCATCTTCTTCCTCCTGGAGCCTCCCACCCTCAAACGGCCTTATTATTTTTCCCGCTTCTTTCCCATGCTTACCCGCCCGGCGTTTTTTCTCCCATGTTGAAGGAAACCCTTCTTGCCGGAGGGCAAGGACTCCGAACACCATCGTTCACGGGGCACCCCACACCGTGTCTATCTGAAGGCCACCTTCTACCCAACCTTGCAAGCGACGGGTCGGGCTATCGCCTCCGTGAAATGCGTTTCGCCGCCATCGACCGGGCTGCCGAACCGCTCACCGTTCCAGCAAGGTGAAGTGCTTGACGTCCAACATGCTGCCGGTGCGTTCCTCCTCGAAAACCGCCTTTACCCGCGCCCCTACCTTTATCTTCTGGGGGTCCGTCTCGTCCAGGTAGTGGAGTATATAGGTATCCGCTCCGTCCAGTTTTATCACCGCGTAACCGTAGGGAACCGGCTTCTGCTTTCCGGTGGAGGGGTCCACGAAACCGAAACTCACCACGGTGAAGGTGACGATCTCCCCCTCGTCGGAGACGGGGACCAGCTCGGTTAGCTCCGCGAAGCAGGGCCCGCAAACGTTGCGCGGCGGCACGTACACCTTACCGCACTTGGGGCACTTGACCCCCACGAACCTCTTGTTGTCCCGCAGTTCCGTCAGGAACTTGGACCCGTATACACCGGCCGACCAGCAGAAGGGTTGCTCCGCCTCGCCGCTTTCCAGCTTTATCAGTTCCTTCCTCTCCTCGGCCATCCTACTCACCCCCGCGGTTTCTCCGGCATCTCCCTGCCCATGAGCAGGACGTCGGACCAGAAGCACCCCCCGAAACCAGTGGCCAGGGCTATCTTCACGTCAGGGACCTGACGGTCCCCGGCGCGCCCCTGTATCTGCAGGGCGCACTCCGCCACTCTTAAAAGCCCTGTGGCTCCGATGGCGTTGGAGGACATGACCCCTCCGGAGGGGTTCACCGGGCACTCCCCTCCCATGTCTGTGGCCCCGGAGCGCACCAGATCCGGGCCGCCGCCCCTTTCGCAGAAGCCCAAAGATTCCATGTAGCGCAGCCCGGCGAAGGAATAGGGGAGGTATAGCTCGGCCACGTCGATCTCCTTCAATGGGTCCTTGATGCCCACCTTGTCGTAGACCTCCCGGGCCGACCACTCCAAGGCGGGGAACCACCAGCCGTTCTCGATGGCCTGGTTGACGTAGGGGTCGCTGGTATAGGCCCAGAGGTGACGATCGGCCACCGCCAGTATCCAGGCCGGTTTGTTGGGAAATTCTTCCACAACGTCCTCGGAAGCGAAGACCACCGCGCAGGCCCCGTCCGTGCGCGGGCACATGTCCCCCATCTTCACCGGCCAGGATAGGTAGGGGGAGTTCATGACGTCCTCGATGGTCAGGTTGATGTGCAGGTGGGCGAAGGGGTTGTTCAGGGCGTGCCGCCTCTCGCGCACCGCCACGTAGGCGGCGTCCTCCTCGGTGGCTCCGGTGAGATGCATGTATTGGGTGGCCTCCAGGGCCAGACCGGCAACCGCCCCGGCGAAGATGGGGCGGTCCCAGAAGGGGTCGAAGGCGGTGATGATGGCCCCCGTGGTGTCGGATTCGGAGTTCTTCTCCCACCCGACGGCCAGTACCCGGTCGAAAAGCCCCGAGGCCACGTGGTAGTAGGCGGCCATGGCCACCGTGGTGCCGGTGGTGCCCCCGGTGGTCAGCTTCATGATGGGCTTCATCAGGGCTCCGCTCCCGTCCACCGACCAGGTGTCCACGTAGTTGATGCCCTCGAAGTGGTCCATATTGCCAATGACCACGGCGTCGATGTCGCGCCGGCTGATCCCCGCATCCTCCAGGGCCGCCCGCACGGCCTCGTTGATGAGCTCCTGCCCGTTGACGTCGGGCCGTGAGGAGCGCTGTTTGGTCATACCCACACCGACCACGGCCACTCGCTTGCCCATCACCGCTCACCTCCCAGGACCCACACGCAGTGCGACTGGCCGCAGGGGCCGTTGACGCCGTGAGCCACCGCCGCACGCACCCCGTCCACTTGTCTCTCCCCCGCATCCCCCCTGAGCTGCAGGACGCACTCGATTATCCGGTTGAGACCAGCCACCAGCACCGGATGCCCGGAAAGGCAACCCCCGGAGGGATTGACCGGGATTTTCCCATCGAGGGCGGTGGCGCCGGAGGCGGTAAGCTTCCCTCCGTCGCCGGGGTCGCAGAACCCCAGACCCTCCAGCCACATGAGCTCCATGTAAGTGAAGGCGTCGTACAGTTCCACGAGGTCTATCTCTTGACGGGGGTCGGAGATCCCGGCCATGGAATAGGCCTTACGCGCCGCGTACTGCAGGGCGCGGACGTCGGACAGGTCCCGGTCGCCGAGATGATAGGCGTCGCAGCAGTGGGCCACTCCCCTGACCCAAACCGGCTTGTCGGTTATCTTTGCCGCGCGCTCGGCGGAAGCCAGGATGACCGCCGAGGCCCCATCGGAAATGGGGCAGCAGTCCAGGACCTTCAGGGGCTCGGCCACATAAGGTGAGGCCATCACCTCTTCCACAGTTAGCTCCAGGGGCAGCTGGGCCACCGGGTTGCGAAAGGCGTTGCCGTGATTCTTCACCGACACCAGCGCGCAGTCCTCCTCGGTGACGCCGTATTTATCCATATAGGCACGGGCCTGCAAAGCGGAAGAGGTGATCGCCTCCACACCCAGGAAGCGCTCGTATATGGGGTCGAACATGGCGTTGGTGATGAGGGCCATCTCGCTCTCCGAACCCTTGTGATGGGCGCACACCAGGGTGGTGCCGAAGCTCCCGGAAAGGATGCGCATGAGCCCGTAGAAGGCGCCGAAGGTGCCGTCTCCCTCCACCGTGGATACGTTCTTATCGTAGGAGCCGCAAGCGTCCTGGATGGCCATGGAGGAGATGGTCCTCCCGTCGAAGAAATCGTTGGAGACGGTCACCACGTTGTCTACCTGGTCTATGGTCATCCCCGCATCCTCCAGGGCCAAGCACACGGCCTCGTAGACCAGGTCGGCGTATCCGTCCTTGCGCCTCTCCCGGCGCATGGCGGTCATGCCCACTCCCACTACGGCCACCGGCTCCATTCAACCCACCTCCCTCACGGGCCGGAAATAGCGCACGTCGAGCACGGAACCCTCTCTTTCCTGGGCGAAAACGGCTTCCACGGGGAGACCGGCCCTGAGCTCACCCTCCTGGAATTCGTACAGCAAGTGCAGGAACCCGGTGTCCGCGCCCTCCAGCCTGACGATCCCGTACCCGAAGGGAAGCGGCAGGGGTGAAAGCTGAGGATGGTGTCTGCGGACCACGGTATAGGTGAGAAGGGTACCCCTTTCCCCCAACTCCACCCATTCCCCGCACTCCCGTTCGCAATCCGGGCAATTGCGGCGTGGAGGGTGGTATACGATCCCGCACCCGGGACAGCGCGTCCCCAGGAATCTCATCTCGTCCCGCAGGGCCTGAAGGTAGCGTGTCCCCACCTCACCCGCCGCCCACCGGTAGGGCACTTTTATCCTTCCCTCCATGACCACGATTTCCTGATCCTTCCTCCAGTCTTCCATGCCTTACACCTCCCCTTCCCGAGCACGCCGTCCCCGTACTCCAACCGGCTGGTCCACCTCTCGCCCCTCCCTCGCACATCCCCGCATGAAGATGTCAAAAAAGATCTCCGCGATCTGGTCGGCACTGTATTCGCCCTCGGGGCGGAACCAGACGGAAAGCCAGTTGCACATGCCGGATATGGCGCGCACGGCCATGGGCACGTCCATCTTCCGGAACTTACCTTCTCCGATGCCCGCTTCGAGCAACTGCCGGTAATAGGACTCGTATTCCCGGCTCAGGGAACGAATGAAACTCCGCCTTTCGGGAGGAAGCTCGCCCTCTTCCGCCAGGTAGACGGCGATGACGTCTCCGTGGGCGGAGAACATGTTCACGTGCCATCTAATGAGATGCCACAGCTTCTCCTCGACCGGCGCATCCTCCTCCATTATCCTTTTTGCGCCCTCCATGAGCCGTTCCGTGGCCGCCTCGCAGATGGCGTAGAGGAGGTCGTGCTTGCTATCGATGTAGTAGTAAAGGGCGGGCTTGGTCACGTTGAGCTCGTTGGCGATGTCGTCCATGGTCGTGGCGCGGTAACCTTTCTCGCGGAATAGCCGCGCGGCAACGGCCACGATCTCTTCCCACCGCGATTTGTTCATGACCTTCCTTTCTCGACCTTGAACCCGAAGCCCGAAAACGCGCGCCTCAGGCGTATAAGCCGAGGGTGGTGGCGATGATCTCGCGCATTATCTCGTCCGTCCCGCCGCCTATGCGGGAAACGCGCATGTCCCTCCACGCCTTCTGCGCCGGATATTCCATCATGTACCCGTAGCCCCCCATGAACTGCATGGCCTCGTCGCACACCCGGAAGGCCACTTGGGTGGCCAGGAGTTTGGCCATGGATATCTCCTTCACCGGGTACTCCCCACGGTCGTACCTCCAGGCGGTGATATAGGTGAGGGACTTGGCGGCCTCCAGCTCGGTGGCCAGATCGGCCACCCGATGGGCGATGGCCTGGTTCTTGATGATGGGTTTTCCGAACTGCACCCTTTCCCGGCCGTATTCGATGGCCTGCCGTAGCGTCACCTCGGCGATGGCGATGACCGCCACGGCCACGATAAGCCGCTCTCCTTGGAGCTCCCACATGATGTTGTAGAAACCACGACCTTCCTCGCCCAGTAAGGCATCCTCAGGAATTACCATATCCTGGAAGAATATCTCCGCCGTATCCGAGGACCACTGACCCACCTTGTCCAGCTTCCGGGAGACGATGTAGCCCGGGGTGTCCGTGTCCACCAGGAACAGGCTCATGCCCTTATAGCCCTTCTTCTCCCGGTCCGTGCGGGCCAAAAGGGTCATGAAGTCGGCTCGGTACCCGTTGGTGATGAAGATCTTGTTCCCGTTAACCCTCCAACCTCCGGGGACCCTCTCCGCGAAGGTCTTCACGCTGGCCACGTCCGATCCGGCCTCCGGTTCGGTGATGCCCAGGCAGGCTATCTTCTCCCCCCGGATGGCGGGTACCAGGTACTTCTGTTTCTGCTCCTCGGTCCCGAAGGCCAGGATGGGCGGGGTGGCCATGCCGATCTGCACCGCCACTCCGGTATTGACGCCGAAGGAGCCGCACTTGGCCAGCTCCTCCATGAGTACGATGTTGGTGAAATAATCCCCGCCGCCGCCGCCGTACTCCTCTGGGTAGTGGAGCCCTAAGTACCCGAGTTCCCCCAGCCTCCGGAAGACCCAGTCGGGGAACATGCCCTCCGCCTCCCACTCATCGGCGTGGGGGACCAGTTCGCGCTCTACGAACTCCCGCACGCTCCGCCGCAGCATCTCGTGTTCCTCGGTGAAGAAAAGTCCTTGGTTCATCTTTGTGCCGTTCCTCCTCCGCTACGCGCCTCCTCCACGCCTCATAACCGTCGCGCACACCTCCTGATCGCACCGGCGACATTTCCTCGACCTTGAGGAGCTCGCGGCCTAGATAATTTACTTAACGTTAAGTAAATTATTACATAGCCTTAAGACTGTCAAGGGACTCGTCTCCCTTTGGGAACGCAAGGCAAACGGTCACGTCGCGTTCTTGCCTCGATAAACGTTCGCCAAGACGTTTATCCCGTCCGATATGGGAAAACCGGGTTGCGGCCTTCTTTTTCGTTTTGGTGAAGATATACAATCTCGCCATGGATAGCCTCTCTCTCTCGCCGCCAAAGGATGCGGAGAACCCGCTGCTTCCATTCGAAACGCATGGGGAACCATCGATCTCGAGGCCCTCGATGGTTTTTCGCGGGGCGATGGCGTTTTCCGGGCAAGATGACCAAGGCCGAATAAAACAAACCCCGCTTTAAAAGGGAAATGCAAAAAGCTGCTCCATGTTTTAAAAAAGACGGACCAATCCCGGCACCAAACACATTCTATTGATCAAAAAAGGTTATGTAGCCATCACGAACTTCGGAAGACGATGGAGCGCGGATCAAGATCCCGCACAAGGAGGCGCCTGCCTACGTGCGGTATGATTACGTATCAAAATCCAATTTTTTCCAGCCTAGATCGACCTGGCCGAGGCCCGACGGGCTACGGGGATGCCCCTAGGATGTGTTTCGCGCGACGGGGGAAGTTTCCTCTTAAGCAGTGTCTCCGCATGACGATTCCGGACCGGAGGACGGCAGGGTCCCGGATCCGTTAAGTAGGACGACGCGAGGAAGACCTCCGCCTCCCTCAGGAACGGAAATGATAGCTGCCGTTCAGGATACGTCGGACGGCCACCTCCAGGAAGTCCCTCTGCAAGCCGGGAGCCAGGCCGCCGCGCCTTTGCCAGGCCAGCACGGCATGGAGAAGGCGTAAAACCTCTAGGGGCGCGAGGCCGGCCAGAGCGCTCCGGAACTCCGGACGCACTTTCCCGGCCAAGAGAGCGAGCAGCGACCACTCGCGAGCCGTCCTTTCCCGCTCCGGCTTCACCTTTTCCCGATAGGCCTCGCCCGGCGAACCCTTACCTTCGCCGCGGGCCGCCTCACCGGCCAGGTACCCAGTGGCCAGGGCCGAGGATATACCTTCGCCCAGGGCGTTCATGAACCCGGCCGCCTCGCCGGCCACGAGCACCCGCTCCGTGCCCAGGCAAAAGCGATTGCGCGCCGCCGGGAAGACGACGCGGCACCCCATCTCCATAGCCGGCCTCCCTCCGGTAAAACCGTACTCTCTGCGCAGCATGGCGTGGAAGGTCTCACGGGCCGGTCCCAGTTTCCGGCCGCGCCGCACGGAGGTGTCCACCACCACCAGGTCGTCCTTGGCGTAAACGGCGGGGTATACACCGTAATCGGCGTTCAGGAAGACGTGAAAGACGTCCGCTTCCAGGTCCACTCGGCAGCGATGGTACTCGTGACGGGTTACGATCTCGGGAACCCCCAGGGGAAATCCGGGGTCGAGCTTCCTGGCGATGCGGGAGACGCTCCCGTCGGCGGCGATCAGCACCCCCGCCTTTAAAAGGGTTCTTTTGCCATTCTTTTCTAAGAGGACGTCTACCCTGTCGCTCCACTCTGCGAAATCCGAGAGGCTCGTCCCGTCCCAGACCTCGGCCCCGGATTCCCGGCACAACCAGGCGTCGAACCGGTCTCTCCATACGTTCAGCCCCGGCACCCGTACGTCCACCCACTTTTCTCTCCCGTAGTGCAGCCGTTCCGCCCGGATATGTAGGGGCCGGGCCCTGACCTCGTCGGGTATCTCCCCATAATGGCGGATCAAGAACTCCCGGGCCTCGGTGAAGATGTAGCCGGAACAGGGCTTTAGCCTGGGGATCTTCTTCCTCTCCACCAAAAGGGTGCGCAGTCCCCCCTCCACCGCCGCCTTGGCGGCGGCCGCCCCGGCGGGTCCTCCTCCCACTACCACCACGTCGTAATCCGGGGCCCTCATGACGTCCCTCCGCGAACCAAGATCCTGACCCCCTTTCGGGTTCATGCATTCCCACCACAACTCTACCATATAATCGCCTGGTTTTTTGTCTGCGAAGTTCCCGACACCCGACGTCCATGGTCCCGCCGTGTGGCCGGCCCGAAGACCCGTCGTCCCCGCACATTGCCTATAAAATGCTTGGGCGATTACGAGAGGGCCGGAAAAAAGCGCCTGAGCTTTCGGCATGATATTTGGAGAAAATTGATATTTGATTTTAATGAGAGTGGCCGGTGCCGCAAAACGGGGAACGGCGATCCAAAAGGGATTTGGGTAACGGTACTGGTGTTGTAAGTCCAAATTTGAACCATTGGGTGCCGATAAAGACACACCCTCGCGCGGAACGGGTAACGGTACTGGTGTTGTAAGATTAATTTTGGTCGGTTCCTTTTCAGGCGGTCCAAGGTCGCCTTGGGCATGGAAAAGGGGGTTTTCATGGGTAGAGGAAAAATGGTGAGAGGAGGCCTTTTTCTCCTGGGTTTCGCCGCTGGTGCTACGGCCCTGCGTTCCCTGGTTAATATCACGCCCCCCAAGGAAGAAAGCGACCTCGCGGCGGGCCTGGAGACCCGTCTGGAGACGTTCCAAACCCTCGACGGGGCCGTGCTGCGCTTGAAGAGGTACGCGAGGGAGGGAGGGCAACCGGTGATCCTGGCCCACGGGTTCACGGGAAACGGCCTGGAGTTCGATCTCCCCCACCGTCGCCAGAACCTGGCCCTTTTTCTGGCTGAAAACGGGTACGACGTCTGGGTGTCCAGCTTCCGGGGTTGCGGGCGGGATCCCTATCGGTGCGAGGCTCCGCATTGGCGTCATTCCGTGGACCATCTGGCGGCCCTTGACGCCGACGCCATAGTACGGGGGGTGAGAGAGGCCACGGGGAAGAAGCCCCTCTGGATAGGACACAGCATGGGCGGGATGGTACTCTACATGTACCTCCAGGGAGTGGTCATGGAGGCTGGCTCTGACGGGGGCTTCCGCGCCGACGAGGAAATCGCCGCAGAGCGCAACCGTTCCCTGCTGGGAGGAATCGCCATCGGCAGCCCTCCCGGGCTCCACCAAGGGGGTGGCGATTGGATAGCCTCCCTCTCTCGTCTACCCGCTTTCCGCGCGGAGATCAGGACCCTTATCCGCTACCTGGAGCGGGTGGATCGCTCCTCGCCGTGCATCGACTTCGGACGCCTGGGAGTCCTCTGCGAAAAGAACCCAAGGCTGGGAAAACTGCTGGCCATGCGGGGCCCCGTGGCTCGCGCCCTGTACAACGTGAGAAACGTGGACCCGGACGTGGGCTACAGCCTCCTCAAATGGGCCTCGGACAAGGTCACCGCCCGTATGACCATCCAGATCGTCCGCCTTGGGCTGGACCCGGATTTCAGGTCCTACGACGGTAGCTGGAATTACACCGCGGGCATGGAGCGCATCACCGCTCCGCTGTTCTTCGTCACCGGAACCCGTGACTTCGCCGGGGCCGAGAACCTGCGCCTGCACGGTTACCAAGCAGTTTCCAGCACCGTTAGGGACTACAGCTGTTATCCGGAGTACGGCCATACGGATCTGGTGATGGGCAAACGCGTCCGGGAAGAGGTATACCCGGACATCCTCGGATGGATGAGAAAGGTGGAGGCCGGCAGTTGAGACCGCCGAAGGAAACTTGATCAGTTCGCCGGACTTCCCGGAAACCGCTTCGACGGATATCTGCGGGCAAAAGGACGACCTTTCGTGTCAACGGCGTGGCTTTACACCTTCTAATCCATCGGGATCGGGAAAGATGAACGGGTTGAGTTTCTCTCCTGAGAGGTTGTCGAGCGGCATCGGCACACCTTTGTGAGAGCGTCAGCGATGGTCGCATGCCGCATAAAGCGTCCCGCCCTCGGCCCACTCCCGGCGCGCGGAGGCCGCCTCTCTTTCCTTATGCTCCGCGCCGCTAGGCCTACTCCCCTTCCGCCTCCTCCGACCCGGAACCGGCTTCCTCCGCCTCGGCGATCCAGCGGCTTAAGACCTCCACGATCCTGCGCGCCTGCTCCACGCCGGAGATGTTGAACTTGGCCTGCTGGCGGTATTCACCCCCTATCCTCCGGTAACGCCGTAAGGTATACCGGTCGGGCCCGTAACCCTCCCGCGACCTCTCCCATTGCCGGTAGCGAAAAAGAACGGTGGCCCAGGTTCCTTGGGAGATGATCTCCTTGTCCAGCTCCTGGACCACCTGGACTCCGTCCTCCTCGTAATTGATGGTCACGTCCTCGATGTCCTCGAACACTTCGCACCCTCCTCGAGCCATATCACCCTTTTGGGAGCCGCCGCTGGCCTTATTCAACGGGAGCCAAGGGCGGTTCGGCATTGCCGGCATCCACGAACCACGGAGCGGTAGCCATAAGGTCCAAGAGTCTTGGGCCGACTACGCTCATGCAGACCTCACAATTCCAGGACCAGTCCCACGGGACAGTGATCCGAGCCTTTCACCTCGGGGAGGATGAAGGCCTCCTTCACCCTCTCCCTCAGGTCGGAGCTGACGAAGAAGTAATCGATGCGCCATCCCACGTTCCTCTCGCGCGCCCCGGTCTTTTGGTCCCACCAGGTATAGTGCCCGGCCTCCGAGTTGAATATCCGGAAGGTGTCCAGATACCCTCTCCCCACCAAACGGTCCATCCAGGCCCGCTCTTGAGGTAAGAAGCCGGAGACCCCACTGTTTTCCTTCGGCCGAGCCAGGTCTATCTCCTTGTGGGCGGTGTTGAAATCGCCGCAGATGACGATGCTCTTCCCCTTCGACCGCAGTGCCTCCACGTGCTCCAGGAAGGCCTCGTAGAAATCCAGCTTGTAGGCCAACCTCT
>JACVJF010000063.1 GCA_015711855.1 Candidatus Solincola quzhuomuensis | reverse complement strand
CCTGCATCTTCCGCCAGGTGCGGCTGGCGGAGGGGGAGAACCGTTCCCGAATCGCGGTGATCGGCGAGGAATGCAAGGGGTGCGGCCGTTGCGCCATGGCCTGCCCGGAGAAGGCGATCCGCATCCGCATCGAGGACCCTTCCTACATGGAGAGGTGCATCCGCCGCATCGCCTCCACTGTGGAAGTGAGATGAGGCAAGGGTAAGACGCACCCCCTCCCACCGCGGTAGCGCCGGCCTCCGCCACCTTTATACCGCCGGGGGAAACGCACCCGCATCTTCGGCTCGCGACCGGCTGTGGAACGGAGCCGTTTGCGTGCTCAGCCCTCGTATTTCTGGATGAGCTTGGAAGCGATGAGCCCGGAGGCCACCGTGGAGGGGACCCCTCCCCCGGGATGGGTGGAGGCTCCGGTCAAGTAAAGGCCCTTGATGCTCTTGGACCGGGCCGCAGGACGGAAAACCGCCTGGGCCGGTAGGTCCATCTGCAGCCCATAGATGGCCCCTCCGGGGGAGAGCAGACGCCGCTCGAAATCCAATGGCGTGGAAACCTCCAGCACGGTGACGTGGTCCTCCAGGCCGGGGATGGCCTTCTCCGACAGGCCGTGGATCATGCGCTCCGCCACCCGCTGCTTTTCCCGGTCCCAGTCCGTCCCCTCAAGCTTGTAGGGACCCATGCCCATGATGTTCAGGATGTGATGCCCCTCCGGGGCCAGGGAGGGGTCGGACTCCGTGGGCCAGCAGATGAGGCCGTGTACCCGCTCCGGTATCCTTCCCCGCCGGAACTCGTTCCACCAGAAGTCGTTCATCATCTGCAGGGGCCCGATGGTCAGGCTGTGATGAGCCTCCAGGGGCGGTCGGTAGTCCACCCCCACGTAGAGCATGACGCAGGACATGGAGACCTCGTAGCTCTTGATGCCATAGCGGGCCAGTAAGGGGAGATGTTCCTCCCCGATCATCTCCAGGTAGAGTTTCTTGGCGTTGACGTTGGAGACCACCAGGTCGGAGGTGATCTCCGTCCCGTCGGCCAGCCGCACGCCCTCCACGCGGCGATCGCGCACCAGCACCCGGTCCACCCGCGTGTTCAGGCGCACCTCCATACCCAGTTTCTCCCCGATACGCCGGAAAGCCTGGGGGATTTGGATCATCCCTCCCTTGGGATACCAGATGCCCTCGTGCTCGGAATAGGGGATGAGGGCGATGAACCCGGGGGCCAGTTCCGGGGGAAGCCCGCAGTAGAAGGACTGGAAGGACATGGTCTGCTGCACCACGTCGTTCTTGAAGTACTTGAGGATGACGTCCTGGTAACTCCTGAAGAATAGGGGTAGGAACTTCATCATGCGCGGGTTGCGTAGGCCCATCTTCACCATGTCCAGCATCCCGTTGCAGGGGTTGGTGAAGAAGGTCTCGATGGTCTGGCGCATCATGTCCGCGAAGTAGTCGGCCAAGAGGAACCACTGTTTGCCGTCCTCCGGGGAGAGGCGAGAGATGACCTCCGCCGTCCCCTCCAGGGAGAGCGGGTAGTTGATGCGCGAGCCATCCTCGAAGATATAGCTGTAGATGGGGTCGCAGAGGACCAGATCCACCTCCTTCTCGAAGCTGGTACCCAATTCCTCGAAGGCCTTGCGTATAGGGTGGATCACCTCCACGATGGAGGCACCCACGTCGAAACGGTAACCCTCCCTCTCGAAGGTGGAGCAGCAGCCGCCCACGCGATCCGACTGTTCCAGGACCAAGACCTTGCGGCCCTGTTTGGCGAGGAGGGCGCCGGCGGAGATCCCCCCGCACCCCGCGCCGATGACGATGACGTCGTAATCGGCCATCTCCCATTACCTCCTCCGTCCGCGATGCCGCCTCTTCAAGCGCAGTTCAGCTTAATCGAGGAGCACGGGCTGGCGCCTTCCGGCTACCTTGACGGCGCCGTCCATCCTCCACGCCCGCCCCTCTTCGTTCAGTCAAGACTCACAAAGCTAATTCCCAATTATTGCCATATGCAACCGGTTCCTTCTTTCCACCTCCTCCGGATCAAAGCGCGGCCTTCTTGGCCCGCAGGGTGTCGTATTCGAAGCGCCGTAGGCACACGTTGTTGGGGTCGTAGATCATCTTCATGGTCCGGTAGGTGTCCACATAGGTCCCCGCCTGGGGGAAGATGAGCCCGATGAGGTCGTGCAGGGGACCGGCGCCCTCCACCAGCGGCCAGATGCCGAAGCATATCCCAGAACCCTTACGGAAGGAGGCGGCCATGGCCGCCAAGGTCCCGGATATGGTGCGCAGGCTGTCCTCGGGGTTGGACTGGTCGATGAAGATGTCGAACTCGATGAAGCCCAGCCTACCCATGTCGTAGGGCTGGAAATAAGTGGCGATGAGATCCGCGGAGATGACGTTGTCGTCCGTCCCCACCTGGGAGGTCATGGCCCGCATCATCTCCTGGTTGATCTCCGGGAGGTACTCCAGGTGGTCCAGCCCGAAGCCCACGAAGAAGGACCCTTTGACCCGCTGCACGCGTACGGACTCGCGGAAGAACTTGGTGAATTTGTCCACCCCCAGGATGCGCCCGGCGGAGAGCTGTTCCACCACCTCCCAATCCATGAACTCGAAGTCCGGAGCCACGGCCAAGATGTCCTCCTCGCACACCTTACACTTGGCCTCCGCCTCCTCCGGCGTGTATCCGCCGGTCACCGGGACCACGTAGTGACGGGGGAACATGGGGATGAGCATGGAGGACTCGGCGTTGGTCTCCGCCAAGAAGATTCCCATGTAGGTGTTCTGGAAGTAGGCGTTCTCGATGACGATGTTCCGCTGGCTGATGGCTTTCAAAGCGGGGGCGATCTGCTCCCACTTCTCCGTGTTGCTTACGGGCACGGTGAGCTTGAGGTGATTGGGCTCGGGATAGAGGCGGATGGTCATCTCGGTGATGATGCCCATGGTCCCCAGGGAACCCCGGATGAAGGCCCGCACGTCGGGCCCCGGACCGGGGAGGTGGGCGTTGTCCGCCCCGTAAGCCTGCGGCCCGCAGACCATTATCCTCCCGTCCGGGAGGACGATCTTGTAGCCGATGATGTGGTCCAGGCCCACCCCGTACTTGTTGGCCAAAGTGGATATGTTCCCCATCATGATGTTGGAGACGACCGAGGCGTTGGCCGATGTGGAGGGGTTGATGAGGCGCAGGCCCCTCTTGAGGGTCTCCGTCTGCAGCTGGGCGAAGGTCACCCCGGGTCCGATGGTGCAGTACATGTTCTCCGCGTCGATCTCCAGGATGCGGTCCATGCGCCTAAGGTCGCAGAGGATGCCCCCGTAGGGCGGGATGGTCATGCCCAGGGTGTTCAAACCGGTCCCGTAGGGAGTGACGTCGATCAGGTAGCGGTTGGCTATCTCCATGATCGCCGCCACGTCCTCCGTGGAACCCGGCAGGGCCACGATGTGGGGATGGTTCATGGGCACCACCGACTGGTCCCGGGCGTAAGCCACGGTGATGTTGATGTCGTTGGAAACCCACTCCTCCCCCAGCGCCTCCTGCAGCTCCCGGTAGGCCTTCTCCAGGTTCTCCGGCCGGTTGTGGGTCCCGTCTATCTCGTGCTTCACCGGCACCTTGATGATCTTCCTCTCCTTGAGGTCCTTCCGCAGATCCTTCCCTTTCATCTCTCCCTCCTAAGGGGTCAGGTCTTGAATTTTGATACCCCGAAGGGTATCGACAGCGAAGATCCCCGTCTTCCTTGCTCCGCCTGACCGCGCCTAAATTCACCGGGCACTATCTTCCACGTCGGGCACGGCATGCACGCGCACCCCCTCCCTTTATACCAAAACCTGGTAAATATCGTACACGGGCAGTCTTCCCCGCTCCTCGAATTGCTGCGTGCAGTGGGGGCAAGCGGTGATCACCACCTCGGCGCCCACGGCGTTCGCTTCCTCCAGCCTCTCGTCCGCGGTCCAAGAAGAGAGCTCCGGCCGGCCCGACTTCACCCCTCCCCCTGCGCCGCAACACCAGGAGTTCTCCAGGCTGCGCTCGAACTCCAGTAGCTCCAGTCCGGGGACGGCGGAGAGAAGTCGGCGCGGCGCCTCGTATATCTCGCACCACCGCCCCAGGAAACAGGGATCGTGATAGGCGCCCTTGAGTTTTCTATCTCCCCGCACCTCGAGATCTCCCCTCTCCAGGGCCTCGGCCAAAACCTCCGTTGCGTGCACCACCTCCAGGTCCATAGCCCGCGAGTATTCGTCGCGGAGCACCTGGAGGCAGTGGGGGCAAGCGGTGACGATGCGGGACGCTCCGGTGGAGTGGAAGAGCGCGATGTTCTCCAGGGCATTCTCCTCGAAACCGTCCCGGTCACCCAAGGCCAGGTTGAAGCTCCGGCAGCAGGGCTCGGCGTCCCCCAGCACCCCGAAGTCCAGTCCCACCGATCGCAGCGCCCTCACCAAAGCACCCAATCTCTCCCCTTGCCCAGGCGCCGCGTAGGCACAACCCACGAAGAGCAGGTTCTCCGCCCGCTCCCGGGTGAGATCCTTCACCTCCAGGTCGCGCACCGCCCGCCCCTTGAATCCTCTCTCCAGGCCAAAAGGGTTGTCCCGCTCCGTGGTGGACTCCAGCACGGAGGCGTGGGCGGGTAGCGGACCCCATCCCTCCTCCACCGCCTTCTCCCGCATGAGCTGGATGATGCGGGTGGTGTGCAGCCCTTTGAGGGGAAAACACATCTCCTGGCACAGGCCGCACAGGTTGCAGGAATAGATTATCTCCGCCGTCTTCTCCGTGGGCTCGAACTCCAGGTTGGTGATGGCCCGGGCTATCTCCATCATCCCCGCCGCATAATAGGACTCGAAACGGTACCGCGTCCCGCAGGGGCAGTTGGCGGAGAAACGGGCGCTCACGAACTTCTGGACGTTGATGGACTGGCACATCTTGCACTTGCCGCACACCCAGTAGTCGTCCCGGTAATCGGTGAGCTTTTCCCTTTTTCTGGTAAGACCCCTCTCCATGGCTTACACCCCCTCCATCAGCTGGCCGGGGTTGAGCAATCCCTTGGGATCCAGCACCCGTTTGAGGTTGCGTATCATGCGCAGGTTTTCCGGATCCAGACGCGAATAGACCAATCTCGCCACCTCCCCCCGTGGCCGCCCCACGTGTGCCCCGCGGTCCAAGGCCTCCCGGTAGGCCCTGAACCAAGCCTCGGGAAGATCCGGGTCGCCAGGAGGATGATAGACGTCCGTCTCGCAGTAGAAAGCGGCCCCGTAATAACTGGGGATGGCCACCCTTCCCAGCTCGTATCCCTTCAACTCCGCGGCCACCGCCTCGAAGAGCGGGGCGGCCTTGCCGGCGAAGGTGTAATACTCCACGGTCTCCACCGCCCCCCGATAATGCGCCCGTTCCGACAGATACCAAGGCCACTCGAACTTCTCCCGCATGAGGGAGGCCAGGTCGCTCCCCTGCCGCTCTCCCCCCAAGCCTTTAACCATCTCCCCGGTCTGGCGGTCCCAGATCTCCACCAGACGGGGATGGTTCTCGAACCCGAAGATCACGCTCCAGGGCGGGAGACCTTCCGCCAAGGCGTCCGCCTCGTCCGGGCTCTTGGCGAGCAGCACGGAGAGGTAGCGCCGGTCGGCGACCACACACTCGAAGACCTGGTCGTGTCGGGAAGCCAGGCGGGCGGCCTC
Source organism: Candidatus Solincola quzhuomuensis (assembly GCA_015711855.1). Taxonomy (GTDB): domain Bacteria; phylum Actinomycetota; class Geothermincolia; order Geothermincolales; family RBG-13-55-18; genus Solincola_A; species Solincola_A quzhuomuensis. The sequence goes on along the minus strand of JACVJF010000063.1, from coordinate 8,610 downwards.
CACCGCCGGCGCCGCCTCCGAAAAGGCGTAGGTCGTCACCCGCCTCTCCTCCCAACGCCGGTAGATCCAGGCCTTCATGGCGTAGGGCATGCCGAAGATGTCCTCGCTGGCATGGAAGAAATTGGAATACATGGGTCCCAGGTCCTCCCGGAACTCGGAGTGGCCGTCCGGGGTATATTGGTCGGTCCCACTCATCCACAAGCGGCCGTCGGCCAGTATGGCGTGGAAGGTGGTGAACTGGTATGGCCGGGTAGCACCGTTGGCCAGGATCACATCTCGGTCGAGGAAGGTCCGCACCACGGAAGAAGACGTCGCCGCCGCGGGCATGAGGATGCGCAGGCCGCGCCTGTCCAGTTCCCCCTTGAGCCGCTCGAAGGTCACCCCGTATTCCACGAAGGCCAGCAGGTTGTCCTCGTCGATGCGCACGATCCGGTCGATACCCGTGAGGTCGACGAGCACTCCGCCGGAGGAGGCCACCTCGGGGGAAAGATATCCCCTACGGTGGGTGTACAGGGGGATCTCGTTGCGGTATGCCCAGGCGGCCACGTCCGCCAGCTCCAGGGAATCCCTGGGCTTGGCCAGGATGAGGTCCAGCCTGGGCGGCGGCTCCCGGAAGTATACGCTCAGGATCCCCGGGTCGGTGGACACGACCTCCGCGCCCACCACTTCCCTTAAGTCCTCATCCACTCTCCTCACGTCCTCCACCTCCCCGCTGGAAATCTGTGTCGACGCCCCTCAGGTCCCCCGGTCCCCCATAGCGAGCAAAGGGGCCTGACGGCCGATCCGTCAAGCGCCGATCTGTACCTGCTCACCCCAAGGGAACCTTTCCCCGCGACGGCGCTCAGCGCAGCGGGCCAGGGACCAGGCGGCTTCCACGCACCTCTCCACGGAATCGTAAACCGGGATGCCGATGTCTTCCAAAGAAGCGAACCAGCGTTCGCGGTCCTCGCGAGAGGACCCCAGAAAACAGGCCAGCACGGGCTTTTCCGGGTGTCTCTCCTTGATCTCCGAGAGAAGGGCGGCGCCGTCGAAATCCGATTCCGGCACCAGGGTGAAAAGGACGGCCAGCATATCCACGTCGTCCTGATCGGCCATGGCGGAGAGGACGACCCGGTAAGCCCCTTCCACGTCCGCGAACAAGGTGGCCGACCATATGTCCGCCGGGTTGCCCATCCACGCCCAATCCGGGAGCACTTCGCCGATGCGGCGGAGGGTCTCCTTCTTCAGGGGCGGTAGCGGCAAGCCCCTACGCCGACAGGCATCCGCAGCCAGCACCGTTCCGGCTCCCGTTATGGAAACTATTCCCAGACGCGGACCGCGCGGCAGCGGACAGTAGGAAAGTGCCTTGGAGCATCCGAAGAGGCCCTCCACGTCCTCCACCTGGACGACTCCCGCCTGCGCGAGGGCGCCTCGGTAAACGGCATCCTCCCCGGCGAGGGAACCGGTGTGTCCGGCGGCCATGCGTACTCCCAGGTCGGTCCTCCCCCCTTTGAGCAACACCACGGGCTTGCGGGAAGTCACCTCCCGGGCCAGCTCCCAGAACTTCCTCCCGTCGCGCAGGCCTTCCGTGTACACGGCGATGACCCCGGTCTGCGCGTCCTCCCTCAGATATTGGAGGACATCCACCTCGTCCACGTCGGCCTTGTTCCCTAGACAGGCCACCTTGGCCAGGCCGAAGCGCTGCGTGCTACTTATCCAACGGGCGAAACCGCCGGCGAAGAGGCCCGTCTGAGCCACGATGGACAGGTTGCCGGGTTTTAGGGGCTCGAGGGTCATGAGAGAGGTGACGAATCCCGACTCCGTGGAGATGGTGCCCACGCTGTTGGGACCCATCAGGCGGATGCCCTGACCTCGAGCCGTTTCCAGCAGCCTCCGCTGCATTTCCTTTCCCTCCACCCCGTCGTCGGCGAAGCCCGCCGCGCTGACGATGACCCTTCTCACCCCTGCGGACCCGCATTCCCGCACGAAACCATGGACGGCCTCGCGGGGAAGGACGGCCACCGCCACGTCCACCTCCCCTTCCACGTGGCCGAGGGAGGGGCTGGCGGGAAGCCCCATGATCTCCCCGCCGTCGGGATGAAGAGGGCAAATCCGTCCCCGGAATCCCAAGCGCAGGAGGTTGGCCAGGACTACGTTTCCCAGCTTCATGGAGGTCTTAGAGGCCCCGGCCACGGCTACGGTACGGGGGTTGAAGAAGCCCTTCATCGAAAAGCGCTCCTCCTCCGGAAGTCCTCATCTTGGCAAAGGAGCGGGCACGATGTCTTTCGGCAGCGACGAAAAAGGGCGGCAAAGCTCACGGACGTCCCCTCTCCCCAAAATACCCCGATCGGAATTATGTTTAATTTATCCCCTTACGAGACCGAGCCCAACCCATCCTCCATCGCCCTTCTTTAAGCGCTCTCTCCCGCGCCAGCACCCCTCACACGAAATAGCGGAAGGGCATCTTGGGAAGCTGGGTCAGGAGGAGCTTGGGGTACCGCCAATCGGACGGCTCGGTGGTGGCGGCCAGCCAAGCGGCTATTCCCACCGCGACCCCCAAAGCCGCCATGATCTTCGTGCGAGCCTTCAATCGGATCATCCCCCCGGTCTCCGGTCGCCTCCTTATCCCGTCACGCCGCCGGACATCTCGAGCCTGCGCGGCTTCAGCCATTGTCCTTGACCACCAATTCCCCGGTGATTATCCCTCCCGCCACCACCGCCGGGACTCCACCACCCGGGTGGGTGGAAGCTCCCGCCAGATAAAGGTTACGTATGCATTTGGAACGGTTGGCGGGACGGAAGACGGCCATGTGGCTGAGGTCGGTCTGTATGCCGTAAACCGCACCTCCGGGGTGGAGAAGCATGCGCTCCAGGTCCTTTGGTGTGGCCATGTCCCGGTAGACAACGTGATCCGCAAGGTCGGGGATTATGTACCTCTCGATGGTCTCTATGGCCAGATCTATATACCTCTCCTTGAAGCGATCCCAGTCGTTCCCGGCCAGGTTGTAGGGAGCCAGGCCCATGTGGGTGAGGACGTGTTTTCCGGGAGGAGCGAGTGTGGGGTCCACCCGGGAGGCCCAGGAAACGAGGCCCATGACCTCAATGCGGCCGTCCTTCTCGTACAGCTTGCCCTTAAGGTAGTAATTGCTCCAGTAGTCGTTCATTGCCCTGGGGTCGGTCAAGGTAAGCGTGTGGTGAGCGCGTAGAGGTGGTTCGTAGTCCACCCCCAGATAGATCATGGGACAGGGCATGGAGAGCACCAGGGACTCCACTCCCCTCCAGACGTGCCAGGGTATGTGCTCCCTGCCGATCATGTCCATGTACAGCTTCTTGGCGTTTATGGCTCCCACCACGTTGCCGGCAGTGATCTCCGTGCCGTCCCAAAGCTCCACCCCTACGGCGCGGCGGTTCTCCACCATAACCCTCACGGCCCGCGCGCCCATCCGGGTCTCCCCTCCCAGGTCCTCGAAGGCCTGCTTTATGCCGGCGGGTATGGTGATCATGCCGCCCTTTTTCGGATAGTAGATCCCGTCGTGTTCCAGCAGACCGACCACGGCGTAGAGGCCGGCGCACATGTCCGGCGGCAACCCGGCGTAAAAGGACTGGAAAGCCATGGAAGCCAAGACGTCCTGGTGCTTGAAATACCTGGCCACGATCTTTTGATGGGTGGTGACGAACATGGGCAGGACGGTGAGCATGCCGGGATATTTGACTATCAGGCGCAGGGTGTCCAAAAAACCCAAAGAGGGCGCGTAGAAGAAGTTGTCCACGAGTTCCCTTATCTTGGGAGCGTAGTCCTCGGCGAACTTCAAAAAGGCCCGGGCGTCCTCCGGCGAGAACTCGGCAATGACCTTCGCCGTCTCCTCCACGGAGGTGGGATAGGCGAAGCGCACGCCGCGCGTGTTGTCGCAGTAATCGTAGATGGGGTCCACGGGCACGAGGGGCACGTAATCCTCTCGGGAAAGGCCCAAACGTTTAAAGAGCTCCTCCAGGGACCTGGTGACCTCCACCACGCTGGCCCCCACGTCGAAGTGAAACCCCTCCGGAGTCACGAACGTGGAACAGCACCCTCCTATGCGGTCCGCCTGTTCCACCACCAACGTCTTCATGCCCGCCTTCTGGCATAGGGCCGCGGTGGTCAGCCCTCCTATCCCGCCGCCTATGACCACGACGTCATAATCGGGCAAGTATATCCCCCCTCTAGCCTCGACGGTCAACGCGTCATCCGGACCCCTTAAGTAGTAGATACCAATCTTGACCGATTGTTTTTATTTTACTATCCATTATGGAGTTTGGCAATACCTCAAGAGTTGGACGGTTACCTCGGATCCGGTCTCCAGCCTCCCCACATCCTCGGGGAGGACGGCTAGGCCGTTGCCCAGGACCATGGACTTGAGGATGCCGCTTCCCTGGGGTCCGGTGGGTCGGGCATGAAAACGGCCCTCCCGCCATTCCACGACCACACGGATGAACTCCGTCCTTCCCCTCTTGCGTCCGAGGGGAGCGTCAAGTACGGCGGTGACCTGCGGCCGGAAAAGGTCCTCGCGGCCCATCATCTTGAGAAGGGCGGGGCGCACGAATTGCTCGAAGGAGACCATCACCGAGACCGGGTTCCCCGGCAATCCGAAAAGCGGCTTGCCTCCAACGTGCCCGAACGCCTGGGGTTTTCCGGGGCGCATGGCCACCTTCCAGAAGTTCATCTCGCCCAGCTTCCCCAGGACGTCCTTGACCATGTCGTAATCCCCCACGGAGACCCCGCCGCTGGTGACGAAGAGGTCCACCTTGTCCAGGTTCTCTCTTATGGTCCGCTCCAGTAGTGCGGCGTCGTCACGCACCACCCCCAGGCGCAAGGGAACCCCTCCCGCTTCCCGCACCATCCCGTAGAGCGTATAGCTGTTGGAGTCCCTTATCTTGCCCGGAGCAAGTTCCTCTTCCACCCCGACCAGTTCGTCCCCGGTGGAAATAATTCCCACCACGGCCCTGCGGTGACAGCGTATGCGGGCATATCCCAAGCTGGCAAGCATTCCCAACTCTGCCGCGCCGATGAGGCGACCCGGGAAGAGCACCGTCTCTCCGGCGCGTACGTCCTCCCCTGCCCGACGCACGTTTTCTCCCGGGGAGACTCCCTCCAGGACCAGTACGCGATCCCCCTGGGCGCGGGTGGACTCCACGGGGACCACGGCATCCGCTCCCGCCGGAAGGGGAGCCCCGGTCATGATGCGCAGTGCCTCGCCCTCCCCCACCGAGAGGCCCGCCGTGTAACCCGCCGGGAGGTCTCCCAGCACCTTCAGGTCCACCGGGCTCTCCGCCGATGCCCGGGCGACGTCGGCGGCGCGCAGGGCGTAACCGTCCATGGCCGAATTGTCGAACGGTGGTATATCGTGCCCGGCCGTCACCTCCTCCGCAAGGGTCATCCCCAGGGCTTCCAGGAGCTCCACCTCCACCTCCTCCAGCCGGGGAAGGGAATCCAATATCCTTCTACGTGCCTCCTCCACGCTCAACATAGGTCATCACCTCGTTCCGGTACTCATATCCCATTGAATACTGCGGAAAACGCGTCGACCGCCGCCATTCCCTTCCTACAGAGTCTCCTGGGACCCGCGACCGCCCTCATTCCGGCGGCCTCCAGTCCCCCAAGCCGAAATGGCGGCGCGCTTCCCCGGAGAGGAGATAGCGGACGAATTCCTCCGCTCCTTCCCGGTCGGTGTCCGGGTAAGCCAGAGTCGTCACCACCATCACCCGGTAGGAGTTGACCAGGTTCTCGCCGCCCTGCAGCAAGACCTCCAGGCGAACTTCCCCCGCCAACCTCCGGTAGGTGCTGCCGTCGCAGAGGGTGTAGCCACCCTCTTGGGATGCCTGGCGAAGCGCTCCCTCCATACCTCCCTTAGCGGAGGTCTTCCAGCCGGGGAAATCGCTTAACGAGGCCCTGCGGCGCATGATGTCCAAGGCCGCGGCGACCCCGGAGCCGTCCGACCTCGCCACCAGGACGTGACCGCCCGCGGCGATCCTCTTCAGGGCCTCGTACACGTCCCCCGCCTGCCCCGCTCCGGCGGGATCGCCCGGGGGACCCACGAGGAGGAAGTCGTCTCGCATCACTTCCGTCCGCATGTCCACAAAGCCGTTCCTCTCCAGGCGCTCTTCCTCCCAGTCGAGGTGGGTGATGAGTAGGTCGCACTCCCCGTGCCGGCCCATATCCAGCACCTCCAAGTCCGAGGCGGTGACGAGCTCCACCCGCCTTCCGGACCGCTTTGCGAACTCTCCGGTCCAGGCCTCCAGGATGCCGAAACCCTCGAGGTCCCGAGTGGCGGCAAGCACCAGGGGCGGCCTTTCCGTGCCCTCGCATCCGGTGGTAAGGACCATCGCGAGGAGAAGGGCGGCCATCGCGGCGAGGAGTACCGGAAAACGTATCCCCGCCATCCAGTTCGCCGTCCCGTCAACCACCGGAACCTCCGCCCTTCCGACGCGCCCTTTCAATCTCATCCATCACCGTCAAGACCTCCCGCTGAAGGGCATCACGTGGAGTGAGGTGGCCTTCAGCGCCGCCGTGAACTCGCTTCCCGGCCGGATACCCATAATCTCCCGGGAAGCCCGTGTCACATGGGCCACCAGAGGGAACCCGCAGTCCATTGTAACCCGCACCAGGCTCCCCATGTCCCTGACCTCCATGACCCTGGCCGCGAGGCTATTGCGCGCCGAACCGGCCCCTTCGCCCGGGGGAAGGAGAACCACCTCTTCCGGGTGGACGAGCACCTTCACCCTGCTTCCCGCCGGGAGGTCGCAAACCGCCTCCAGCTCCGCCCGCCCGACGCGGATGACACCCATCTCCTCCACCCTACGCTCTATCACCCCCTCCAGGAGGTTCTCGGATCCCAAAAAAGAGGCCACCTGTTCCGAGCGAGGCCGGGCGAAGACCTCCCCGGGCTCGCCCACCTGCAGGAGCTCCCCGTCGACGAGAACGGCCAGGACGTCCGCGATCTCCAGGACCTCGTGATAATCGTGGGACACGTAAAGGACGGTGACGCCGTCCTCCCGTACCAGTTCGGAGATTAGGCGCAGAAGTTCCCTGCGGGAGGGAAGGTCCAGGTTGGAGAGGGGTTCGTCCAAAAGAAGCAGGCGGGGCCGGAGTATCATGGCCCTCCCCAGGGCCATCTTCTGGGCCTCCCCGCCGGATAGGGTATGCGCGGCCCGTTCCGCGTATTCCAGCAGGTCGAGTCGGTGCAGCATCTCCTCCACCCTGGCCTCCCTCTCCGCGCGGCTCAACCGCCTCACCTTTAAGCCGTAGGCCAGGTTTTCCCTTACCGTGCGGCGGAAGGGCAAGGGGTCCTGGAAGATCATGGCCATCTCCCGGGATAGTTTCCGCCGATCCCTGCGCCCCAGCGAGGAAAGCCGCGACCCGTCCCAGTAAACTATCTCCCCCCCGGCGGGTTTCTCCAGGAGATTTATCACACGTAGGAAGGTGCTTTTACCCGCTCCGTTGGGGCCCACCAGCGCGGTGATCCTCCCCTCCTGGAGTCGGAACCCGTCCACTCGTAGGACGCACCTCTCCCCGTAGCTCTGGTGCAAACCCTCCACGGAGAGCAGGTCGCTCACTCCCTTACCACCCCCCGCTTTCCGGTCAGCAGGTCTCTGGCCGCGCGCAGCGGGTGAGCGGACGCTGTTCCCTGCTGGACGAGGGTCATCACCCACACCAAGATGAGGGTTATGCCCATAAGGATGATTCCCAGGGCGATGGCCCGCACGCTGTTGCCTTGGCTGACCTCGAGGACGGTGGCCGTGGTCAGGGTCCGCGTATAGGGCTCCCCGTGGAGGAGGAGGTTGCCTCCCACCATCATGGCCGCACCTACCTCCGAGATTATCCCCCCGAACCCAGCGATCACCGCCGCCACGAGGGAGAGCCGGTTCTCCCGGAGGAGAGTCAGGGCGGAACCCCACGTCCCGGCTCCCAGGGAACGGGCCTGAAGTCTCAGGCGCGGGTCGGCGTTCTGGAGGGCGGCCATGGTTATGCCGGCGATGAGGGGCATGGCCAGGACCATCTCCGCCAGGAAGATCGCCTTGGGCGTGTACAACCAGTTGAGAAAGCCCAGCGGTCCCCTCCGTCTCAGGATGAGGTACACGAATAGTCCTACCACCACCGGCGGGAGCCCCATGCCCGCGTTGACCAGGGTGACCAGGAGCTTGCGCCCCCGAAAGCGGTGGAGAGCCAGCCAGGTACCGAGGGGGATGCCCACGACCATGCCCGCGGCGGTGGCCAAGGCGCAGACGTATAGGGTGAAAAGGGTTATCTTGACCACGTAGGGATCGAGACGGGCGATGAGCCTGCAGGCCTCCACGAAACCCCGCCATATCTCCCCCACTCGCGCTCACCTCCTACCGTGATCCGACGTGAACCTATCCCCCTTACCCGACGACGACTTATCCCCCCTCAATCCTGCAGGGCATCGGGGAAGAAAAGGGGCTCCCCGCATTCCTCAACGCCGAAGCGGAGCAGGAGCTCCTGGGCTTTCTTACCGGTGACGAAATCGGAAAAGGCGCGGGCGCCTACCCGGTTGACGTCCGGCCACTTCTCCGGGTTGACCTCCATTACATGGTAAAAATTGTAAAGAAGCTCGTCTTCCTGAAAGAGCACCGCCA